>JAKAFD010000024.1 GCA_021818075.1 bacterium
ACAATAAAATCATCTCCACTTGCATGGTAGTCAGAATAGACGGCCTATCGTATAACTGTCGGCCATTTGCCATCATTGAAAATTTAGTCACAGATCAAGAACACCGCCAAAATGGTTATGCTAAAGAAGTTGTCACTAGGGCGATAGACATAGCCAAAGATTGGAATTGCTACAAAGTTATTTTGGAAACCGGCACCCAACAAAAATGGAAATGGCAATTTTATAGAGATTGCGGATTAAATCAGGGAGAAAAAACTTCTTTTATTAAAAGATTTTCCTGAAAAGCAGACAACAAAAAAGCCTTAGAAATTATTCTAAGGCTTTTAAAATTTGTTATTATTATTGTTTGGGGTCATCAATATAATTTTGCGGATTCTTTAGCCGCAAATTCCGCAATCGTTCCTTAGCCGCTCAAGCCGAGAGCCGGATTAAAAAATTAAGCCGGGTTGATAAACTTAGATTAATTAAAAAAACGAGGTAAAATTTACCTCGTTTCTATTTTTTTTAATCTTTGTTTATAAATAAATTTATAAACATGAATGTGGCGGCGGCCATAATCACTAAGCCGGTAATTATGCCGCCCACCGGACCAAGAGTTGATCCCGCATACGGATTGTCAAGAGCGTCTTTCCAAACTTGATGCCAATGGCCGAATAGATAGATTTCTATATTGAGACCAAAGACAAGGACGACAATACAAGCCAGCAGTTTGCCGGCAAATTTTATTTTAGAATCTTGCACATAACCTCCCTGTTTGTAAGGACAATTATTTGATTATCTTGATTTAATAACAGTTTTCATTACTTGTCAAGTTTATTCTATTTTCGGCAGGTTGGTTACGCGGGTTTCATCGTAGACAAAAACATTCAAAAAAGCTAAGCTTTAGGTACGGGTTCGCCCCGTTTGTTAGATAATTTAAAAAATATGGACAAGATAATTGAGCATTTGAAGGGGAAAAACAAGATTTTGTTTTTGACCACTTCCACACGCTGGGCCGGCGAGGCTAACGAATTGCCCAAATCCACGCAGCTGGCGCTCAAACTGGCCAAAGCAGTAGGCGAGGACAAGGTGCAGGTGCTGGATGTGGCTAAATTAAAAATTTACCCCTGCGAAGGCAATGTGTCGGCGGCTAAGGGCAACGACTGCGGGCCGCTTAAGGTTTTACTGAAAGACAAAGAAAAAAATCCTTCCGGCTGCCATCGCTGTTATGCCAGCTTAAATAACCCCGATGACGAACTGTGGCAGGTGAGCAAGCCCTTGCTGGCCGCGGACTGCGTGGTATTTTTCGGTTCGGTGCGCTGGGGCCAAATGAATTCCATTTACCAAAAATTGATTGAGCGACTGACTTGGCTGGAAAACCGGCACTCCACTCTAGGCGAAGATAATGTCTTGGCCGAAATTGAAGCCGGTTTGCTGCTTACCGGCCATAACTGGAACGGCGCCACGGTTTTAGCCACGCAAAAACAAGTCCTGAACTTCTTCGGTTTCAAGGTGGTGGATGATTTATTTTGGCATTGGCAATATACTGATAAGGCCGAGGACGAAAGTATGGAATCTTATGTTAAGGCCAATGAACAATTTACTAAAGAGTTTCTATCATGAACGCCGACAAACAACTAAATTTTCCACCGCAGTTTTTGTGGGGTTGCGCCACTTCGGCGCACCAGATTGAGGGCGGGCTGACCAACGACTGGAGCGAATGGGAAAAATCCGAGCGCCGCGTCAAGCATTTGCGGCAAGCAAATTTAAAACCGGAGGATTTTGTCTCCGGTCTGGCCGCCAATTCCTTCGTGGAGCAAAACGCCGACATCGCCTGCATGAAACAACTGGGTTTGAACGCCTATCGCTTCAGCGTGGACTGGTCGCGAATTGAACCCCAGCCGGGCATCTTTGACGAAACGGCTCTGGATACTTATTTGGAATTTATTAAAAAACTGCGAGCCGGCGGCATTGAACCGCTCGTGACTTTATGGCACTGGCCGGTGCCGCTCTGGGCGCGCGACCTGGGCGGCTGGCAGTCGGCAAAAATCATTGAACCGTTTTTGCGCTTCACGGCCAAAACCGTCAATTATTTAAACGCGGAAGTTAATTTTTGGATGACCTTAAATGAACCGACGGTGTACACCAGCCAAAGTTATCTGGCCGGCGTCTGGCCGCCGCAAAAGAAAAATCTTTTGGCTTATTATCAAGTCATCGGCAATTTAATTACAGCGCACCGCCAAGCTTACGATATTATTAAAACCATTGACGCCAATAACCAAATCGGCATTGCCAGCCATAATATTTACTTTGAGGCCAGAGGCAATAAATTAATTAACCGTTGGTTGAAAGCCGGGGCCGACTGGTGGTGGAACGAGCGTTTTTTAAACAAAATCGCCGCTAAGCAGGATTTTATCGGCTTGAATTATTATTTTCACAATTTGGTCCATTACGGTTTTAACCGCCGCTGCGATTATGATAAATGTTCGGATATGGGCTGGGGCTTGCACCCCGAAGGCATTTATTATTTATTGAAAGATTTACAAAAATACGATAAACCCGTCTACATCACGGAAAACGGTTTGGCCGACAAGGGCGACCAGCACCGCAGCTGGTATATTAAGGAAGTGTTGGCCAACGTTCATCGGGCGATAGCCGAGGGCGTAGCGGTTAAGGGTTATTTTCACTGGTCGCTAATTGATAATTTTGAATGGTCGCACGGCTTTGAACCGCGTTTCGGTTTATTTGAGGTTGATTATCAGACTTTTGAACGCCGGGCCCGGCCGTCCGCCGAATTTTACGCCGACATCTGCCGCCATAACCGCCTTGGTTAATGAGTGTATAAAGTGTATAAAAAGTTAAAAGCCGTCTGATAATTATTATCGTGACGGCTTTTTAAATTAAAATATTTTTTAAATCCGATTTGGTAGTCAGCCTTTGCAGTCTAATTGGCATTACTTCGCCGGTATCGCTGTAAACGGCGAAGAATTTCGCGTCGTTAGGACCGACTAACAAGGCTGTTCGGCCTTGCCGGATTAAAGTGCATAACTGGCAGACATCATCCTCGGCGTCATAGAAGCCGACTTGATAGTCTGCGTCTGCGTCTTGTTCTTTGGCTGGTTCTATCACCACCACTTTTTGCCAGCCGAAATTGGTCTGATAAAAGTTGGGCCAAAAACCTTGACGCGATTTAGCTTGCGGGTCTTTATCCGCCATCACCACTTGTTGTCGATTGACGGACAATTTATTGACTAAATCTTTGTCAAAATTCCGCCACTGCCACGCATACGATTTTTTTTGGCACCACCGCTCCCAGAAAATTATTAACAGCGGTCGCAGCGGCCAAAGCACGACATCAAGCCAATGCCAGGGTCGTTTTTTCATTAAAAGAGCTCCTTAGTAGTTTTTAATTATTATTTGTTAATATATTATTATATCATACTATAAAATTTTTGTCAATATTTATTTAAAAATAGGCCTATTTTTAGCCAAATTTAAGACGGATAATGTTGGCAGAAACTTTTTGGCCAACCGGTTGTAATAAATATAAAACCGCGGTCTTAATTTTTTTACCGGCGCCGGCGCCAGCTTGCACCATATTTATTCGGCTCTGTAAAGTTGCTTTTTATTTTTACTTGACATAAAATAAGGCATATATCGCCAAAGTGCGGCTTTCGGCCGCTCTTTGCTTTAGGACTAATTACCAAATTATTAAATACCTATGCAGGAAAATTTTTTGATTAAGTTTTTTCAGCCTAAGGGCCGGGGCAAATTGTGGTGGATGTTCGCTTTCATCGCGATTTTAGCTATCGTTTCTTGGTTTGTTGATTTCGGCCTTTACTATAACAAGGCGGTGGATAAATTCAGTTTGGGTTTGCCGAAAGTAAGCGAAGTGCCTTTTCGCCAAGGCTTGGATTTACAGGGCGGCACGCAATTGCTGTATAAAGCTGATGTCAGCCGCATCGCTCCCGCCGACCGCAGCTCGGCCTTAAACGGCGCGCGCGATGTTATTGAACGCCGCGTCAATTATTTCGGCGTGTCCGAACCGCTGGTGCAGATTAATTCCGGCGCCAACGGCGAGTACCGGATTTTAGTGGAATTGGCCGGCATCAAAGATGTTAATGAAGCCATCAAAAAAATCGGCGAAACGCCGCTTTTGGAATTTAAAGAACAAAATACCGCCGCCCGCGAACTAACGCCCGATCAGCGGCAGGCCATGGATAAATTTAACGCCGAGGCCAAAAGTAAAGCGGAAATGGTGTTGGGCAAATTATTGTCTAATGCCGATTTTGCCGCTTTAGCTAAAACCTATAGCGAAGACGAAGCCAGTAAAATTAAGGGCGGCGACTTGGGCTGGGTGACGGCTTTAAATCAGCCGGAAATAGCCGGCGCCGTCAGCAAGATGAAAAAGGGCGCGACCAGCCGCGACTTGGTCAAGTTAACCGGCGGCTATGAATTATTTAAATTGGAAGATAAGCGGACTAAAGATACCAAAGAGGTCAAAGCCGCTCACTTGCTGGTTTGTTATCAGGGCGCCAAGAGCTGTGCCAGCAATTTAACCAGGGACGAAGCGCTGGCGAAAATTAATGATTTGAAAAAACAGGCGACGCCGGCCAACTTTTCCGATTTGGCCAAGAAAAACTCCACCGAACCGGGCGCGGCCCAGTCTGGCGGCGAGTTAGGCTGGTTCGGCGCGGGCCAGATGGTCAAACCGTTTGAAACGGCGGTGTTTGCTCTGGCCAAAGGCAAAATTTCCGACCCGGTAGAAACCGAATTCGGCTTTCATTTGATTTATAAAGAAGATGAACGCACAGCCGACGAATATAAAGTCAGCCATATCTTAATTAAAACACAAACCATAGACGATATTTTAGGGCCACCCAGCGAGTGGAAAAATACGGAATTGTCCGGTAAAAATTTGAAACGGTCCACCGTCCAGTTTAATCCCAACGACGGTTCGCCGGAAGTCGGTCTGGAGTTTGACACCGACGGCGCCAAATTTTTTGAACAGATTACCGACCGCAACATCGGCAAGCCGATTGCTATTTTCTTGGACAACTATCTGATTAGCGCGCCCAAGGTCAACGAAAAAATCAGCGGCGGCCAGGCGGTGATTAACGGCAAATTCACGGTACAGGAAGCCAAAGACTTGTCCCAGCGCTTAAACGCCGGCGCTTTGCCCGTACCGATTGAATTGATTAACCAGCAGACTATCGGCGCCAGCTTGGGCCAAGAATCGGTGACTAAGAGTTTAACGGCCGGTATTTACGGTTTGTTGCTGGTGGTCATATTTATGATTTTGATGTACCGCTTCCCGGGCGTCCTGGCCTCCTTAAGCTTATTGATTTACGGTTTGATTGTCTTGGCCATCTTTAAACTCTGGCCCGTAACTTTGACCTTGTCGGGCATTGCTGGTTTTATTATGTCTATCGGTGTGGCCGTGGATGCCAATGTTTTGATTTTTGAACGCCTGCGCGAGGAACTGAAAAACGGCCGGGCCTTGTCCAACGCCATTGAAGAGGGTTTTAGCCGCGCCTGGACCTCCATTCGCGACGGCAACTTCACCACCATTATTACCTGTTTGGTGCTGATTATGTTTTCCACCAGCGTGATAAAAGGTTTTGCCATTACGCTTTTCTTGGGCGTCTTGGTGTCCATGTTCACCGCCATTGTCGTCACCAGAAATTTATTGAAATTAATTGATGAACGCTGGCTGGATAAGCATAGCTGGCTGATTTATAGTTCTAAGAAACCTAAAGCGCAATAATATGGCTTATCAAATAATGAAAAAGAAAAATGTTTGGTTTTCTATCTCTATTACTTTAGTGGTGGCGGCGTTCGTGGCTTTTTTCGGCTGGGGTTTAAATTTGGGCATTGATTTTACCGGCGGCAGTTTGCTGGAAGTAAAATTCAATCAGACCGCTCCCGGCATTGACCAAGTTGAACAAGCGCTTAAAGATTTGGATTTAAAGGGCCTAACTTTACAGCCCACTGACCAAAGCGGATTGGTGTTGCGTTTTCAAAACACCGAAGAGTCCAAGCATCAAGCGATTATCGCCAAGCTGCGCGAATTGGCCCCCGGCCAAACGCCGGCGGTGCAGGCTAATCCGGTTAAGGTAGAGGGCGCCGGTCAGGCGCAAGTGCAGGTGCAAACCGAAACCGTGGCCGCCGGCGGTCTGGAAGAATTGCGCTATGAATCAGTCGGCCCGTCCATCGGCCAGGAATTAAAACGCAACGCCATTTATTCCATTATTCTGATTGTTATTGGTATTATTATTTATGTAGCCTGGGCCTTCCGCAAAGTGAGCAGGCCGGTGGCCAGCTGGAAATACGGTTTGGCCGGCGTTATCGCTTTATTTCATGATGTGATTATCGTCACCGGTATTTTTGCCGTCTTAGGCAAATTGTACGGCATTGAAGTCAACACGCCGTTCGTGGCGGCCTTGCTGACCGTGTTCGGTTACAGTATTGCCGATACGATTGTGGTCTTTGACCGCATCCGCGAAAATTTGCCCAAAAGCCACGAAGGTTTTGAAGAAACTATTAACACCAGCATTAATCAAACCCTGCGCCGTTCCATCAACACTTCTTTAACTGTCATGCTGACTTTGCTGGCGGTGGTTTTGTTCGGCGGCGCGTCCATTAAATATTTTGCCCTGGCCCTGTTGGTCGGTATCTTTTTCGGCACTTATTCTTCAATCTTCCTGGCTTCGCCGTTACTAGTCTTATTTGAGCGCTGGAAAAAATAGCCTTAACCATAAAAATAGGGCAATTTTGCCCTATTTTTTGTTTTGACAAGGGGGCGTTTTTACTGTAAAATTGATAGAGTATTTCTTTTTATGCCCGGTAGTATAACTTCAAGAAAAAGTCTCTATCGGGTGGCGTTTAGAAGGATTTTAAAACGGAAATTTTTAGTAAGAAACCCAAGTATATTATTTAAATAAAACGGTAATGTACTTAAGTTATACTACCGGGTATGAAACAGTCAAAATTATTCACGCGGACTCTCAAGGAGGAGCCGAAAGATGAAGTCAGTTTTAATGCCAGAGTCTTGATTCGCGCCGGCTTTATTGATAAGTTGGCGGCCGGTATTTATACTCTTTTGCCTTTAGGACTTAAAGTTCATCAAAAAATTTGCCAAATTATTCGCGAGGAAATGACGGCCATCGGCGGCCAGGAAATTTTGATGCCGGCTTTGATCCCTAAGGAAAACTGGGAGGCGACCGGGCGCTGGGAAAATTTTGACGCTTTATTTAAATTAGGCAGTGCGGAATTGAAACAGTATGCCCTGGGCGCGACGCACGAAGAAGTGGTAACGCCGACCGTGGGCAAGTATATTCTGTCTTACAAAGATTTGAGCCTGGCAGTGTTTCAGATTCAAACCAAATTTCGCGATGAGAAGCGGGCCAAGGGCGGTCTGATTCGCGGCCGCGAATTTTCCATGAAAGATTTGTATTCTTTCCATCCGGACGAGGAAACTTTGAGCCAGTATTATAAAATAGTTCAGAAAGCTTATTTTAAAATTTGGCAGCGCCTGGGGTTATTGGACATTACTTATCTGACTTACGCCGCCGGCGGCGCTTTTTCCAAATATTCCCACGAATTTCAGACCGTGGCCGAATCGGGCGAGGACACGATTTTTATCTGCGAAGCCTGTAAGCTGGCCATCAACCGAGAAATAATTGACGAATGCAGCGCCTGCCCTAATTGCCATAACACGGAGTTGGTGGAAAAACGCGCCATTGAGGTCGGCAATATTTTCAAACTGGGGACGCGTTTCTCTTCCGCCTTCGGCTTGAAATATCTGGACGCGGCGGGCGAGGAGAAGGAGGTGGTCATGGGTTGCTACGGCATCGGTCCCAGCCGCTTGCTGGGCACGATTGCGGAAGTCTCGCACGACGCCAAAGGCATTATTTGGCCGGAGGCCGTGGCGCCGTTTCGGGTTCATTTATTATCTTTAAAAGAAGACGAAGAAACGGAAAAAATTTATAAAGATTTATTGGCCGCCGGCATTGACACTTTGTACGACGACCGCGCCGAGGCGCAGGCCGGCGAGAAATTCACTGATGCCGATTTAATCGGCTGCCCTTACCGGGTCGTGGTCAGCGCCAAATCTTTGCGCGAGGGCGGCGTGGAAGTTAAACAGCGCGCCGGCCATAATTTGGAAATTGTTAAAATCAGCCGTTTGGTTGAATTCTTAAATAGACAGTAATTTACATAGTTAAGCAAGGAGGGGGCCACTACCTTTTTGTTTTTATTTTTGGCCAAAATATAACGCGAATAACTCGAATTAACGCTCGAATGCCTCAAATTCCTCTAACTTGGCAGAAAATTATTCGCGGCATTCGCATAATCATTCGTAGATTAGCATTATAATTATTAGCGTCATTGTATGCTGAACAGAATTTTGGGAAAATTTAGCAAGGATTTGGGGGTGGATTTGGGCACCTCCAGCACTTTGGTGTATACGGCGGACAAAGGCATTATTATCAACGAACCGAGCGTGGTGGCGGTTAATAACCGCACCGACGAGGTGCTGGCGGTGGGTGAAGAGGCTAAGCGGATGCTGGGCAAAACCCCGTCGCACATTTTGGCGATTAAACCGTTGATTGACGGCGTGGTGTCGGATTTTGAAGTAACGGAAAAAATGCTAAAATACTTTATTGACAAAGTTCATAGCGAAAACTTTACGCTGGTGCCGCGCCCGCGGGTGGTTATCGGCATCCCGCTGGACATTACCGAGGTGGAAAAGAAAGCGGTGGAAGACGCGGTTAAATCGGCCGGCGCCCGCGAAGTTTATCTGGTGGAAGAACCGATGGCCGGCGCCATCGGCGTGCGGTTGCCGGTCTTGGAAGCCAACGCCACCATGATTGTGGATATCGGCGGCGGTACCACCGACATCGCCGTTATCGCCTTGGGCGGCTGCGTCAATACCAAGAGTTTGCGTTTGGCCGGCAACGCTTTGAATAATGACATTATTCAGTATGTGCGCGAAGAATTCAATATTTTAATCGGCGAGCAGCTGGCGGAAAAAGTTAAAATTGAAATCGGCGCCGCCACTCATTTGAAAGAAAATTTGGAAATGAATTTGCGCGGCCGCGACTTAATCAGCGGTTTGCCCAAAGAAATTAAAATTACCGACGGCCAGATTCGCGAGGCCATGCGTAAAACTATCAATCAAATCATTGACAACATTAAATTGGTGCTGGAAACGACGCCGCCGGAACTGGTGTCGGATATTTACGAATGCGGCATCGTCTTAATCGGCGGCGGCTCGCTCTTGAAAGGTTTGGATAAAGAGATTGCCAACGCCGCCCGCGTACCGGTCAAAATCGCCGAGGACCCTTTGACCTGCGTGGTGCGCGGCACCGGCATTTTATTGGCCGACAAAGAATTATTGGATAAAGTGTCGGTACCCAGCTCTAAAGGGCTCTAGCCACAAGTTATAAGCTAATGGCTATTATATGAAACAAGGCTGGCTGAAAAACAAACGCTTGACGACCTCGGCAGTAATTTTTGGACTGCTGATTTTTTTTCATTGGACGGGTTTGCTGTCACCGATAGAATCACTGCTGTCGCGGCTGCTGGCGCCTATGGCCGTTACCTTCCATAATCTGGGGGCCGGTATCAATAAAACCTACAAACAAGCGTCCGGCAGCCAAGACTGGGAAACGCAACTGGCGCAAAAAGATGAAGCCAACGCTAACTTGCTTAAAGATAACGCCCGTTTGCACGAAGTGGAAGCGGAAAATAAAATTTTACGGGATTATTTGAAATTTTTTACCGACAATAAACTTGATTATCAAATGGCCAGCGTGGTGTCGCGGGAAGTGGTCAGCCAAAACGCCAGCCAGCGCAATAAATTAATTATTGATAAAGGTTTTAAAGACGGTTTGCGGGAAAATTTGGTGGTGGTGAATAATCTGGGTCTGGTGGTGGGCCGGCTGACCAAAGTGAAAGAAAATTTAGCCGAAGTGTCTTTACTGGTTGACCAAAGCTGCCGCCTGGCCGTGTCCATTCAAAGCGAGGCAGGCGTGGCTGGCATTGCCGAGGGTGAATCCGGTCTGACCATTAAAGTCGGTTTTATTCCGCAGACTAAAAATATATCGGTGGGGGAGCTGGTGGTGACGGCCGGCCTGGAAAACGATGTGCCGGCTGACTTGGTTATCGGCCGGGTCAGTCAAATTGATAAAGCCAGCAACGAATTATGGCAGCAGGCGGTGGTGGAACCGGCCGCCGATTTGGATAATTTAAAAGTCGTGGCGGTGGTGATTCCGCCGCCGCATAATTGGTAATTCACCCCGTTAAATAATTTTAAATTTTTATATAAATATGTATTATGTCTATATACTATTAAGTGATAAGGATGGAAAAAAGTACATTGGCTATACAAAAAATTTAAAATTAAG
>JAKAFD010000025.1 GCA_021818075.1 bacterium
AGAGTCTTCTTTTGGGCACATTCGCGATTTGCCGACGAGCGTCTTGGGCGTGGATGTGGAACATAATTTTGAACCGAAATATGTCGTGCCGGCCAAGGCCAAAAAGACGGTCAGCCAGCTTAAAGAACTGGCCGCTAAAGCCCAGGAAATTATTCTAGCCTCCGACGAAGACCGCGAAGGCGAAGCTATTGCCTGGCACCTGGCCGAAGCCTTGAAAATAAAACCAGCTGAAGCCAAACGCATCGTCTTCCACGAAATTACCAAGCATGCTATTGTGGAGGCTTTAGCTCAGCCCCGCGGCCTGGATATGAACTTGATTGACGCCCAGCAAGCCCGCCGCGTGCTGGACCGGCTGGTAGGTTATGAGCTGTCGCCATTTTTGTGGCATAAGGTGGCTAAAGGTTTGTCGGCCGGCCGCGTTCAATCCGTGGCGGTGCGTTTAATCGTGGAACGCGAACGGGAAATTCAAAGTTTCCAGCCGCAAACTTACTGGACGATTGAAGCCTGGCTGGCAGATAACAAAGCGCAAAAATTCAGCGCGGTGCTGGATAAAATTGACGGCCAAAAATTAGACCGCCTGGACATTAAAGATAAAGCCCAAGCCGATAATATCAGCCAGGAATTAAAAGCCGCCGCTTTTAAGGTGGCCGGGGTAGAGAAAAAAGCCGGCAAGCAAAAAGCGCCCTCCCCCTTCAAAACTTCCACCTTGCAACAGACCGCCAACAACCGCTTGGGTTATAGCGCCAAGCAAACCATGATGCTGGCGCAACGGCTTTACGAGTCGGGCTACATTACTTATATGCGCACCGACTCGCTTAACTTAAGCGAGAAATTTTTAAACGAAGCTAAAGATTTTTTAACCACCCAATACGGTGCCAAGTACTCTGCCCCTCATCATTTTAAAACCAAGTCCGCCGGCGCCCAGGAAGCGCACGAAGCCATCCGCCCGACTGAAAGCCATCGCCAGCCCGAATCGCTCAAAGGCGAGCTGGACCCGCGCCAGTTCAAGCTGTATCAATTAATCTGGCAACGCGCTCTGGCCAGCCAAATGCCTGATGCGATTTTTGATAAAAACTCCATTACCGTCAACGCCGGCCGCTACGACTTAACGGCCGAGGGACAAACTTTGAAATTTGACGGCTATCTGAAAATTTATCCGGAAAAAAACGACGACAAAATTTTACCCGTGCTGGCAGTCGGCGAAATTTTAACCCTGGAAGATTTACAAACCGAAGAACACGCCACCAAACCGCCGGCGCGCTACTCCGACGCCACTTTGGTCAAGGAGTTGGAAAAAAATGCCATCGGCCGGCCCTCCACCTACGCCCCGACTATTGCCACCATTGAAACCAGAAATTATGTGGAACGCGATGAGGCTAAACGCCTAAAACCGACTGACATCGCTTTCGTGGTTAACGACTTGCTGGTGGAACATTTTCCCAAAGTGGTGGATTTGAAATTCACCGCCAAGCTGGAAAAGGATCTGGACGCCATCGCCGAAGGCAAGGCCGAATGGCAGCCGGTTATTAAAAACTTTTATCAACCGTTCCATGCCAATTTGGAACTAAAAAATAAGGAACTTAAAAAACAAGACATTATGCCTGACGAAAAATCCAATGAGATTTGCGACAAGTGCGGCTCGCCCATGATTATCAAAACCGGCCGCTACGGCAAATTTCTGGCTTGCACCAATTTTCCCGAGTGCAAGAACACCAAAAAATTAACGAACGGCGATGTGGATGGCGATGGCAAAAAAGATGATGTGGAAATTAAAGAGTTGAGCGCCAAGTACCCTAACGAAACTTGCGCCAAGTGCGGCTCGCCCATGGCTATTAAGGTCGGCCGTTTTGGTCCGTTTTTGGCCTGCACCGCTTATCCCAAATGTAAGAACATCAAAAACATCAAAGAAAACGGCAACGGCGCCACCGGGGTTAAATGCCCCAAGTGCGGCCAGGGAGAAATTGTCGCCAAAAAAGGCAAACGCGGCGTATTTTACGCTTGCAATAATTATCCTGATTGTAAAAATATTTATAACAGCAAACCGACCGGCGACAAATGTCCGGAGTGCGGCGAACTGTTAATCACCGCCAAAGACGGTCTTAAATGTAGCAACAAAGAATGTTCCTATAAAAAATAATTGTTCATTATTCACTATCTTGGAGTTAGTTATGAGTAAAAAGTCAGCCACCGCCACCGACTACCTGTGGTTTTTGCAGCCGGAAAATATTCCGTCCGCCCGACATTTGGGTGAAACTCTGCCTGAAACCGATTATTATCCCGCCAAAACGGACAGCCAGGGCCGGCCGCACAAAGTTTATCTGTGCGATTTGGAGCTGGTGGGAATATGTCTAGCCCTGCCGGCAGCTACGCCCGAATTGAAATTTTCAGTTTTCCGCTGTCATAGTTTGGACGAACCGCTCAAGCCTTATGTCTGGAAAAAAAGTAGCGTCGTGCAGAAAGCCGTCAAGCGAGCGGTTTTGCAGATGGCTAAAAAACTACGAACACCGCAACCGACCAAGTCTTTTTCCACCCCGCTATTCACTCACTACGCGGAAGGCATACACGGCATTGATATAGAAAAACTGCAAAAATATTGCGGTCGGCCGCCGGACACTAAAAAAGAGTTAAACGGCACTCATCACACTGTTTTTGAAATCAGTGAAGACGATCTTAAAAAATTGCGTCAACCGCAGTCCAATATCAAAGCTAGATTTTTCAAACGCCAAACAAACAAAGTTTATCTAGAGCCGGCTTAGTCGGCAAAATCCACTCTTAACCGAGTGGATTTTTTCTTACCGGGCCCTGGCGTTTGGCTTTGAGCGCCGCCTGCGCCCGCCAAGTGGCGGCGGTGCGATAAGCCGGGTTGCCGCGGCTCTTGCCGGCGCTGATTCTTTTGTTTGACTTCATAAGAAAAAATTGCTAAAACAAGTTAATCTAATTATAATAGAAACTATCGGTGGAAACAATCCAGCCGATTAATAATATGCCTAAATTCATTATCCAGGGCGGCAGCCGCTTGACCGGCGAGATAGCGGTTAAGGGCGCCAAAAACGCGGCTTTGAAAATCATTCCCGCCGCTTTGTTGTCCGGCCAGCCGCTAACCATAAAAAATTTGCCGGCCATTGAAGATATTGACCGAGCGCTGGATATTATCAAAGATTTGGGCGGCCAGGTGGCCCTGCATAACGACGAGTGCCAGATCAACTGCTCCACTCTTAACCGCCATGAATTAACGCCGGCTCTGGCCAACAAACTGCGCGCTTCCATTATGTTCGTCGGGCCGCTCTTGGCGCGCCAGGGCGAAGTTAAATTTCCGCACCCGGGCGGCTGCGTTATCGGCGCCGGCACCCGGCCGATTGATTTATTTTTGGAGGGCTTCACGGCTTTAGGCGCACGGGTCAGTTTTAAAAACGGCGTCTACCACTTGCAAGCTAAAAAACTTAAAGGCGGCGAATATTTTTTCACCACCGTCAGCGTTACCGGCACGGAGAGTCTAATGATGACGGCGGTGTTGGCTGAAGGCCGTACGATTTTAAAAAATTGCGCCCTGGAACCGGAGATTGTGGCCTTGGCCGATTACTTAAATACGCAAGGCGCGCGAATTAGCGGCGCCGGCACGCCGACCATCATTATTGACGGTGTCAAAACCATTGATGCCGGTACTTGTAAAATCATCCCCGACCGGATTGAAGCCGGTACCTTCGCTATTTTAGCGGCGGCCACCAATTCCCCCATTACTATCACTAACTGCCAGCCGGCGCACCTGGAATCGCTCTTGGCCATCTTTAAAAAAATCGGCGTTAAATTTTCCGTCGGTCCCGATTGGCTAAAAATCATCAGCGCCGACAAGCTGCAAGCTTATAGCCTTAAAACTCATGAGTATCCAGGCTTTCCCACCGACCTGCAATCGCCTTATGTCGTGCTAATGACCCAAGCGCATGGCGCCAGCCTGATTCATGAAACCATTTACGACCGGCGCTTGCTGTTTACCGACATGCTAACCCAGATGGGTGCCAACATTATTATGTGCGACCCGCACCGAGTGGTTATTAACGGCCCGACGCCGCTAGTTGGCCATAAACTTACTTCGCCGGATTTGCGCGCCGGTATTTCCATGGTTATTGCCGGCCTGATCGCCGCCGGCACGACCGAGATTGATAATATTTATCAAATTGACCGCGGTTATGCCGCGATTGACGAGCGCCTGCGACAGCTTGGCGCCCGCCTGGAACGTTATGACTAGTCGCGTTAGAAAATTTTTATTCGTCAGCTTTGTGGTGCTATTTTTTCTGCTAGCCGCCGTTATTTTGCCTTATGCTTTTGGTTTTGAGTTGAATTTTTCCGGTATGAAACTGCAGCGTACCGGCATGTTTGACATTAAAACCACCCCCAGCGGCGCCGTTATTTATTTAAACGGTAAAAAACAAACCAGCTGGCTCGGTCAGCTAAGCGGCCGAGACATGGCCGCCACCACGCCGCTTAAATTAAAAAATGTAACACCTGGCACTTATCAAGTACGCCTGGAACTGGCCGGTTATTGGCCCTGGACCAAACAACTGGTAGTCAGCCCCGGTGCCACTACCTATCTGGAAGATGTTTATTTTTTCAAAAAAATCCAGCCGACCCTGCTGGCGCCGCTAGCGGCCGAGGAGATTAACGCCGTAGCGGTGGCGCCTGACCATAAATATGCGGCCGTCCTGACCAAAACGGCTTTACAAATTTTCTCTTTGGATAAAGCCCAGCCGCCGCAAGTCATTACCGTGCCCCAAAATACCGCCAGCGTTTTAAGCTGGTCGCCCAGCCAGCAAAAAATCGCCGCCGGCCGGCTAATTATTGACCGGCGCGACCAAAGCCTGGTTAATCTTAAAGATTTCGGCATCGGCGCCATCAACCGACTAGCCTGGGCTAGCGACGACTTAATTTACTTTCAAACAGATAACCAGATTAAAAGTCTTGATTTAAAAAACAGCAAACTAGTTGTGGCTGATTTTCCTAAAAATGTAATTGATTTTAAAATTAACAACGGCTATCTTTATTTAATTTATGACGGCAGCCAACCGCGGCTGTCTATTGTTAAATTAAACGATAACCAATTTAAAGAAAGCACGGCTATTAAACTAAAAGATTACGAACGCTACCGTTTTATTGATCTAGGCGCGGGCAATATTAATTTACAGGAGGTGGCCAGTAAAAAATTATATACTTTAAGCAACAAATTTCCCTGGCTTAATGATTATGCCGTCAAAGAAATCGGCGCTTTAACCGTCGGCCAGTGGGTGGGTAGCGATAAACTAATCTTCGGCAACAATTTTGAGTTGAGTTTATGGACCAGCGACGCCGACCGGGCCAAACTGTTAACCCGCATCAGCCACCCTATTACCGCTTTGGCCTGGCACAAAAGCAACAACTATGTTATCTTTGCCACCGACACCAGTATTAACACTCTGGAGCTTGACGACCGTTACACCTACAATATTTCCACGCTGCTGGAAAGCAGTAAAATCGTCTATCCGATTTTTAACCGTGACGGCTCGGGCGTCTTATTCTGGACCAAACTAGATCAAAAAGGCGGTTTTTACTTTTTAGAGATTTAAATTGTTAATAATAAAAACCCCCGAAGCCAGTTCGGGGGTTTTGTGTTAATTTTTACAATTTAAGTTTTTTTAAAAACTCCCTTAACTCACCGCCAACTTCTTGATTTTTCAAACCTAATTGAATGCTGGCTTTCAACAAACCAAATTTAGAACCGGTATCCAGCCATTCGCCCCGCAACTTTAAACCATAAATACTTTCCCCTTGCGTCAGCAGCGTGGCCAGAGCTTCTGACAAATGGATTTCGCCCGTCCGTCCGGCTTTCATCTGGTCCAAAATTTTAAACACCGCCGGCGTAATTACATAAGCGCCCACGGCCACCAAAGTGGAGGGCGCTTCGTCCGCTGCCGGCTTTTCCACAAACTTATTTATTTTATAAACGTTGTCGGCTACCGGCTCGCCGTCAATGACGCCAAATTTATAAGTTTCACTTTTGGCTACTTCAGCCAAACCGATAATCGGCGAATGATATTGCTGGTAAGCGGCAATCACTTGAGCGGCCGGCGATACATCAGCGTCATACAGCGTGTCGCCAAACATCACCAATACCGGTTCGTCGCCGATTAAATGCGTCGCACAATTAATGGCATGACCGTCGCCCAAGGGCATAGGCTGGCGCACATAAGAGAAGCGCGCCAACTCGGAAATTTTTCTGACGGTTTTAACTAAATCCAGTTTGTTTTTTTCCACCAAAGTTTTATCCAGTTCAAATGAATAATCAAAATGATCCTCAATCGCCCGCTTGCCGCGGCCGGTGACGAAAATAATATCCTTAATGCCGGCGGCGACCGCATCTTCGGCTAAATATTGAATGGCCGGCTTATCCACCACCGCCAGCATTTCCTTGGGCTGGGCTTTCGTGGCCGGCAAAAAACGGGTGCCGAAACCGGCCACCGGAAAAATCGCTTTGGTAATTTTGTCGCGCTTAAAAGGATTGGTAAAATTCATATTATTTAAATGAGATAGTTGCAAAACTGCTTGCAGCAAAAACGATTTTGCAATTATCTCATACGCCATTTTAAAAGATATTTAAACCAAGAAATAACATGGGTGCGCGTGGTGCGACTGGTAAAAAATCTGTACCACGGCGTCCGAGCGCTCTCGCGGCTGTGATTGTGAATAATTTGCGCCTGAGGATTATAAACTACTTTAAAACCGGCTCGGTAAAAGCGCCGGCACAGATCGGTATCCTCAAAATATAAAAAGAAACGATCATCAAAATTGCCGACCCGGCGCAGGGCCTCGGCGCGAATAAATAAAAACGAGCCTAATAGCCAATCCACCTCTCTGATGGAATTTTTATCAAAATCGGCCATCAGAAAACGGTCCAAATCTTTCTGGCCGAACCAAGCGCCCAAAAAAGTCCGCCGATAAAGCGGCGTCAATAAACTGTGCCAGCGATAGCAGGAAATCTGCACCGACTTATCGGGATTAAATTGTTTGGGACCGACCACGCCCACTGACTGATTAGCCTCCATATAATCGTATAATCGCCGCCAAGTGTCCGGCAAAGCAATGGTGTCGGGATTCATAACCACTAAGTACTTGCCGCGAGCGCGCGCCAAGCCCAAATTATTGCCGCCGCCCATGCCTAAATTGGTTCCGGCCTGAATAAACTGTACTTCAGGATATTGCCAGGCTAAAATTTCACCTAAATAATCGCCAGAGTTGTTATCTACGACAATAATTTCGTGCGTTAAACCCGACCACTCGGCCTCCTTGATGGACTTCAAACAGCTCAAAGTCAAACCCTTGCTTTTATAGTTAACAATTACGATGCTAATATCCATATTGCTCTTAATAAATTAACCGCTCAAACTACCACAGAATAAAAATTTTGACAACTCGCCAGTAGAGGCCAAAAAATATGTTAGCCAGACGCAACCACGGATTGTCAATTTCCTGATACAAAATCCGGCCGCTGAATAATTTAACAATTTGTCGGTCGCTGACGCGGCGCAAAGCCTGACTTTGACGACGCGCCCGAATAAGATAGCGCCAAGTACGAGGTTGCCACCAATATAAATAAACTTTTAATTTTTCCTTAAGCCAGCCGCCCCGCACGGCGAATAGAAATAAACCAAGCTCCATCACCGCTAGCGCCGGCGCGATTAAAATTAAAGTAGCCGCGCGATAATTTTTAAAAATAGCTAACAGCCGGTTGCGATCCAGCCAATAATATTGCTTGATTGATTTGGAAAATTCGTACTTGTGATAAACTACGGCTGACGGCGCTAACACCGAGCGCCGGCCGGCCAAGGCCAGCCGCCAGCCCAAATCCTGGTCTTCATTATACATCCAAAACTCTTCATCAAACAGTCCGACTTGTTTTAAGGCCTCAACCCTCAATAACACGGCCGCTCCGCTGGGGTAACAAATATCAGATAAATTTTTAAAATTTAATTTTGAATTTTGAATTGATTCTTTATAACCATTACAGTAGCCGAAACCCAAAAAATGCGTCACATTACCCAGGCTATTTATGGTCTCTTGCTCGGGCCACATCATCAGTCGCGCTTGAACGGCGCCGATAGTTTGGTCGGTTTCGGCCGCGGCCACCAAATTACTTAAACAATTCTTATCAATCACCGTATCCATATTAAATAAAACCGCGTAAGTAAAATTCTGCGCTAAAATCTGGCGCAGCGCTTCGTTGTTGCCTTTGGCAAAACCATCGTTGGCTTGGTTGGCAATAATCGTGTAAGCTTCGGCCGGCCAAAATCGGCCGGCAATCGTTTGGAGCAGGTTTAAACTAGCCTGACTGGAGGCGTTATCTATTAACCAAAGTTTAAAACCGCCCGCGTAATCTTGGGCGGCTAAACTAGCCAGACAATCCTCTAAATATTTAGCGGCGTAATCTTGCCAATTAGGGCTAATAATAACGGCAATTTCCTCAGACATACTAAGCTTCATCTTAATCGCTTAAACTAAAAAAATCAATTCTGCCGCTTGGCTGGCGGTTGATTTTAAGTTATACTTAAAAGACGGTTTAACCGCCGCCTAAATTAACACTATGCGAGAAATTATCGGTCTTTTACTATCAGCCGCTTTAGCCGTACTTTTTTGCGTTATGGGCCTGCCGCTTTATTTTAGGAAAGTTAAACGAAATTATTTTTACGGCTATCGCGTATCACAATACGCCATGCTGGATGATGATATCTGGTACGCGGTCAACCGGCAAGGCGGCAAACACTTAATCATTATCGGCGGCTTGTTGGCCCTAAATGCTTTTTTTGCCGCTTTATTCATTGGTAAAATTAAAGCTCAAGGCATGATTCTCTATATTGATTTAGTCATCACGGTTGGTGGCGTCGCTTACTCGGTAATTAAAGGGCTGCTCTTAAATAACCACCTAGCCAGAGAGAAAGGGCTGAAAAACCACATCCATCCTAAAAATATTTATAAACTTAATCCTTAATCATATGAATAAAATATCTTTACCGCCCTTGCCTTACGCTGCCGAAGCGCTGGCGCCGGTGATGTCAGCTGAAGTCTTAACTCTGCATCACGATAAACACCATCAAGCCTATGTGGATGGCGCCAACAAAATTTTAGACAAGCTGGCCGAGGCTCGCACCGCCAATACCGCCATAGATATGAAAGCCGCCTTAAAAGAATTGTCGTTCCACTTGGGCGGCCATGAATTACATTCAATTTTCTGGCAAATTATGCGCGCGCCACAAACCGACAACGCACCCGACGGAAAAATTTCAGAATTAATCAATCAGTCTTTCGGCAGCTGGCAGCGCTTTCAAGAAGAATTTTCTTTAGCCGCCAATAGCGTGGAGGGTTCCGGCTGGGCAGTGTTGTTTGCCAATCCCGCCGGCGAGCTGCTTATTGGCCAGCTGGAAAAACATAACCTCAATCTTTACCCCGGCTACCGGCCGCTCTTGGCACTGGATGTTTGGGAGCACGCCTATTATCTTGATTATAAAAATAACCGCGCCGAATTTGTTAAAAATTTCTGGCAAATCATTAATTGGCCGGAGGTGGCCAAGAGGCTAGTTTAATTTTAATCATTACCAGCCCGCGCTCAGCGGGCTTTTTTAACCGCAAAAAAAGAGCGGCTTTATTTAAAAGTCGCTCCCTAATTTTCGGCTGACGCCAACTGCTCGGCGATAGCTGTTATCAGCTGACCGATGGTTGACTGATAAAAATCAAACAAATCGGCGGCCGCCACCTCACCGGACGAAAAATAATCTTGTCCGCCCTGCAAATAATCAAAGATAATACGCAAGTCAGCTTTTAAGAAGCTGCCTCTGGTCGCAAGCAACGCTTGGGATAACTCCTCAATAACCAACCGGTAGAAAGCCAGCAGCGCTTCCTTGTCTTTTTTACTAACACCTTGCTGGCCCCGTGTTTTATTATTGGCTAGCGCTAACAAATTCTGCCAGGCTTCAAATAATTTTTCCACCACCCGGTTGATAGTTATGGTGGGTGCG
>JAKAFD010000026.1 GCA_021818075.1 bacterium
AGTGGGAAATTTAACGGGGTAAATTATTTTTTATAATTATACCACGAAATAAAAGGCTTGGGAACTTGTCTTTAAAATGAATTGGGTTTAAACTGTCTTTTACCTTCCGGCGCTCAGGGGGCTGATTAGTTATTAACAAATTATCAACAGTTTAGGGTTTTGTTTTTCAACTTAAGTTGTTATAATTTTGGCATTGTTATTTTTTCCTTTTTATATGGACTTAGAACAACTGTGGCAAGCTGTTTTAGGCGAGGTGGAGGTGAGTATTTCCCGGGCGAGTTTCACCACCTGGTTTAAAAAAACTTTTATCAGCTCTTGTGATAGCGGGCGTTTTATTATTTGCGTCCCTAATATTTTTACCAAGACCTGGCTGGAAAAAAAATACGACAAAGAAATTATCAACGCTTTTAAAAACATTACCAAAGAGCCGCAAATTGAAATCATTTACAAAATTGAAACTAAGAAACCGGAAACCGCGGCGCGTTCGGTTAGCCAAACGCCGGCCATTAAACTGGAAACGGCGGGCGGCGCTTTATCCGGCCTGGCTTACCGGCAAAGTTCGCTCAATAAGTTCGGCTTAAATTCCAAATACACCTTTGACACCTTCATTATCGGCAAAAATAACGAGTTGGCGCACGCCGCCTGCCAGGCGGTCGTCTCCAACCCCGGCCAGGCCTATAATCCGTTGGTGATTTACGGCGGCGTCGGTTTGGGCAAGACCCATTTACTGCAAGCCATCGGCAATGAGCTGGCTAAAACTACCGACAAAATTCTTTATGTCACTTCGGAAAAATTTTCCAACGAATACATCAACGAAGTCAGAAGCGGCCGCGCCAAATTTCTAAAAGAAAAATACCGCAATGTTGATTTACTGCTGATTGACGACATCCAGTTTTTAGGCGGCAAAGACGGCACGCAGGAAGAATTTTTTCATACCTTCAACGAACTGCATCAGGCCAACAAACAAATCGTGGTTACTTCCGACCGGCCCTTAAAAACCATTCCTGCCCTGGAAGAAAGGTTGTTGTCGCGCCTGGAGTGGGGGATGGTAGCCGACATCACCATGCCCGACCTGGAAACCCGCATCGCCATTTTACTCAATAAGAGCCGGGAAAAGAATTACCACATGCCGGATAAGATTTTGGAATACATTGCCACCAATATTGAAAGCAATGTCCGCGAGTTGGAGGGCGTTTTAACCAAACTCATCACTTATTTTGAATTTAATAACCTGACGCCCTCCCTGGAGGCGGCCAAAAAAATCCTACTGGAGACCTTTACCGCTTATCAGCAGACCTCTTTGACCACTAAACAAGTGGTAGAGGCGGCCAGCCGCTTTTACAATATTGAAGTGAGGGATTTATTGGGCAAGTCCCGTAAAAAAGAGCTGGTTAAGCCGCGCCAGATAATTATGTTTTTGCTGCGCGAGGAAATTAACCTGTCTTTTCCCACCATCGGCCAGGAATTGGGCGGCCGCGACCACACCACCGCCATTCACGCCTGTAATAAAATCAAAAAAGATATTTCCGATAACGAGCGGTTGGCGCAAGAAATAACCTCTATCCGGCAATTATTAAAAAGTCTCTAAGGGGTTAACCCTGTTAACTAGGGTTCCCGCCTGTTGGTGGGAAAGTTAACAGGGGTGAATAAGCTGTTGATAGGCGCTGAATTACTAGTGGATGCTTTGTCAGTTAAAAGTTAATAAGCCGGCCCCAAAAACTTATCCCCTTAGTTATTAATTTTTCCTCAACAGCTAGCCGCACCGCCGCTAACCCCCAAACCCCAATAAACACCGCTTTAAAAAATTTTATCCCCACTATCCACTCCTTTATTGTTATTATTAGTTTATATATATTATATTAAAACTATGAAACTTATAGCCCTACAAAAAAATTTAAAGCAAGGAGTTTTCGTTTCAAGTTTTCTAACTGGAAAAAATAATAACCTGCCGATTTTGAATAATTTAATGATTAGCGCCATGGGCGGAGTGATTAAATTATTGGCGACCGACCTGGAGGTGGGGGTAACTAACGCGATTAGGGGAAAAATAGATAAAGAGGGCTCTTTTACGGTGGACGCCAAAATTTTTTCCAACTACATTAATCTTTTACCCAACCAAAAGGTGGAGCTAGAGGTAAAAGACGGGCAGCTCTTGGTGGAAAGTGACAATTATAAAACCAAAATCAAAGGCGAGGCGGCGGAAGAGTACCCTTTAATTCCGGAAGTGGCTAAAAACCAACACTACTCGGTTAAAATGGAAGATTTTAAAAAAGCGGTAGCTTCGGTTTTATTCGCGGTTTCCAACGACGAAAGCCGGTTGGCCTTAAGCGGTATTTTATTTAGCCTGGAAAAAGATGGTTTGTCTTTAGTGGGCACGGACAGTTATCGCCTAGCGGAAAGAAAAGTTAGTGTTAAAAGCGTCGGCGCCCCCGAGGAAATAAAAGTCATCGTGCCGACTAAAACCCTGCAAGAATTAGTGCGCATCACCTCCGGCGACTATAGTGATGAAGCGGGTGGTGAGGAGATTAAAATTTATCTTAATGATAATCAAATCGCTTTTAACTTTGACAGTGTGGAAATTGTGTCGCGCCTGATTGACGAGCAGTACCCGGATTACAAGCAAATTATCCCCACTAATTTTAAAACCAATATTACGATTGACAAGCAGGAGCTACTACGGGCGGTTAAGGCGGCGGCGATTTTTTCCAAAACCGGCATCAATGATGTTAATTTAGATTTTCTGTCGGCTAAAAGTAATTTAGTGATTTCTGCCACCTCCGGCCAGACCGGCGAGAGTATTATTAATCTGTCCTCCAAAATTGAGGGTGCCGACAACAGCGTCACTATTAACTATAAATACCTAATTGACGGCCTTAGCCATATTGATGACGAACTGGTCAGGATTGAAATTATTGATTTTAACTCACCCTGCCTATTCAAACCGGCCAGCACCAAGGATTATTTATACATAATCATGCCGATAAAGCGCTAACGAGCCATTAGCCGTTAGCGGTTAGTTTTTAGCTAATAAAACCACCGAAGAGTGGTTTTATTTTATATTAGCCAAAAATAGGCAGTATTTATTAAATTTTGGCTAATTTTAGATAAGGTAAGTAAAAATAAGGAGTTTTTAATCTTGACAAATATTTCAAAGTATGCTATACTTATAATATAATCAAGAACCTTGAAAAACAATAAATATTAGTAATAAATTGCAAATCAGCTCAAATCCTGGTTTCCGGCTTATTACTAAGTGTTTATTAATAATTATTGAAAGGTTCTATCATGAAAAATCAACAAAATTCCGTGAACAGTTATATTCAATTAAACAGCAATTCCGTATTAATACGTTTTGCTTCTCAATCACTTAACGATCCGCTAGATTACGACTTAGATTTCATTTTAGTTCATCTCGAACTAACGAAGCTTTATCTTAAAGGTGCGATAGATTATAATAATTTAGCAGATTTTCCAGTGCCAACACAGTCTATCAAAGAAGAAGAAAAAGAAGAAGATTTTAGAGATTCGTCTTACATTAATACTAAAGAAGATTTTATTATAATGTGGCGAGAGAAACTTCTTTTCGGTAAAGAAATTCTTCCGTTAAAAGATAATTTATTACTTGATGCGTTGGTTGATAAAATTCTTATTGATAAAGCTAAGCTTGAAAAGGAACGTGCCAAAATGTACATGACCACAATGGACTAACAATAGTCCACCCATCATATTTTTTATTAAAAAATAAAAAATATACAAACCCCAGCTAAAAAGCTTGGGTTTTTTAGTTTTTATGGGGTATTTTTTTCTTGTCTTTTTTGTATTTCGCATTTAATTCCCTAAGAGCAAGCGAGAGCAAAAAAATTAGACAATTTTCTTTAAGGCGCGATTTTGGCGCCACCTTTATAAAAAGGTGGCAAAAGAAAAAAAGAAACAAGGGAAAATGTTTTAATAAAATAACCCCGGATTCCCGCCTGCGCGGGAATGACGACACTTTTTAAGATAACAATAAAAAACGCGACTTATAATAGCCGTGTTTTTTTGTATGTCATCGCGAGCTCCGATGGCCATCGGGGCGTGGCGATCCCTGCGCGTGGGAATAGAATAGAGATTGCCGCGTCGCCCTGATGGCTATCAGGGCTCCTCGCAATGACAGATTGTTTTTAGACTCTAATGACGACTGGTAATACCATTGGCCTTCTCTTGGTTTGCTGGAAGAGGAATTGGCCGATGTCGTTGCGGACTTTATTTTTAATGTAATCATCATCCGCGCCGCCGGCATTGGGCCGGTTTTTGACAATGCTTTTTATTTTTTCTCTAGTCTTTTGGATTAGGTCGCGATTTTCTTTCATATAAACAAAGCCGCGGGAAATAATGTCGGGCGAGCCGATTAAATCGCCGGTTTTGGAATCAATGGTGGAAATAATGACAATCATACCGTCCTCGGCCATGGCTTTGCGGTCGCGCAATACGATGTCAGAAACATCGCCGACGCCAAGGCCGTCCACCATCACATAGTCGGTGTTGACTTTTTCCTTGGTCGTCCGGCCGCCACGAGCGTCAAATTCAGCCACTTGACCGTTATCTAAGATAAAGACGCGCTCACTAGGGAAGCCCCTGTCTACGGCCAGTTTTTTGGCTTCGTGGAGCATATAGTGATAGGCATAGACCGGAATAAAATAATCCGGACGGATTTGCCCCAATATGTAAGCGATATCCTGGCGGTTGGCGTGGCCGGAAACATGGATATCCATAATTTCGCCGTGCACCACATTATCGCACTGGCGGTAGAGTTTGTCTTTGAGGGTTTGGATACTGCGTTCGTTGCCCGGAATAACCGAGGAGGAAAAGATGACCGTGTCGTGCTTGTTAATTTTAATCTGGCGGTGGTCGCCGTTTAAGATGCGCGACAGCGAGGCCTTGTCTTCGCCTTGGGCTCCCGTCGCCAGAATAACGATTTTATTTTCCGGCAAGTCGTGCATGGCTTCGGCTTTAATTAGCGTGCCTTTGGCCGCTTTGATATAGCCGAGCTTCTGGGCGATTTCAATATTGGTTTTCATGCTGTAGCCGTCTAAGACCACCTTCTTGCCTAATTTTTCGGCCATAGCAATGACCCAGCCGACTCTTTCAATCTGCGAGGCAAAGGTGCCGATAACCACCTTGCCTTTGGCGTTGGTAATTAAAGATTGTAAATTGTGCTGCATGACTTGCGTGGAGGCGCTGGGGCGCACATCAGTCGCGCCCAAACTTTCCAGCATCAAGACCGTCGGCCGTTTTAACTTGGCCAAGTGGGAAAAATCCAGCTGGGGCCGGCCCTGGTCGTTTTTTTCCAGAGTCCAGTCGCCGGGATGGATAATAGTGGCGGCGGGCGTTTCCAAAATAATGCCGACCGCGTCCATAATGGAGTGCTCCACCTGAAATAATTTCAAACGAAAGGCGCCGAAGCTGAAAGTTTCCTGTAAGTTGTTGATTTGAATGGTGGACAGCATTTTTACCGTGCCTTTTTTATAATCTTCCTGGCGGTGTTTTAACATCGCCAAAGTCAGGGGACGGGCTACCACTGGCGGATAACCGAGTTTTTCCAAAAGGAAGGGCGCGGCGCCGATATGGTCTAAGTGGCCATGCGACAAAATGACCGCGCGGATATTTTTTTCTTTGCCCTTGAGGTAGCTGATGTTGGGAATAATAAAATCAATACCCGGCATGTCTTCTTCCGGAAACTGCAGGCCCATGTCTAAGAGGACGATGTCGTTGCCGTATTCAAACACGGTCATATTGCGGCCGACTTCTTCCATACCGCCCAAAGGAATGATGCGCAGTTTGCCGTGCGTGATGGGTGTGGGACCGGTTTTTTTAGTTGGTCTAGTTGGCGCTGACCGGAAAACCATCGGCTGATTAGCCGGCTTAGGTCGCTGAAAGCGGCGTTGCGGCGCACGCGAGGCTTGCGGTTTAGTTGGCGTGATAAGGCCGGGCGCGTTTAACCAGGAGGTATCCAAAGGGTCCTCCAGTTTGACTGCTGGTTTAGCGGTTGGCCGCGGCGTTGGCCGTGGCCAGTGTTTGCGTTGCGGACGGTAAGCGCCGGACGACTGTTTGTGCGGTTCGGCTGGACCGGCGGCGGCCGTTGTCCGTTGCCGGCCATGATACTTAGTAATCATAAATGAGTTGAAAGCGATTGCGTGTGAGCAATCGTCCCGGCCAAGTAAAATTTTCTTGGAAATTTTACGCGAGCCGGGATCTTGTTGTTTTAAAACAAGTCTTTGTAAATTATTTAATTAAGAGTAATTCAAATTCAATTAAAAATTGAATTTATCTTGTGCCCAAGGGGAGACTTGGTCACAACTCTTGCTCGCTTCCGCTCGCAAGGTCGCGACCCCACCTCGCGGTTTGCCGCGCCGTAATTGCGCGTCAAACATCGCTCCGGTTTTCAAGTCTCCCCCGCAGGCCAAGCAGTTGGCCTGCTCTTGATTAATTAGTGTGTTGTGTGCCCAAGGGGAGATTTGAACTCCCATGGCCTTGCGGCCACAGCGCCCTGAACGCTGCGTGTATACCAATTTCACCACTTGGGCAAATAAGCTCAGAGCTTAAAGCTAAAAGCTTTTAGCTAAAATTTTAGGCGTTTCTTCTCTTTTAAGTGCCAATTCAGCACATCATTAAACCGGTCTTCCGGCGCGGTTACGGCTTGTAAAGAGAAGCCTTTGATTTTTTTATTTTGCAAATAAAGATAGGGCTGGCTAAACAGCCAAATCGCCGGCTGATCGGCGGTGACTTGAGCCTCAAACTGCTGATAGAGCGCTTGCCGTTTGCCGGCATCCAATTCGCCGCGAGCGCTAGACAGTAATTTATCCACCGCCGCATTTTTGTAGCCGGATAAATTAAAACCGTTGGCGCCGGCCTGCGAAGAATGCCAGACCGGATAAGGATCAGGGTCGTGGCCCACCGCCACATTGTACAGCAAGATGGAGTAGGCGCGCGCTTTAATCACGCTGGCAGTTAAATCTTTTTTGTTAATAATTTCCAGTTCAACTTTAATGCCCAGCGCTTCCCATTGTTTTTTAATCGCCTCAGCTATAGCCATTAGCTCTTCCGTGTCTGGCAGAGTAATGGTTAGAGCTAAAGTCTGGTTATTTTTTTTCAACCAGCTTTTGCCCTCGGCGTCGGCCTCGCCTTTATTCCACCCCAACTCGGCCAATAGTTTCAGGGCCTCGCCGGTATTGTAAGCCGCGGCTTTGGCTTGAGGCGCGTAAACCGGATTTTGCGGTAGAATCGGGCCGTTGATAAGCTGCGGACCGTTGCCGTAAACTTCTTGTTTAATTTTTTCCCGGTCGGTGGCCAGAGCCAGCGCTTGGCGGAATTTTAATTTACTTAAACGGTCATCTTCCTGATTAAGATTAAAAAACAAAGCGGTATATTCCGGCATTTGCAGCTCATGAAAATTAAAAGAGTTAGCGGCGGTAATGGCTTTCTTTTCCGTCCAGGCCAAATAGTTTAAGCCGTCCAGTTTGCCGTTATTTAAAGCGGCAATGGCTTCATTTTGGTCCGGAAAGAAACGGCAGGTAATTTTATCCAGGTGCGGCCGGCCGCGATAATAATCGTCGTTGGCGATTAAAGCGTAAGTTTTAACATTGCCGTTTTTATCTTGCATTAACGACTGGAATTTGTACGGCCCAGAACCAATGGGTTTTAGATTTAATTCAGCTAAGGGCCAGGCAAAGGGCGACACGTCCTGCCACAAGCTGCGGGGCATAATGCCGAAAGTTAAGAGCTCGGGAAAGGGGGCGTATGGTTGCTGCAAGGTAAAGCGAACAGTGTAGTTATCAACTTTTTCTATATCCACGCCGCCGAAATTAAGCCGCAGAGGCGAACGAAATTGCGGGTCCTGCAGAGTATTGAAGGTAAAAACCACATCGTCGGCGGTCAGTTTTTCACCGTTATGCCAGCGGGCATCATCAGTTAGTTTAATGGTGTAAGTTTTGCCGTCCGGGCTGATGTCCAGGTTTTGGACCAGATCATTAAGCAGATTGCCGTTTGAGTCGCGGGTATAAAGCGAGGAGTAAACCAACTTGCTAATGGCGGCGTCAACGCTGTTGATGGGCGCGTGCAGCGGATTGATGTATTGCGGTTCGCCCACCATGCCTTCAACATATTCGCCGCCGTCGTCAGCCACAGTTTGTAAATTGGCGTTGTAAAAACTAGACCATAAATAGCCTAAGCCGATTAAGAGCAGCAGCCCGCAAGCCGCCAGGATAATTTTTTCCCGGCCGGACAAAAACTTTCTGATGTATTTGATTTGTTTGAGGCCGGGCAGACGATTTTTGGACAAAGCTTTGACCAGCTCTTGGTCCAAACTATTTTGCTGATAACCGTTGGCTGCCGGCTTACGAAAGAAATTTTTAAGCACAAAGTTTATCGGGCGTATTCAATCACCCTAGTTTCCCGCAGTAAGTTAATTTTAATTTCCCCGGGATATTTTAGTTCTTCTTCAATTTTTTTAGCGATTTGTTTGGCTGTTTCATAGGCTTCCAGATCGCTGACCTTATCCGAGTCAACAAACACTCTGACTTCGCGGCCGGCCTGAATGGCATAGGCCTTATTGACGCCGGCAAAGGACTCGGTAATTTTTTCCAGTTCCTGCAGTCTTTGGATATAATTTTCCAAACTGTCTTTGCGGGCGCCGGGACGAGCCGAAGAAATGGCGTCGGCGGTTTTAACGATGGCCGTGGTGATTAAGAGCGGGCTGTCTTCATGATGTTTTTCAATGGCATCAATAATTTCCGGCTGTAAATTGAATTTGCGGCCGATTTGTCCGCCGATTTCCGGATGGCTGCCCTTAACTTCGTGGTCCACCGCTTTGCCGATGTCGTGCAGCAAGCCGGCTTTTTTAGCCAGACTGGCGTCAGCGCCCAATTCTTCAGCCAGGAGCCCCGATAGGTGGGCCACTTCCACGCTGTGTTTTAAGGCGTTCTGGCCGTAGCTGGTGCGGTATTTCATGCGGCCGATAATTTGTACCAGCTTGGAATCAAAGCCGGTGATGCCCAATTCATATAAAGCCTCTTCGCCGGTTTTTTTAATATCCAGCGCTAAATCTTTTTTGGCCTGTTCTACCGCTGCTTCAATCTTGGTCGGATGAATGCGTCCGTCTTTAATTAAATGTTCCAAAGCGCGCTTGGCAATATGACGGCGAATGCCGGAGAAACCGGAAATAGTGATAACGTTAGGAATGTCGTCCACAATAATTTCTACGCCGGTCAGCTGTTCAATGGCTTTGATGTTGCGGCCCTCGCGGCCGATAATCCGGCCTTTCATTTCGTCGTTGGGCAAATCCACCACCGTGGTAGTCATTTCCGTGGTAAAGCCGGAAGCCAGGCGCTGCATGGCCGCGGCCATCATTTCTCTGGTTTTTTCTTCCAGCACATCTTCGCTTTCTCGGTGCAATTTATTAATACGCGAACTTAAGGACTCTTCATTGTCCCTTTCCAGATTTCTAAACAAAACTTCGCGCGCCTCGTCCTTGGTCATGGCGGCGATGGTTTCCAGCTTGGTCACTTGTTCTTCCTTGATTTGCTTGATTTTCTCTTTGGCTTCCTCGATTTTGTTCAACTTGTCATAGAGGTCCTGTTGCTTATCTTGCAAATCCAGCAGTTTTTGGGAAAACAGATTTTCCCGCTGTTCCAATTTGTCTTTAGTTTTGTTCAGTTCGCGGCGATCAACCTCTGTCTGTCGTTTGGTTTCCTCAATAATTTTCAGGGATTTTTCTTGGGCTTCCAGCACCAACTGCTTTTCTTTGGTTTTGGCTTCGGTCAGAATTTTTTCCGCCCGCGCTTCGGCGCTGTTGATTTCCGACAAAGCCTTCTGCTTTCTAAGCCAATAGCCGATAAACAGGCCTAAAGCCAGACCGACTATGGATAATAAATATGCCATACTATTCAAACCGCATTCCGCCTGGCATCAATAAAAATCCGGCCCGTT
>JAKAFD010000027.1 GCA_021818075.1 bacterium
CGCTGACCGTGGTAACCTTGGTTACGGCCATGGCTTCGCCGCCGCCTTTGGCCGGACTGCTGGCCCATTCGTGTCCCAGTTTACAAAAAAAATCGGTGCCGATAACGAAACGGAAAAAAACATGGATATTGATATAGATTAAAGTCAAACCGAAACTGTCAATAATATTAAGCCAGGAAGCTCTTAGCGCCCAATCAGTACTCCAACGCACCGGCGTCGCCAAGAGATGAACGGTTTTACTGATACGCGTTTGCGCCTGGTCAGACAAACCCATGTTATCGGCCGTAGCCCCGGCAGCTCCGCCCAGTAGCGACCGGCCATTATCTTTGTCTTGTCTTTTTTTACTCTTGCGTGAGCGCAAACCATCAAAGCGGTTGGCATAGGTCTGCAGATTGGAACCGGCGCGGGAGACTTCTTTGCCGGTCTGTCTGGCCGCCTGGCCGCCTTTTTCCGCTGTCTGGCCGCCGTACTCTATGCCCTTACCCGCGGCTTGCGTACCCACACCTAAGCCGGTAATGCCGGCGCCGAGTATGGCTAAGGGTACGCCGATAATCGCCCCGTAACCGCTTTCACTTAAACCGGTGCCAGCTCGCGTTATGGCTTGGCCGCCTTTTTCCATGCCTCGGCCGGCTACCTGTACGCCCTTACCAGCATATTTGGCGGCTTTACCGCCATATTCGGTAGCAGCGCCACCGACTTGGATTGCCCGGCCGCTGGTTTTAGTTGCCGTACCGGCGGCATGAACAACTTTGGTTGATTTAGCCTGGCGTTTTTCCGGCTGCGCCTGATGTTTTCTTTGACGCAAAACAGAGGCAAGCTGGCCGTCACTCACCTGATTTTCAGGAATTTCCTCATTAACCAAATCCTCCTGAGCCATAAGCTTGGATTTAGGTTAATTATAACATTTTTCTCTGACAACACGCAACACAATACCAGGCGTCATTCCAGCCTATGAACTGGAATCCGGAGTTAGAAACTTAGAACCAGAATTTTATAATTTTCTTGTTAATCCAAACCACTCCTGGATCCCGGGTCAAGCCCGGGATGACAAATAAAAAACCGCCCCTCAACGGGACGGTTTTTACTGATATTTACTGATAAATTATCAACGGTTTGCGGTTGGTGCTGTTGGTCGCTTCGTCATAACCCAAATAACCGGTGCCGGATTGCCCCCAATTATCGGTAATGGTCACGCCGGGGGTAATGGAGCAGCACTTGGTGGCGTAATAAGGCGCGGCGCGCAATTCAGCCGGACAAGAATTGCTGCAATTATCAATATTGGCGATGTCCAGGAAATAATAAACGATGTGCGGATTATTAATATCGGACCGCGCGTACATATTAACATTGCGCACCAAATTAACATTAAAGCCGCCGTTACTATAGCCCCAGTCCACGCGATATTTTTTCAACGGCTGCTGTTCTTTGTCAATTTTGCTGGTAAAGCGCAGGGTCACCCAGCCTTTTTGATAAAGCGCGTAATAATTACCCTTGTCCCAATTATTATTAATCTTCACCGTATTGACGCTGGGCTCCACAAAGCAATAGTCGGCCTGCGAATTATTGGGGTTGTAATAATCATTGCCTTGCGCGTCGCGCGGCCGGACATTACCGGCGCACTTGGTATTGGTCGTATCAATCTTGTCGCTGCAATTTTGCGTGCTGTAAGTAAAGCCGTTCCAGGCTAAACACTGGTCGGATTTGGTAAACAATCGCTTAACTGCCTCCACCGCTTGAGTGTTATTTTGCGCCAGGCGATAAAAAATAGTGTGATTGAAGCATTCAAATAAGCAACCAGCTTCGTTGCCATCACCAGCCGGAAAATTATTACAGTCATCGGCGGCCATACCAGTAAACTTTTTACTTTTTCCTTCTTCAACAACTGAACACTTCGTAAAACCAGGACCGGTTGGCCATGCAAAGGGAAAGGGACAGGGGCCTGGCCCGGATTCTTCATATGTTTTGAAAATATTATTTTTAATAAGGTCTTTCCATGTACCAGCGCAGGTCGGTGTGGCGCAACTCCTATTACCATAATTCCAGCTGCCGCAACTACGATTATCACCGTCAAGACAATTGTCATTCGTTCCCTCTGTCCAAACGGTGGCAATGCCAACATAACAATCATCAAACTTACCTAATGGTCTAGACTTCCAACCATTGTCACAACTATTGCAATCACTCACCTCAATCGGCTGAATATTACCATCTTTATCTAATGTTGCCTCGCAGAAATATTTTCTGTCCTTTCCGCCAAGACCAGCCTGGCTAATGCCACGATAAGGTACAAAGGGTAGCAGGCGTTTGCCGGAGTTGCCGACCGCGGCCCTGATATCATAACCTTCCAAATCAAAACCCGGACTGTAAGCGCCGTAATAACCGCTGCCGGCTTTCTGGTCTAAAATAATGGGGGTAGTGGAACTGCCGGCATTAACGCCGAAATCGGCATGGAAATAGTAAGGGTCGTTGTTATAACGCGAATCAAGCAATAGGGGCGGAATCACATAATTACTGCCGCCGGCAATGCGGTCGTACCAATAGCTGTCTTTATTAACTTTAATAAATTTCTTGCAATAAAATTCCGGTTCGGCCTTATTACTATCGCTGCACTGGTCTTCCGCGTCAAGACAATAATAAAGGTCTTTAGCAATATTTAAGGCCACGCCCTCTTCGTATTCTTCGCTGTCCACCTTGTCAATCGGGTACCACAAGAGACAGGCGCCGGGGTTTCTCGGGTCGTATTCTAAGCAATAACCGGCCCAGCCTTTCTTTCTTAGGCCGCTCTGGTCGTAATAGTCGCAGGACATGGAATCGCGCTCCGGATAAAGCCGGCAGTCGCTATGGGTATAGGTCTGGTCTTTTTCTTTTAAGCCCGGCTCCAAGCGGACATCATCAAAATACACCATACCGGCCGGCGCGCAGATGCCGATATTAATCTTGGATTTTCGCTCGCCCGCGGCCTGATAGCCGTTGGCGATGCTGAATTTGGCCGTCAGGCGTACCCAGCGGCCGACGGCATTGGTGGAGGCCACAATACCGTAATTTTTGCCCGACTCGCACTTATCGTTTTTGTCGTCATTAGTTGACTCCAAGGGGCAGGTTTGGTTATCCGGATCGCCGATGCTTAAATCAACTTTGGCGCCGTAGCGCAGGAAAACATAAGCCGACACGACATAATAACGGCCACCGACATTATCCACGGTTTTGACCACGCACTTATTGGCCTTGGCCACAGCGCGGCCGTCCGGAATTAATTTGTAACTGCCGAAACCAAGTTCTTGCTCTAAAATCTTAGCATCGCTAATGACTGTCGCAGCAGAGGTGGGGTCGCCGTCCACTACAAAGCCGGAATTTAAACTATTTTCAAAACTGCCGTTGAATTTAACTTTAGCCTCGCCTTCCTGGGTCATATTGGCCAAGTGATACATATCGGCGTTAAGCAAATTGTTTTCATAACCGACCTTAGAATAACCGGACAAATTGGTAATGTCCACGGCTTGCTCGGTGGCCGGCGGACTGACTTTAAAGACCTGGCTGACCGGAGCCGTACCGGCTTTGTTTAAACCGGCGCCGATGAAACTGATGCACTCGCCCGCTTCGTTCATCCGGTCGCACAGTCCCCGCTCATAACAAATCTTGTCGCCCGACTTATTGGGATTTTCAATATAGCTCTTACAGCCCAGCCAGGTGGCGCACTCGCGATCCGGGTCAACTTTCAACAAGGCATTGGCATTGTTGCGGTTGGGATCGGCCTTATTGGGCGCCTGCCCCTCCTGGCTCTTATTGGTGTTCCATAATAATTTATTGTATTGGCCGCCGTTAAAGGTGCGGGCATTGAATAGGACTTGGCCCAGCTGGAAATTAACTTCGGTCGGTTTGTCCTGGTCCAAACTTTGCGCCAGACGATAATTGACTATCGCCTCTTTCACCTCGGCCGCCCGGCTGAAATTACAATCAACCGCCGCGTCGCCGGCAATATAAAACTCCTCGCTTAAACCGACTTTTTTCGCCGGGTCGGTCTCGCTGTCTATTTCCGTATTCAGACTTCTACCGACATTGACCAAATTATTGTCTTTGTCCAGTTTATAAATATCATTATTGGCGCAGCTGATATTGGCGGACTGGCCGACCTGGGCTTTAACAATATATAAAGTATAGGGTTTAAAGTTAATGACATTATTGGCGCGGGCAGTCAGGTTGTAGCTGATTCGCGATTCGGGGTCAATGTATTCAGTACAGCCGCTTTGGTTAGCCGGACATAAGCCGGCGTTGCCGAAATTACCGGCGCCGTCTTTTTCCGTCGCCCCGACCGGTTGGAGTTTATCATCCGGCGCGCCCACGCCGATGGTTTTGTTGTAAGAAGTGGCGCAGGGCAAATCGGTGGCCAGCAGTTTGCATTGTTCGCCAAAACCGCAGTCTTTATTTTCCTGGCACTTGGTGCGGCCGACGCAGACGCCGGTGCCGCCGACATCGCAGAATTTACCGGCGCCGCAGTCCGAGTTTTGGGTACAAGTTTTTTCGCTGATGCAACGATTGGCCTTAATCAGATACCAGCCGCTTTGACCGGCGGCCGCGCGGAACTCGCAAGTTTTCAGGCCCGGGTCTTTGAAATAAACTTCGCCGCCGCCTTCCGTGCCCCAAGCCTCGCAGCCGACCTGGTCTTTGGTGCAAATCACATCATTATATCTGTCCGGATTATTCAACAAATAAACATCTTTAATGTGGGCTTCGGCATCCTGGTCGTATAAACCCAGGCGGGAACAACCCTTGCTGGAACTGCCGCACTCTTTTTTCTTCTCGTAAACAATGTAGGCGAATTTATCGGCCGGTATGGTGACGCCGCCAAAGGTCTGCTGGCCGTAATAGCTGGAATTGGCGGTATCAATCATTAATTCGCAGCCGACCGCCGACTCCTGGCATAATTTGTCAAAAGATTTCAAATAATGCGTCTGGTTATCGCGGTCGGTATATTGTTTACAACCCAGCATATACAGCGGCGCGGGATTGCCCTGCTGGTCCTGGTCGCAGGAGGCTGGCGTAGTCCAGGAATTTTTAATCAGGAAATAAGTGTCGCTCATTTCCAGCAGTTTGACATTATCCAATCTGACGGCGTCGCTTTGGCCGTTGAGGTTAATCATCAGCCGGTCAGCCAATTTAACATCGGCGTCGTTTAAACCTTTAAGGTCAAATTTATATTGTTTCCAGTCAGGCGTCAGGTCAACTTTGCCGGCAAAATCAAGATTGACATTACCTGTGCCGCTCTGACTGACAAAACCAATGCCGGAGATGTAAACATTATCAACTTTTTTCTTGGCTACAAAGCTTAAGACATAATGCTTGCCGGCCTTAATTCTGCCTTTAACTTCCTTTTCAAACCAGCCGCTGGAATTGCCGTTAATACTGGTAATTTGCAAGGAATGGCCGCCGACCGTTAAGGCGTCGCTGGAAATCTTGACGGTCGGTCCCCAGCCGTCTAAGCTGTTATTTTCAAAGGCGCTGTTAAAAATGACTTTAATATTATTGCCGAAATCTCCCTCGTATTCGCTGCAACCGGCTTCGTTGGCGCCGCAGGTCTGGCTCTTGGTCGGGTCAGCCATAAAAACGCAGGCGTGATGTTCGTCCTGCCACTCGCCGCCGTTAATACAGCGCAGACACTGCTTTTTCTCATCATCCCAGAAACCGTACTTCCAGACGCCGTTCACCGCAGCCACCTGGCGGCACTCGGTTTCATCAGCAATGGACACATCCACATTATTATTAACCAAGCGGTAAGGATAGCAGGTGTCGGCGCAAGTGATGGTCTTGGACATTAAATGATAAGACACATTGCCGTCACGGCCGTAAAATTGCCGGCAGTCGGGGTTGTAATCCGGATGATTATTGGGCAGGGCGTAGATATCTTCATTACAGGCAGTGCCGTCCTGGTGGTCGGTCGGGTCGTCATCATCCACGGTTTCCGGTTGGCTGATGCCGCCGGCCGTATTAACTTTTAACTGATAAACCACCAGCTGATAGCCTGACTGATCCGAACCTTCCCAAGTATAAAACTCGCCGCAACTGGCATCCGGCTTGATACAGCGCCGGAACTTGGAGAAATATTCGTTTTCTTCGCCGCCGGTTTTAATTTTGTCCAAATTGACGAACAAGCTGCAGCCGACCGCCTGAGCGCCGCAAGTCTTGGCCGTCTTGGGAATAAAATATTCGTCCTTGGCCGAATAAAAATTATTGGCCTTTTGAATAAAAGTATCATAACCGACGCATTCGGCCGGACAAACATCGGTCGGCTTGGTTTGCGCGGCGGTCGTGTCTTTAGTCGCCACCTCTGTGTATAATTCACAGCCGACTTCTTCTTTTTGGCATTTGCGGACAAAATTCTGGCACTTGGCCGGCGCGTCGTCTTTATAATTAAAATCAGTCAGCGGATTTTTATAACAGGCCTTCTCCATATAAGCCGGCAGCAATTTTTCATAAACCAAAGAGTTGGCGCCATAAGCGGCGTACTCGGTCGGCTGGCCGATTTCAAACTTAAGATTATCAAGATAAAATTCCGCCGGACCGCCCAGCGCCCGGATGGCAAAAAAGTCGGTGCGTACATCCGTACCGTTGAAAATATTAACCACCAGCCGCTGCCAGGAACCTTTGGTGTCGGTTAAGACGCCTTCCTGGCTGTCGGGTGTGCTTTCGTTGCCGATGACCGCCTCCACCTGGCCGCTGACCACATAAATATAAGCGCTTAAGGTATAAAAATTATTCAATTCAAAGGTAAAGCCCTCCGGCAGTAAAGTTTTGTGGCTGCTGTTATAAAGCACGCCGCGTGCGCCCTCCGGCACATGCAAGCTGTAATTGCCGTTATAAACTTTAATCGCCGGCTCTTCCCGTTTGGACACGACCGCGCCGGAATCGGTCCAGCGGCTGGTGTCGCCCGCTTCCAAACCGGCATCAGCCAAGAGATTAATGCCCTGGCCGTCTTTAACGCGGATAAATTCGTGGCAGCCTTCTTCACGGCTGGCGCAACTGGAAACTTTTTTATTGAAATAAATACTTTGCGCTCTATCCCAGCCAACTTTATCGGTTAAGGCGTCATAAGTGCCGTTGTAAGAATATTCTTTACAGCCGACGCTGGACTGGCGGCAATTGTAATCTAAAGTATTAGCCAGATAAGCCGTACGCTTGCCGTCCGTGGCTCTAAACGACTGGCAGGTATTAAACAGCGGATCGCAGGACTGATCCTGGTTATTTTTATTGAACACCCACTTGCGGCGTTCTTCGGTGCAGTAGCCGTAGAATAAACAACTGTTGTTGCGGCCTTCCTTAATACAACTTTGTTCATCGGCGCAGTAGCGTTCATCGCGATAAACCGACAATTTTTGTTCTTCATAAGTACAAGCGGCGCCGCAGGTGAAGTTTTGCAATTCCTTAATCTTGCCGTCGGTTCTTAATTTTTCCTTGCGTTCCAATTCCGAGGCAGTACAGCAGTCGTCGTTCACCTCGCAGGGTTTTTGCTTATTTTCCACGGGAGTCATGGTGACGCCGTTATCGGCCGAACAATATTTAACGCCGGTCCTGACCAAATCAGGTTCTTTCAGGAGTTGGGGGCCGAAACCTTCTCTGGCGCAATAGTATTCCGGGATGGTTAAAATCCAATTAGGGTCAATCAAGCCTTCGCACCATTTTTGCGAGCCGTTGTCGTTATAGCCTTTCAAATCGTCAGTGGAGCTGAAACAAGCCAGCAAATCATTTAAGGTAATGCCGTCCGGTTTGTCGGAAAATTCGTTATTTAAATATTTTTTTTGAATGGCCTGAGCGGCCAACTCCCAGCCGACCGGCAAAATGCGGTATTTTCTTAAAATAATCAGCGAGCGATAAGGATAGCCCTGGTTGTAAGGAATTTTATCTTCGCCGTTTTTGTTAAAGCCGAAAGGCCAGTTGCCGGGCAAGCGATTGGTGCGCACCGCTTCCCGCACGCTAATTTTACTGCTGATAGCCGAAGAAAATTCGCTGGTAATGACGCAATTGGCCGGTCCGGGATTGGCCGGATCGGGACAAGTTGATAATTTTGACAAAATATCCAGCTTGCCGCTTTCGGCAAATTGCGGCTCGGTCAATTTGCTCAAACGGTTTTCAATGGCGGTGCGGCCGACTTGCTGGGCGTTATAAAACGATAAGTTGCCTTTTTCCTGCGATAAATTGCCCATTAAATTCTGCCATAAACTGATGCCCAGCTGATTTAAAAAGATATTGGCGGCGTCCACCAGAATATCGCCGGTAACCAAACCTAAATTACGCATTAACGATTCGTCGGCCAGCTGTTTTCTAGCCTTGGCCTCGTCCGGCGTGCCGACTAAATCGCCGGCAATATTGCGCACATCCAACCAGCCGCCTTTGGCAATAGTTTCCTTGGCGGTATTCTCCACTTGCGAACTCTGATATTGATAAAGATTATTATATAAAGTAAAAGCAATGCTTAAATCAGAACCGGTCGGCTGGAACATGGTGGCCAGGCGCTGTAAAAAGTCTTGGCTGGAAATATCTTTAATCCGTTGGATTTCACTGCTCCAGTTTTTGACCATTTCCGTGAATTTACAATTCACGCTGGTGTCCACCGACGGCTGAATCAAGCCAAGCCCTATTTGCAAACCGACGCCCAGGCTGGGGTGGCACATATTAACCCGAGCTAAAGGACTATTGGAACCCTTAAACATCGGCGCCCGGCGATTTTGTTCAATCGTCCCGCCGGCGGCCAAGTAACAGCTTTCATAAACATTTTGGCAATTTTGCAAACAGGCCTCATCGCCGTTGCAATTCAAGTCGCAAGTTTTTTTGGTGTCGGAACATAATTTGGTGGCGGCGTCGGCATTACCCCCCTGGCCCTCGGTATCCAAGCACTGGTTGTAAGTGGCGTCGCAAGCGTCGCGTTGCAGACGCAGTTGTTTATTCCACTCGCCTAAATCCTGAGTGCGCAAGCTTTCCAAATCTTTTTCCGCCTTGGCATAGCACTCGGCTTTCTGCCGCTCGCACAAGGCCAGGCCGCCCTGGCTTTTGGCTTCGCCGGCGGCAATATCGGAAATCACTGAGTTGGCAAAACTTTCCACAAAATCACCGGCCGCCGCATCAGCCACATCTAGCCAATGTTTACCCCACTTTTCTTTAATATACAGCGCTTCCTGGCCCTTGCCACCCGTGGCAATATACTTGGCGGAATCCATGGCAAACTGATTCAAATATTTGCGCAAAATATTTTGGAAAAAAATCGTGCCGGTTTTATTTAATAAATAAGACAAAGCCGAATCCAGCCAATTCTTGGTGGCAATGGCGGTTTCGGGCACGCTGAAAGTTTCTTCCACGGGAATAGCTTTGGCGCTGGCGACCGGCAAAATCAAAGCCAACAGCATCAAACCAATAACTATTCGCCTTTGGAAATTATGAACCATATTAATTGCTTGAAATCATAATTAGATAAACTTGGAGCAATTTTTCATCAGTCAACTGACTGATTTTTTGTTTATCGGCGTCCGTGGTGGCCGCATCTATAAATTTCTGCCGCAACAGTTTGGGATCGGGATTATCGCCGAAGGCCTGTTTCAAGGTGGCGATTTGCTCGGGCGTCAAACCGGCGCTATTAGTATTGCCCGACGCCTGACTGGTTGAGGGCTGGCCTAGTTGATCCAAGACGCTCAAATTCAAACCGCCGACCGGCGCGGTGCCGGAAGCGTTAGTAAACAGCGGCGCGCTGACGCTCTCACCGGTAGCCGGCAAAGTCTGGCCGTTGCACACTTTGCCTTGCGGAC
>JAKAFD010000028.1 GCA_021818075.1 bacterium
GCTTTGAATATCTTGGAAGCCGCTTCGTTTTTAAATAAGCAAATTGACCGCGCCGTGGTGCTGGAAGCGGCTCAGCAAAGCGCTTTGCGCCACGACAAGGACGGCGAATCGCATTACAATTTAATTTCCGCTCTGCACAAATCTTTACGCGGTTCGGATGCCAACGCCGCCTTATATTGGCTGGCGCGCCTCTTGGAGGGCGGGGAAGACCCTTTGTATGTGGCCCGGCGGCTGGTGCGTTTTGCCTGTGAAGATGTTGGCTTGGCCAATTCCCGCGCTTTAGAACAAACCGTGGCCGCATATCAGGCCTGCCATTTTTTGGGCTTGCCCGAGTGTAAAGTTCATCTGGCGCAGGCGGTGGTTTATCTGGCTAAGTGCTCTAAATCCAACCGGCTGTATACCGCCTACGAAGAGGCGGCCCGCGATGCCCAGGCTACGGGCGAATTGGGCGTGCCCCTGCATTTGCGCAATGCCCCGACCAGTTTAATGAAGGACTTGGGCTACGGTGCCGGTTATCAATACAGCCCGGATTTTGACTATCAGGAAAACCAGGAATATTTGCCGCCGGAACTAAAGGATAAGAAATACCTGTAATTTGTTTTTAGCTTGACATTTATTAATTTTAATGCTATATCTGAACTATTAAAACAATCATTTTTCGCACTTTTAATAGAGGGACCTATGATGTCAACATTTAATCCGGCACCGGCAGTTTTTTACATTAGGGATTTGGCCAAAGCTCTAATTGAGAAAACACCAGACTTTGATTTTAATTTTTTGAATGAAATCAAAGATTTACTTGACTTGCAAATCAAGCCTGATTCGTTTCAATTTATTGAAGATACCCTGTGCCATTTACATCATTTGGCCAAGAATAGTCAATTGGCTAAATTTTTAATCAATTTGGCTAATGGCGCTGAAGACTATTTGTTGACAGCGTAAAAAATTTTAAGTCGCTTTCGGGCGACTTTTTTTACACCATGAGCAAACCAACTTTATTATTGCATTTATGTTGCGGGCCCTGCGGCGCGCATATCAGCGAAGAATTGAAAGCTGACTATCAAGTAAGTTTGTTTTTTGCCAACTCCAATATTGATACGGCCGAAGAGTTTGCCAAACGATTAGCAGCGGCCCAAACTTTGGCCGAGTATCACGGTTTACCCCTGGTGGTTGATGATTATAATCACGCCGAGTGGCTGGCGTTAGTCAAAGGCTGGGAGGACGAGTCCTCCTTCGCCAAGGCTATGGCGGATGAACCGGAAAAGGGAGAGCGCTGCCGGCTATGTTATCGCTATCGTTTGCTTAAAACTGTGGATAAGTGCGCCGAACTGGGTGGCGATTATTTTGCCACTTCTTTGTCGGTCAGTCCTTATAAAGACGGGGAGGCGGTGGTGCTGATTGGCAGAAGTTTAAGTCCAAAATTTTTAGAGCGTAATTTTAGCCAAAATAACGGCTGGCAAAAATCAATCGCGGCGGCCAAAAGTTTAAAGCTGTACCGCCAGAATTACTGCGGCTGTGAGTTTAGTAAGAGGCAAGGTAAAGAGGCTTTTGTCAATTGACGGGGAATAGTAAAAACTATAAAATATATAGGCTTTTTATGGAGGACTAAAAATTTAATATTAACTAATTTTCGGCTACGCGGTTTTTAAAACGTGACCGATAAAAAATTATGGCAAAATTTTTACAAAATAAATTTCTGCCCGGAGCAATCGCACTACTTTTAGTTTGCGGTTTTTTTGTTTTCGGGACGAATAAGGCGTTAGCGGATGTTACCGGTTCCCTTGCTCCAACTGGGGATGGATTTTACACAGCTTGGCATGGCAGTTACACGGATGTAGATGAAGGTACAGCCAGCCCCAATCTTTGCGGAGGCCAAGGAGCTGATTATATACATGAGCACGAGTCTTCTTATCGTAATTCCTTTACATTAGATATTAGCAGTGTCCCGAATGGTGCGACTATTCAAAGTGTGGCAATAACTGTCGTGGATAGGGGCGGCAGCGAAGCCGGCGGGACTTACCAAACTTTCACTCGCCTTGATGGAACTAACCAAGACTCCGGTGTTAATCTAAATGCTACTGGTAGTTCTGGTGATTTATGCAGCAGCCCGAAGACACAAACCATTGATGTCCCCGATACCGTGAAATCAGGGACAACTGCTTTACAAATTGGTGTTCTTAAAACTTCTGCGAATAGTCATGATGTGCGAGTTGGCGCAATTACGGCAGTTATAACCTATCTTCCTCCCACTAGTACTATCCGTGTGACCAAGGTCACCAGCCCGGCTGACGACACTACTCATTTTTCCATTACCGCCACGAGCGCTGACGGCGGCACGATTACCGCTCCGGCCAGTCGCAGCACCTTGGCGACTGACCATTATGAGGAGTTTACCGTTACGCTTGGCCATCATTATACAATAACGGAAGACACTCCGGCCGGCTGGACCTCAAGCTCTGATTGTAGCAATGTGGCGCCGGTTAACGGACAGACCGTAACCTGCACTTTCACCAACATTGAACACGGCTCCATCACCGTTCATAAATATGTTTTAGGCACCGACGGCCAGACGGATGTTGCGGACAACAGCCCGTTTAGCGTTAGTTTGGACGGCGGCACGGCCAAAAGTTTCTCCGAAGACTCGGTAGCCGTCTTTGATGATTTATACCCTCTGACTTATACCATTACGGAAATCCCTAACCCGAAATATGAGCAAGTTTCCATTACTCCCGATGGTAGCGAGTTGCCCGGCGCGCAAGTCACGGTAACGCCCGGAGACAATATTGATGTTTACATTACCAATAAGCAAAAGCCGGCGACTATCAGAATTATTAAAGATGTCGTATCTCCCGATGGCGCCGAGGTGGCTGATAATCATGTTTTCTCGGTAACCTTGAATAATGAAACCAAGGAGGTTAGTGAAGATAGTCCGGCTATTTTTACTATTAACACCCCGGGTGATTATTCCGCCGTGGAAGCGCAAGACTCGGACTACGGAGAGATTAGCTACGACCCAGCCTCGGTCAGTGTTGATTATGGCGATTATAAAACCATTACCATCACTAACAAACAAAAACCGGGAACGCTGACGGTGATTAAACATGTGATTAATCACGAAGGTATTGGTGCAGCTGATGCTAATGACTTTTCCTTTAGTTTGGACGACGGCGATACTTACACGCCCTTCACCGCCGAAGAGGGTTCCATGACCGGTCAGAATATAGTTGATGTTGCCCCCGGCACTTACATGGTTACTGAAAATTACCTGCAAGGTTATGCCGGTACCTATAATGACTCGCAAGACGGCGATTGCGGTAATATTAATATTGCCAGCAATGGCGCGGCAACTTGTACTATCACCAATAGCGATATTCCGACCGGTATGGGCGCGATTACGGTGAGAAAGAGTTTGCCTAACGATAATGGCGGCACAGCTAAGACGACTGATTTTCCGTTGTGGATAGATGCGGACAATTTTGAAGTGCCCATGTCCGTAACCAGCGGCGAATATAATTTTCTGGCCCCTAATACCTATACTGTCAGTGAAACTAACCCCGGCCAAATTACCGGTTATACCCAGAGCATCAGCTGTACCGATGGCGAAACAACTATCACCAACGGCACGATTGCCTTAACCGCGCAAACGGCTTGGGTTTGTACCATTACCAATGACGACCAGCCGGGCACCCTGCATGTTTACAAGCATGTCTATAACAACGATGGCGGCACTAAAACGGCCAGTGACTTCTCTTTCCAGGTAACGCACAATCAAACTACCGGCGAGCCGGTGGCCTTTACAGAATGCGACGGTCCGACTTATGGCTGCAAAGATTTAACTCTTGATGCCGGCACTTACAGCGTGACCGAATTGGCGGACAGCGGCTACGAAACAACTTATAGCCAGGGTAGTGAAAGTGATAATTGTAATGATATCGTTATCACTAATGGCGGTACGGCCTATTGCAATATTACCAATGACGACAAACCGGCCGGATTGGAAATTATCAAACACACGGACGGAGGCGATGACGGAACCTTTAATTTTACCGTCCTAGACACCAATCCGGACCATGAGTTTAGCCATGATGAAGCACTAACAACCATTGACGGTTCAGCTTCCACCGACGGGTATATTAAGCTTAAGGCCGCGACCTATGATGTCACGGAAAGTGTGCCGGAAGGCTGGACTCTCTCCAGCGTGCTTTGCAATTACGGCGAGACGCAAAGCGTCGGCGAACCGATTACCAACGGCAAACGCCTGGTTATTGGCAATGGTGATTATCTGACTTGCACCTTCAATAATACCCGCCGGGTAATCACTTATAGCTGGGTCACTACCGACTGGGGGACTTGCAGCGCCGAATGCGGCGGCGGCACCAAAACCAGAACCGTGACCTGCCAAAGCAGCGACCAGCAAACCGTCAGCGACGAATTCTGTACCGGCGATAAACCGACGGCCAGTCAGGAATGTAATACTCAATCTTGCGGCGGTGGCGGCGGTGGCGGCGGCACCTTTACTCCCAGCCCCTGCGTTAGCGTAGAGTATTATGACTGGCAGACCACTTGCGTGAACGGTTTGCAATTTAGGGATATTAAAACGCTGATTCCGGAAGGCTGTCAGATGACTCAAGCCCAGCGCGACGCGGGGCAAAGACCTTGTGGCTCTACCGGCGGACAGGTTTTGGGTGAAAAAATTGTTGGTGAATTAGCTACTGGCGGCATCTGTGATGACGCACCCTCTATTGCTACCGGTCAGGTTCAATCTATGCTGGACTTAATGAAAGTCAAACGCAACTTATTAAGTGAAAAGAACGCCCAAGACAGATACATTAAAAAACTGTTAAGTTTGGCTAAGGACAAACAATTAAGCCAGCAGAATATCAACGCTTTGATTAATTATGTTGCCTACAGCGGCCCGCGCTCCTTATATTTGGGTGAGGGCGAACGCGCTGGCGTCTTACATTCTTATCTGGCGGCTTTCGGCCACTTGCCCAGAACCGAGGATGAATGGTGCGACGCGGTAAAAATCGCGACCGGCCGCTGGACTGTTGAACGCAGCGACGGCTCAGAAAAATATGCTCAAGACGCTTTCAAGAGCCAGGTTTATAAGCGCGATCCCAAGATGGATGACCAAGCCGACCAAAATGCGGTCATGGTGATGTCTTATGGTTTAAGACCCACGCCGCGCTCCATGGAAAAAGAAAGTTTGGCGGCCAAAATTTTTAAAGGCATTTTGAAGCGCTTACCGCAAGGGGCTAGAGATTGGGACATGGTCAGAGCCATTGCCTATTCCGGAGTGGCACAATAGAAGCGAGGCCGCAGTCATCTTGTAGCAAATTTTACCGTCATTATAGACTTGAATAAAAAAGCGCCCCGATATTCATCGGGGCGCTTTTTGCTTAACAAGCTTTATTTTTTTTGCTATATTTAAACTACCAATCTTTGGCAGACAAAGCCTGATTTTATATGGTAAAGCAAAAATTTTTCCGTCATTATTTTGTTAATTTTGGGGTGACGGGCGCCATAATTTTAGTGAGCGGTTTTTTGTTGGCTAAGACGGCTCGGGCCGAAGGGGACGCCACCTCTACGGCCACTTCCACCGCCACTTCTACGCCGGCAACCGCTACCAGCACGCCGGATGTGCCACCGCCGCCTCCACCGCCTCCACCGCCTCCACCGCCTCCGCCGTTAGCGCCGCCGGTTATCACTATCAATAATCCCGATAGTTCGCCGGCGCACTCCAAAACCATAACTGCTAGCGTTGACCACGGCGCATTGAATATAAATATTTTGTGGGACCCATTAACGCCTTGCGACGGTAATTTACCGGAATTTGAGGCTTATTCAGATACGGTCTTTTATGACGAAACGGATAACGGCAACTGGATTTGTTTTCAGGCGATTGATGAGGCTGGTAATGCCACTTACCAATCATCAGCGACGGTGGCCGGCATTGACCATTCGCCGCCCGTGATTACCCTAAAAGGCAGCGCCGCCCTGACGGTTTATGTTGGCGAGGCTTTTATTGACCCGGGTTATATCGCCAAGGATAATCTGGACAGCGCCGTGGCCGTATCTGTCAGCGGTGTGGTTGATACGGGCGTTATCGGCACCTATGTTATTAATTACGGCGCCACCGATCGCGCCGGCAATGTATCGCGCGGTGCCATGCGGGTAATTAGCGTGGAAGCCAAACCGGCTGCCGGTGCCGCCGTTCAGGCAGTGCAATGTTCGTCGGTTGCTTATAGCAACTGGAGCGATTGCTCGGGCGGCCAACAGACGCGCGAGGTTTTGGCCAAGACGCCCCGCGGCTGTGTTTTGACCGAACAACAACAGCTGGCCAAAGTTAAGAATTGCAATAATGCCTGCGTTAATGTGTTTTACGGCGACTGGGGGGCTTGCGTTAACGGCTTGCAAGTCCGTAGTATTTTAAACCGCGTGCCCGACGGCTGCGCCTTGACCGATCAGCAGACGGCTTTTAAAACTAAAACCTGTTCGGTTGTTAGCGGACAAAAAATAACGCCGGCTGGTCAGCCGACAGTAACGCCGATTAATCCGCCGCCGGCCGCTAATAACCCGCTGTCCGTTCCGGCCAGCCAACCGGTTGCAACCGAGCAGCCCGTGTCCCAGTTGATTTTCCCCGCTGCTTCGCCGGTTGAAGAAAATTTAATCACCCCGGCGCCGGCAGCGCCTAAGCCGGCGGTTAAAAGCTTAGGCGTTAAAACTTATCCCACCGGCAGTTTGCTTAGAGGACCTGATAAAAGAATCTATGTCTTGAAAAACGGCAAGCGGGTTTATATCGCCAGCCTGAAAGAATTGCAAAAATATCGCGGCAAAAAGATTTATGATGTGAGCGACGAAGTGATTGCCGGCTATCCCTTGAATTAAACCAGCTAATAAACACCCCCTAATAGCAGGGGGTGTTTTATAATAGGGGGTATTAACCGTGGAGCAAGCTCCGCTATAAGGTCGCTTCGCAAATAAAAATACCCTCCCGATGTCCATCGGGAGGGTATCAATAATCGTTGTTAATAACGTAATTACGCAGCCTCTTCGTCAACAGCTTCTTCGTCGTCAAGGCCAATTTCTTCTTCGTCGGCGTCCATATCATCGCCCTCGTCTCCCAAATCGTTTTCGTCTTCGCCGCCTAACGATTCTTCTTCCTCAATTGGCTCTTGTTCGTTTAATAGCTCTTGTTCATTGTACATAGGTTCACAATTATTAATTATACTCAAGCTTAGGCCTATACCCCAAGCTTTATAATTAGTTTAATAAAAAAAATAAAAAAAGTCAAAAATAGAATTCGTGTGCCCGAGGAGGGAATCGAACCCTCACTCCGTTGCCAGAACACGATTTTGAGTCGTGCGCGTCTGCCAGTTCCGCCACTCGGGCTTTGTCGTAAATATAATTAATATAATTAAGATTGTCAAAATTGTCAAAGCACGGCGGTTGGGGTATAATAAACAACAAAGTTATGGGTAAAATTATCTCCATTGTTAATCAAAAAGGCGGGGTGGGCAAAACCACCACCGCTGTTAATTTGGCCGCTTATCTGGCGCATTTGGGCCGGGAAGTGCTGTTGGTTGATGTTGACCCGCAGGCCAACGCCACCTCGGGCGTGGGTATTGAACACGAAAAATTGGAACATGGTATTTATGAAGCGATTGTCGGCGCCAAAACTTTGCCCGAAGTTATTAAACGAACTTTACAACAGCGTTTTCAAATTGCTCCGGCCACGGAAAGCTTGGCCGGCGCCGGCGTGGAGCTGGTCGGCCTGGAAGACCGGGAATTTCGGCTGCACAATATTTTGCAGGATATTAAAAATGAGTACGATTATGTTATAATAGATGGACCGCCCTCGCTCGGGCTTTTAACCATCAACAGTTTGGTGGCGGCTGACGAAATTTTAATTCCGGTGCAAAGCGAGTATTTTGCTTTGGAAGGCTTGGGCCAGCTCTTAAACACCATCAGTCTGGTGCAAAATAATTTAAAACCGAACTTAAGCATCATGGGCGCAGTTATCACCATGTTTGATAAGCGCAATGCTTTATCCGGCGCAGTAATGAACGAGTTGTATCAGTATTTTCCCAATCGTATTTTCCGCACCATTATCCCGCGTAGCGTCCGCCTGGCCGAAGCGCCTAGTTATGGCCGCAGTATTTTACACTATGATACGGATTCCAAGGGCGCCAAGGCTTACGAAAAATTAGCGCGGGAAATTTTAGCGATGGAATAATAATTTCAAATTTAAAATTTATAATGTATGTCAGCTTTAGGCCGGGGACTGGGGTCCCTGATTCCGCAAAAAGTTAATAAAGCGGTCGGCGATAAAATTACGCCGGCGGTTAGCGTGGTCAACGAAGACGACAAAATTTGGCATTTGGATACCAAATTAATTCGGGCCAACGACCAGCAGCCGCGCCAAGACTTTGATGACGCCGCTTTAACTGAATTGGCCGAGTCCATTAAACAGCACGGTATTTTACAACCGCTGGTGGTGGCTCGGGACGGCGACGCTTATCAACTGATTGCCGGCGAACGGCGGTTGCGCGCCGCCAAAAAAATAAATTTACCGACTGTGCCGGCCATTGTCCGCGCCGCCGACGAACAGAACCGTTTGGAATTGGCTTTGATTGAAAATATTCAGCGCCAGGATTTGAATCCGCTGGAACTGGCCATGGCTTATCGGCGCTTGGCTGATGAATTTAATTTGCCTTATGAAAAACTGGCCAAGCGTTTGGGCAAATCCACGCCAGTTATTGCCAACACGATTCGCTTTCTTAATCTGCCGGAAGAAATTCAGCGGGCGCTGGTGGAGGGCCGTATCAGCGAGGGCCATGCCAAAATAATTGTTGGTTTGGATACCGAGGCCAAACAGTTTGAGCTGTTTCATAAAATTGTCGCCAACAAGATGACGGTGGCGCAGGCCGCCACGGAAACCCAAAAAATGGGCGGCACCAAGAAGGCCAGAATTAAAGATAACGCCGCCGACCGCGAACGAGAGGCCAAGTTCCAGGCGTTTTTCGGCGTTAAGACGATTATCAAACGCAAGGATTACGGCGGGCAGATTATTATTGATTTTTGGGATGACGAGGAATTGGGCGAAATGATGAAGAAAATCAGTTAACCTCGGGCTTTGTGGATAAGTTGTTTATTTTTTAAAGCCAATTTTTAAACAATAATTTATTTTTTTAAATTTTTTGTTTAATATTAGATAAAAATTACTTATACTTGACTAAATTGATTTTTTAGCCAAGACATTTGACATTTTTATTTTTTTTTGTTAGGATAGATAAAGCACAAAAATAGGAGTTAAGCCAATGAGAACTCTGACAACTGAATTGAGCACGGAAATTTATAAGAGCGACCAGTCAAGACGCTTAGTTTAGCGTCTTTAGCCAGACAGCGGCGGCAACAGGTCGTTTTTGTGTTTTTATCAACCATCAATTTTTTTAAAAAATATTTGGCCCACAACCGCCTAAAGTAAAACCATTATAAACTCAAACTTTTTCGTTTGAGATTTTTTTGTGGCCGTTAAAGTTTGTTAAAAGTAATAATTGCCCGCCGGTGGTTCGCGGCGGGGAAATTATTTTTAATACCGTCCAAAACTATGCCCAAAACTTTAGTGAATCTTGACCG
>JAKAFD010000029.1 GCA_021818075.1 bacterium
CCCTCGCCCATGGCGGCGGTAATGTTTTTTAATTTTTCGCCGATGGCCAGCAAGCGCTTCTGGCTGTCATTAACATAATAGATAAAGAAGAACATGGCTAAAGCCAGCGACAGGGCAAAAACGATTTTGACGGTCAGGTCATTGGTCAAGAGCGCCACCGTATCGTCGCGATGATAGGCGATTAAATAAGCCACCTGGTCGCCGGCGATGTTGCTGATAGGAATAAAGGTGACCAAATAGTTCAAATTGCCGGCAGCGGTCGGTTTGGTAAAGGTGGCGCCTCGCGTCATGGGCGTAAAAATATCGCTCTTTATCTTGGTATTAATCTGGGACACCTGATCGGGGAAAACAATATCCACCCGCTTGATATTGTCGTTCTCTTTTTCGTAAAAATAGTCGCGGTTCAGGTCGCTCAAAAAATAATTGCGGGATTCGTCGGCAAACACCTGGTCGGTCAAAACATTTTTCTTGATTAAAAAATTATAAGTATAGGGAAAAATCAGGCTCATCTCATTGCGGAAGGTATTGAAAGACACGCTAGTCTCCACGCTGCCGATATACTGGTTATCCTTAAACAAAGGAAAAACAAACATAAAGCCGTTGAACGACTTGCCCTCTTCAAAACCCTCCACGTACTTTTTTTCCGTAGTGGAAATCCTAACCGACGGCCGGATATCGCCCAGCTTGTCGCCGTAATAATCCGGCCGCTGCATATTCAGAAAACTTGTGGTGTCAGGCAGATAAAAATCCAGCTGTTTAAAATTTTTCTGCTGCAAGCGCTTGAAGACCGGCTCCAATTTTTGTTGCAAACGCCCTCTGATAGCCTGCTGTTCGCCGACGCCGGCCTGATTTGCCGCCGCCATTAAATCCAGCACCTCTTGCGAGTTCAAAACTTCGTCATATAAGGTCTTAGATACCAACCGATAAGAGTTAATGGTGGAGGAGTACTGATTTCTGACGGCATTTTGTTCTAAGGTTAAAGCCTCATTGCGCCGCTGGTTAAAATTATCCCAAATCCAATACAAAAATACTCCGCTAAACAGCGCCACAGCAAGAAATAAGAAGACGATTCTTCCCGGTAATTTCATGAGATTGTTTGTTTTATTATATTATACCACATTTTTTATTAGCTTATAATATGCGCTTGCATAAAAAATAAAAAAAATCCCCGAATGTGGGTTATTTTTATTTTGAAGCTGTGAAGTAGACAGTAGTCAAACCTGTTTTTATTTGAATAAATTATTAAACGAGGTTAAAACCGCTATCTTAAATCATTAATTAGGCCTTATACTCCTTGGGTATATAAAAATATTTCTGAAGCTTCTTTTTCAATTTATTTGCCCTGGCCTTATTTTTAGATATCACAATCTTATCCCGGCCTCTTTTACTGATAATATTTTTCAATTCTTCAATTTTTTTAGAATCAAAACTTTCGGTATCTCTATAAAATTTATCAATGGCATCAGCTGTTTTTTTATCAAAAAAGGTTTCCACGATATAATCGCCAATAATATTAAAATAATGATTATTGGAGGGAAAAAGCCTTTTGTCCAAAATGTGGTATTGGATTTTTTCGTCTTTGTATAATTGCTTGGCATATTTATCCAAAAAATCAGAATTATCAGCGGATATTAAAAACATATGCCCGTTATTTACGATTTTTTCAATTACTTTTGACTCATTTTCTTGATTATACAGAATAAAATAGTTATGCGGATTAAAATTGTAGATAATTGTTTTTTCTTTTAGACTTTCAACCAAAATAGAGATGGCGTGTGTCCAAAAAATATCTGTTTGCAGGGAATTTTTAAAATAATAGACGATTCTTTCGCCATTATTTAAATAAATAAAGTTGCCCTCATAATTTGTTTGGGTGTAGCCATGCTTAATGTCGGAATAGAACTTAATCATTTCATCAACATACTTCAAATTCAAGGACACTATTTGTCGATTAACTAAAATTAAATTCGTCTTAGCCAGTCTTCTTAAACAGGCATAAACAGCCTGTTTTGTTGTATTTGGTCTTATTTTATTAATTTCAGCTATTAGCTGAGTGGTTTCCTGGGGTTTTGGGGCCACAGCCTTAATTATAAGATCTTCAATATTGTTAGTTTTAGCAGGCATAAAGTTTAAAAATTATATAAAACAGCTTAGCACATAATAGCTAAAAAGTAAAAATCTTTTTTACTATATTATAATATCATTTAATTAAATTGTCAATGCTGATAAAAAATAGTATATTGCTTTATTACTTAATTTTAAACAAAAAATATATGAAACATGACGCTAATTGGATAAAGCAACCCATTAATCACAATAATCTGTTTAAGTCCTATGAAGATAAGTATGGCATAAATTCTGATTTTTCTAAATGGCAGGAAATTATTTTTGCAGACAAAGATGTTAGAGATAATTTAAGCAAAGCTTTAAATGCCATTGATTTAGATCAAGGCAATGTTTTAGATATAGGTATTAACAATGCCCTTGAAATAGGGGCGATGAAAGACCTAAAAGGCTTGATTAATTGGGATAATATTAAAATTACAGGCATTGATTTATCTAGAACAGCTCTAAAAATAGCTAAAAATAATCTAAAAGATATAAAACACGAACTCTTATTCGGTAATATTTTAGAATTTAGTGGCCAAGATATTGATAGCGATCAAAAAATCAGCCTAGCTGATAATCATTTTGACGCTTGCTTTGCTATCACCTCATTGCAATCAACGGGCATATATAATGATAATTTTACCTCTTTCGCCAATAATCTAATCAAAAAAATGAAAAATAAGTCATATTTTTTAGTTATGGTGCCAAATTGCTATATAGAAAACAGGCAACTGAAAGAGGGCGGAGCATTTAACGCCGAAAGACAGGCGCCCGACAAGGATTTCGCCCCTAATTTTGTTAAAAAATTTGGCCTAATTTTGCAAAACAATAACTACAAAGTAGAGAGTTTTGGTGATAAATTTCTATTTATATTAGCTAAAAGATATGCCAAAAAGTAAAAATCTTTTTTACTATATTACACTATTTTATCATAAAATTGTCAATAGTCTGACTTTGTTATATACTGCCCTTAAATACAGAAAATCAACAAATATCAGGAGAATAGAGATGAAGCTCATTGACAAACAAGTTCATATTTACAGCCCAGAAGAAAAGAAAATTTGGGCTAACGAGGCTTTTGTGCCTCAAGTGGACATCAGACTAAGTCTTCAATTGGAAGACGGCAACATTATTAGTGGCGCGCTTTTCAATATGAAAAGAAAGGGGCAAGAAGAAAACCATTACTGCATCTCAACACAAGCTGGTTGCAAATTCGGTTGTAAATTTTGCGCTTCTGGCAAAAACGGCTGGAACAGAAATTTAACCGCTGAAGAAATGGCCAAACAGGTTGAATTACTATCAGAAGTCGGCGGTCATTGTTCCGTTGATCATATTTCTTTAATGGGTATTGGCGAACCATTAGACAACATGGAAGATTCTTTGGCTTTTATAGAGTTGGCCGACAAGACATATCCTGGTTGTGAAATAGCCTTGGCTAATAGTGGCATTCCTAATAAAATTACAGCCCTAGCCAATCAAGTCAACAGACCAATTATTTTTTGGCTTTCGCTTCACTCCGCCATTGAAGCAAAAAGGCAACAAATTATGCCGATAGCCAATAAATATAAGATTGCGGAAATTATTGAAGCCTCGCGTTATTTGGCTAATAAAAATTCCCAAAATCATGTGTCCGTTAATTATATGCTCTTTAAAGGTTTCAACGACACCTTGGAAGACGCTGTCGCTCTGGTTGAATTATTGAGGGGCACCGAAAAAGAGTTAACACTAAAGTTGACTATGCCTAATAATTCATGGAATATATACGAACCAGCGGAATATCAAGATATCGTCAGCTTTCAACGCACATTGAGAGTTGAAGGTTTAAAAAATCCCATATCAAGGTTATTAACCGCTGGCAAAAAATTAGGGGCAGGCTGTGGGGAGTTTGTTTTCGTTCCTAATTAAATTTTTATAACGCCGATCATTAAAAAATCGGCGTTTTTTATTTTTAGATATCCAACAAATCACTCCAAAACAAAAACAGCCCTTTGGGGTTGTTTTTGTTTTCGTGAGCGGGTAACGGGAATTCCGCCCTCGCCTGCCACCGGAATTGCGGCAGGCTCGCTTGTCCAGGGTTGCCGCTGAACGCTTCCGCTGGTCGCGTCCAGCGTCGCTCGATTATTCGCTGCGGCTTCCGCCTCCGCTCATATCTCGCTCGCAACCAGTTCGATTCCCTTCTTGCCATTCAACGAATAATAAAACAAGCTCTAAAAAATGAGCTTGTTTTATTATTCGTGAGCGGGTAACGGGAATCGAACCCGTATCTCTACCTTGGCAAGGTAATATAATAACCATTATACGATACCCGCCTACGCCCTCTCGGGCTTCGGCGGGCACGGCCCGCCAATAGGCTTATTTGAATCTTACTAAAAACAAAAAAGATGTCAACTTTTATGTTGTGCCGCGGGAGGGAATTCCGCCTTGTCCTCGCTTCCGCTCGGACTGCGTTGTCCTGGGTGGCGCCAAAGCCTGCACTCGTTCAGCTTTGGCGGCGCTCGTCTAAATTTTTTTGCCAACCGAATTTTGGCAAAAAAATTTGTCTCGCTGCCACCCGTTCGATTCCCCTCTACCGAACATAATATAACTTATTCGGCTAGCTAAAGTCAGCCGAATAAATTATTGTGCCGCGGGAGGGAATCGAACCCTCACTTCGGTTTAATGAAACTGGATTTTAAGTCCAGCGCGTCTACCAGTTCCGCCACCGCGGCTAATACTCGTGGAGATGAGGAGAGTTGAACTCCTGTCTAATAAATCGCGATTAGCACTTCTACAAAGATTAGTTTGATTTGTTGTTTTATTAAGAGCTAAAAACCAAACAAAAGCGCTCTTAATTAGCTTGAGTAGTTGTCGGCCGATTTAAGTCAAGCGGCCTAAATCAGCTTAGCTCGTGTAATGACACCGCTGACTAAACCCCGAGCCGGTTTAGGGCGATGGTCGCGGCCCTTAGGCGGCGACAGGAGCGAAAGCCGGCACAGCGAAAGCGCTGGCGACTTTGCTCATAAAGTTTTTGGCAGTTATTTGCCTGCGGATAGTTTAAAGCGATAACCGCAACGCCTCTTCGCCATGCTAACCAAAAATTCATTATCGAATCCTGACATCCCCGATTTTATCAAGCCCGCTTGATAAAATCGCCCTGAGCAAAGCCGAAGGGCTACCTTTATCAAGTGTCTGGGTCCCGGATCGCGTTCTTTGCCTTCAGCAAATCACTTGTCCGGGACAAAAACTCACACGTTTTTGATTTTTAAGGTCCGCTTCACATCTCTATCAATATCCCGTTTCTTAATGGACTCGCGTTTGTCATACAGCTTCTTGCCGCGCGCCAAAGCAAACTCCAATTTAACTAAACCGTTTTTAGTATAAAGCTTGGTTGGAACCAAAGTCAAGCCTTTCTCCTTGGACTTGCCAATCAGATAACTAAGCTCGCTTTTTTTCAACAGCAGCTGCCGGTCTCTAACCGGTTCGTTGGCTTGCTGGCCGGCAAATTTATAAGGTGAAAAATGCGCGCCCACCAGATAAAACCGGCTCAATTTGTCTCGCTGCCGCAGACTGACATAAGCGCCGCGCAAACTCACCTGTCCTAATTTAGCCGACTTAACTTCGGCGCCGCTTAGAATTAAGCCGGCCTCAAAAGTTTCCAGTATTTCATAGTTGAAAAAAGCTTTTTTATTCAAGGCTAAACTCGGCATACGGTAAACTAAAAACTAAATAAACGAGCGGAGCGAATACCAAACTTAAAAATTTTAAATTAAAAATTAAAAATTTTAATTTATGTTCCACTCGGCTAATTTCTCCACGGTGGCGTGGCTGGCCATTTCCGCCGCCAGGCGCCGCCGGTAAGCCGGCGAGTTGATAATCTCCAAAGCGCGGCTGTCAGCCTGATAATGCTCTTTTAAGTGTTTCAATTCATGTTCAATCTCCGCTTCCGCCGGCTGGATTTTTTCCGTGTCCGCCACCAAACGCAAAGCCAAGGCTGTTTTTACCCGCTTCACGGCGTCTTCATGCCAGTCAATTTTCAAATCATCCCTGGTTTTTTTAATGCTGGCCAAATAATCATCAAACTTGCCGCCGTAGTGAGCGATATTATGCTCCATCTCCCCGAGCATCATTTGCAATTCCGAATCAATCAGGCCCGGCGGCAAATCGCCAAAGCTGGCGTTGGCAATTAATTGATCCAACATTTTAACGCGCGCCTTGTCGCGCGCTTGCTGTTCTTTTTGGGCTAAAATACTTTGCTTGATATTCTGACGCAAGTCGGCCAAATCTTTTAAACCGAACGGTTTGGCCAGTTCGTCATCAAGCGGCGGCAAAAGCCTCTCGTACACTTCAATAACTTTAACCTGAAATTCCACCTTTTTGCCGGCAATATTTTTTTGGAAATGCGTTTCCGGATACAATAGAGTAAATTCACGCTGCTCGCCCTTGGCGGCGCCGAGTAAATGCTCATCAAAACCCGGGATAATATAATCCTTGCCGATAATGATAGCCGTATCTTTGGATTGGCCGCCCTCCAGCGGCACTTTGTCCAAAAACATTTTTATATCAACAACCACTTTATCGCCAGCAGCCACCGGCCGGGCCACCAACGCTTCTTTGGTTCGTGATTCGCGCAATTCGTCCACGGTTTTTTCAATTTCTTTGTCCGCCACTTCCACCGCCTCTGTCTTTAAAGCAAAATTTTTATAGTCGCCCAGCTTAACTTCCGGCAGCATTTCCACCGTCACTTTGAATTCCAGACTATTGCCCGGTGCCAGCTTGCTGATAGTTACTGGCGGCATGCCCAAACTTGGCCGCGGACAATTATCCGCCACCAAATCATCCAAATTTTTACTGATAAAAATTTTGGCCGCTTCTTCCCAAATAACAGTTTCACCAACTTGCGCTTTCATGGCCTGATAAGACGCTTTACCTTCGCGCCAGCCGGCCACCTTAACTTGGCGCGACAAATTATTAGCTGCCGTTTCCAAATACTTGGCAATGTCATTTGACTCGACCTCGACGCTGAGTTCGATTTGAGACTCGTTAATTATATTTTTTGTAACTTTCATAATAAAGTTTGGGGGTTGACGCTGCTTATGAGACATCAACCCCGTTTAAATCAATCAGGGGGAAAAAACCAATCGCTTTAGTTTTGGCTTCTTGCTTGTTAGCCGCCAAATAGCTAATCGGAGCATCAATAAAAACCGGGTCGCCAGCTATTTTCATCAAACTAAACCTAAGACAGCCGGTTTTTTTATTCCAATAAACAATAAATTTTTTAGGCCAGACGCCTAACCGCGTTACCCCCTGCCAGTCTTCTCCATAAAGCCCTCCCATAGCATCCTCCTTTTTAAAATTACTATATTAATAAACCAATTATTAGCAACGCAATTATATTAACAATTTTTATCATCGGATTAATCGCCGGACCGGCCGTATCCTTATAGGGGTCGCCGACCGTATCGCCGGTCACCGCCGCCTTGTGCGCCTCAGAGCCTTTGCCGCCGTGCGCGCCTTGTTCAATGTGTTTCTTGGCATTGTCCCAAGCGCCGCCGCCGGAAGTCATGGAAATAGCCACGAAAATGCCGGTCACGATAGTACCGATAAGCAAACCGCCCAGCGCTTCCACCCCTAAGAGGAAACCAACGATAATCGGCGCCAGTACCGGAATCAAAGCCGGCACCACCATGGCTTTAATCGCCGCCATCGTCACAATATCCACCGTCTGACCGTAATCCGGAAGTTCGCTGCCGTCCATAATGCCCGGCTTGGCCCCAAATTGTTCGCGTACATTTTCTACCACGCTGCCAGCCGCGCGACTGACCGCCTGCATAGCTAAAGCGCCAAAATAATAAGGCAGCAAACCGCCGATAAAGAGTCCTATCATTACCCGATAATCATCAATTAAAAATTTATAACCGGTGCCGGCGCTGTGCGTAAAATCAGCAAACAACACCAAGGCCGCCAAAGCCGCGCTGGCAATGGCATAACCCTTAGTCACCGCTTTGGTGGTGTTGCCCACCGCATCCAGGGGGTCGGTAATATCACGCACCTCTTTGTCCAGCTGAGCCATCTCGGCAATGCCGCCGGCATTGTCGGTAATCGGACCATAAGCGTCAATCGTCACAATAATACCGGCCATAGATAACATAGCCACCGCCGCCACGGCAATGCCGAACAAACCAGCCAGCAAATAAGCGCCGCCGATGGCCGCCGCAATCACGATCACCGGCCAAGCCGTCGCTTTCATGGACACCGCCAAACCGGTAATAATATTGGTGCCATGTCCGGTGGTGGAACTGGCCGCGATGTCTTTAACCGGCTGATATTTGGTGGAGGTATAATATTCGGTAATTACCACCATCAAGGCCGTAACCGCCAAACCGACCAGCGTGCATAAATAAAGATAGTTGACACTGTAAGTCACAGGATCAACGCCGCCGGTAGTCAAGCCGTCGGGGAATAATTTTTTAGTAATGAAATAAAAAGCGACAGCTGATAAGATTTCCGCCACGGCTAAACCTTTATACAAAGCCGCCATAATATTATGGCTCTTACCCAGACGAATAAAGAAGATGCCAACGACCGAAGCGATAATGGCCGCGCCACCCAAGACTAAAGGATAAATTAAAGCCTGTGGTACATTGGCAAACAGTAAAGTGGCTAAAAGCATCGCCGCCACCGCGGTCACCACATAAGTTTCAAATAAATCAGCCGCCATGCCGGCGCAGTCGCCGACATTATCGCCGACATTATCGGCAATGACCGCCGGATTTCTCGGGTCGTCTTCCGGAATGCCGGCTTCCACTTTGCCGACCAAATCAGCGCCCACGTCGGCCGCTTTGGTAAAAATACCGCCGCCCAAGCGGGCAAACACGCTAATAAGCGAACCGCCAAAAGCCAAACCGATTAACGCATGCACATCCTGCGTGTACCAATACCAGCCGGCAGTGCCGAGTAGTGCCAAACCGACCACTAACAGGCCGGTTACGCTGCCACCCTGCACGGCCACGGCCAAAGCTTTAGCTAAACCATGGCGAGCCGCTTCGGTGGTACGGACGTTAGCCCGCACGCTGACATGCATGCCGATATAACCAGCCGCCGCGGAAAGTAAAGCCCCCAGTAAAAAACCAGTGGCTACCGACCAGGATAAACTGGCGGTTAAACCAATAATAAAAAATAGAACAATCGCCACTACGGCAATGGTGCGATACTGGCGATCCAAATAAGCCTGCGCGCCCTCTTGAATCGCTTTGGCAATTGACTGCATCTTATCATTGCCAGCCGGCAATTTAAGAATGTGCCAAATGAAATAAGCGCCGTAAGCCAAGGCTAACGCCGCGCAGCCTAAGATCAGATACATAATAGTTGGTGACATAAATTTTGTTAAATTTTTAATTTTTTAATTTTATAATTTTTAAATAATTTTTAATTTCTAAATAACTTTCCAATTAATATCTATTTAAAAATTAGGATTTATTTATAAAATTAAAAATTATAAAATTTAAAAATTTTAATCTTGCCCATTTTCC
>JAKAFD010000030.1 GCA_021818075.1 bacterium
CGATAATTTTTTTCAAAACATCTCCATATTTCGGTCCCACAAATTCCACCCGGCTGCCCAAACCTAATTTTTTGGCTAAAGCTTTCAGAGGCTTGTATTCCGGTCCGGAACCAACGATTTTCAATGGCTGGCCCGGCTTCACTTTCACCATGGCCTGCAATAATTTATCCACGCCTTTTTCTTTGTCCAGCCGGCCGAAATACAGCCAGTAATCACCCGGCCGCCAATCCGGTTTAAATTTTCTAGCGTCAATAAAATGATACAGCACGGTAATCTTCTCGGCCGGCACCCCCCACTCTACCATTTTCTGCTTCATAAAATGCGACGGAGCGATGTATAAATCAACATTATTTTCATAAACTTTCAGCAATTTATGATGCAGCCACATTTCCGCCGCCGCCAAGGCGCTTTTTAAATAAGAATTTTTGATACAGCGCTTATTGACGCAGCGCCAATAATGGCCGCCTTTGGCGCTTTCGTCAATCCGGCCGCGGGCGAACATTTTATAATTGGGACAAACCAGTTTATAGTCGTGCAAATGCATGACCACGCTCACGCCGTGGCGCTTGGCCACCGGCAAAATTGAGGGCGACAAATGATGATAAATATTATTCAAATGGATAATGTCCGGTTTAAAGTCAACTAATAATTTTTCAAATTGCCGCGCCGCTTCCCGATTCCAAAAAATATGCGATAAATATTTAAAAAAATTACCCAGCTGAAAATGGTCAAAATTAATGCCGCTGGGCCAGTACTGACTCCATTTATCCGGCAAATTATTGGGGTGGCGCATGGCAAACTTAGCCACTTTCACGCCGCGCGCCGACAGTAAATCAGCTAAATCCAAAAAATATTTATCGGCCCCGCCCTTGATAAAATTAAATTTATTAACCAGCAAAACCTTCATAAGTTCGTTTAGCCAAGCCCAAACTCAGCCAAAAAGGAATACTAAACCAGTTGGCTTCCAGATAAGGCTGGAATAAAAAAGCAGCCACGCAAAAAATTATAATGCCCAGTAAGCTGTATTTGGCCACGGCCCGGTCGGGCGTGGCGGGCTGTCGCAGCAATTTGGCGACCACGCCGGCGCCGAATAAAGCAAACAGGAAAAAACCCAATAAACCCATTTGCACAAAAATAGCCAGAAAAGAATTATGAGCGTTGCGCACTTCAATATAATCACGGTAGTCGCCCATATCAATAAAAACTTTTTGCCCAAAACCCAAACCGCCTATGATATTATTTTTATATTTTTCCCAGACGCTGGCCCAGACAGCGCTGCGCCAAGCCAGACTGGTGTCGTCGGGATTAGCCAGGGACACGGCGCGCGAGCTTAGCTGATTGAGAGTATCATGATAAGTCCGGCTAAAATTACTGAAAGGCAAAACATTAACCGCACCAATTGCCAGCACGGCCAGCATAATCATAATCACGGCGTAGCTCGCGACCAGTTGCCTGGCCAGCGCCCGCTTGGCAGCCGGCAATAATAAATACAAGCTGACCAGCGCCAGCACCAGCGCCAGCCATAAATGGCGCATCAGCGAACCGATAATGCCCACCAGCCAAATCGGCAAGAGCGCAAATAGCCAGCGCGTAGCCGCGCCGCGCCGGAAAAGTAAATAAACGAAGCCGAATAAAAAAATCAGGCACAAATAAAAAGCATGGTCAAAATCCAAAATACGCGAACCAATGGTGGACAGGGGCGTAATTTCCGTCCACAATCCCCGGCCGTTAATCAAGCCGTAAATAATAAAACCGATAATAGCCGTGGCGCCGGCCAGTACGAACTGCAGCCAAATTTTAATTTTTTGCCTATCACCCAAGAGCAAATAGGCGACAAAATAAAATAAGGGATAAAAAGCGTAATTTTTAAACGAGCTGAACGACAGAGCAAATGAGCCTTCCCAGCTGACCACGCTTAAGACAAAATAAACGGCGGTTAAAAAACAAAAGGCCAGCAGCGTCAGATCCGGCCAGCGCCAGGGTAATTTCAGTTTGCCCTTGGCCAGGCGCGGCACCAAACCCAGCAAAATGGCGGTAAATAAAATATCCACCAAATAAAACTTATACTCCTGCTGGTTGATGATGAGCGACTGCAGGGTAAAGAATTTGGTGAAGACCAGCATCAAAAAAGTCAGAGCGTAAAAACCGGCTCGAGGATAAACCAGCGGCACCGCCAGTCCGAAAACGGCCGCCACTAAATAAACCGGGAAATTAAAACCCAGCCAAAAATTAAGCAGCAACCAGCCGCCAAACAGTAAAATTAGCCAGCAAGCCAAAATAGACTCGCTGTCCAGCTTTAACGGCGAACGGCGGTTAAAAATATTCATAATCGTTATTTATAAATTACCACTTTTTTAGCCTAAAGTCAAAAATAAAAATAAAAAAAGAGGCAGTGGTTATGACTGCCTCTTCGCTCTTAATAGAACTAAACTGAACTTGTATCTCCGGAATCTTTAGCCGGAGCTTGCTTGCCTGGCGGTACCGGTTGATTTTTCGGTTCCGGCTTAACTGACGGGGCGCTTGGTTCGGGAAATTGAACCCGGTCTTTGTATTTTTCATACAAAGTGGGGAAATTTTTCCTCAGCCAAATTTTACCCACGACAACTGTGCCTTGAGTCTCGGTACCAATGGCGCCGAGCTCCACCAGTTTGTTGTAAAAACGATTGTGGTCGCAATCGCCTGTGGCTTTATTTCTCAAGTCAGCGCAATTAAAGCGGATAAAACCATCCTGGTAATTATCCCAATTAACCATTCTGACTTTGCCCCGATATTTATTAAATAAACTCAACTGCTGATTTAGCGGCATGGTAATGTTAGGTTGCTCCATAGCCGCGCTAGACAATTGGTCCAAAATCTGGAAGAAAAACTTCGGGTCAGTGCCGGTGCCATTGTAATAAGGAATTATTTTCAAATTCTTTAAATTAATGACATCTTCTTTGCCGTTATCATCTTCTTTAACGTCAAAGTATTTGACCTGCCCGTTGGTTTTGACCAAAAATTGCAGCCAATCGCCGTCTTGCCGGTTAATTTCCAACCAGTCTTGTCCCGGCGGCACCTCATGTTTAATTTCGCCAGCCGGATATTTACCAGAATATTGCAATACCGCTATCACTTGATCCCTTGGATCAATTTGCCAGCTCAACTTACCGATGCGCGGCCAGTCATATTTGTTTTTAACATGGCTGCTGTCATCTGGATAATAAAACCAAACGCCGTAGCGGATTGGCCTGTAACCGCTGGGAACTTTCCCGGCGATAGTTGTTTCGTTTTCGTTAGCTACGGCTGACGCTAAAGGCACATTTCTACGCAACCGTAATAATTTCGGTTGGGGGGTAATATCCGCCACCCAAGCCCAACCGGTAATATTTCTATTCCGGTCTTGCATTGGTTGAAAAATGTGAAAATTACTGTCTGCCATGCCGTCAGCCGAAAACTCATCATCTTCGTCACTCATCGTCCTGACAACTTTTCTGTCCAGCTGTCCATTTTTAAGCCACAGACTACTGTCATAGGGCGAATAATGGAAGGCTCGGTCGGGATTAGCACCGGCAATGCCCGTCAAAAAATCACGACTGGCTTTAACGTTGCCTTCGTTATCTTTGTAAAGAGCTTCCGTACCGGCGCAACCGCTTAGCAGAACCGCCAGCAGCAGCCCTACCAAGAAAATTGTTTTTTTCATCTGTTCTCTCCTTTTTTATTTTTGTTTAAATTTTTTACTTATATCTCGGTTCATTTTTATTTAAGAAGAAACCGAAATTTAACTCTGCGCCGACAAAGAATTCCCGCAAGGAAACACTACTGATGCCCTGCAGCCAACCGGCATAAAGTTTGCCGATGCTTTGGCGATTCCAAAAGGGTTCAACAAAAATCTTGCCCGCATAAAAGAATTTAGCATGTTTATGCTGCCAGTCAAAAACACTGGCCGCACCGTCAATACCCGTTGCCAACAAAACTGATTTGCCTAAGGCTAAATCATAAACAGTCAAACTGCCTTCCGCGGTTAAGCCTTCGGCTAAAAAATCAAAGTTAGTCGGTTTGCCGCTCCAAAACAGCGTATCGCTTCGGAAAGCGATTTTAGCCTTGAGCGATAAACTGGCATCATTAAACCAACGCGAAGTTTTTAGGAAACGTTCGCTGAAGGGATGAAATGAGGCAAACAAATCCATATAAACGCTGTAGAGCCGCTGAGTATAACCGGTGGCTAGCTGGCTAGTTTCAAAAACTTGACCGCCGCCGCCGCCCACTTCATAACGAGCTCCGCCGGTTTCCCTTATTCTCAACTTAAGATTCGCCTCCCAACTGACAGCCGGTCCCTTGTAAGACCCGTCTTTCATTTCTAAGCCGCCTCCCCTAAACAGTACTTCCGGGCCCAATTCATAACTGTAATTAGAACCCTTTTTAATGGGGAATAAATATTGCGCATCGGCATAAAAAGTGGAAGCGGACAAATCCTGGTTGGAGAAATGATTATAGCCTATTTTCCCATAATATTTTTGGGTATAAAAGCTATAATAAACTTCCGGCAACTTGATCTGGCTGTTTTTTTCCAGCAAGGAATCCTCGTAAATATCAGGGTTGGCTTCTTGCAACAACGGAAAGGGAATGCCTAATTCCTTAGCCAGCTTGCTGGCAGTGATACTTTTTTCCACGGTGTAATTTTCTTGCGCTTGCACCCTGGCCGGTTCCGTCAGCCAAGCCAACAAAACCGCAACAACAACAAAATAATACAACAGTTTCATTACTGTTCTCCTGAATTAGTGATTGAATATTTAATTTTTAATTTGCTATCTATTTAATCTGCAAAACTTTACCCCCCGCCTGACGGCTGGCAAATTTCTGAAGATAAATTAAAATTCGTTGTACCAATCAAGTTTGGGCGCTTCGTTTTTAAGCACGGCGGCTGCCTGGGGCTCCGCCTCCTCCACCAAGCGATAATCAGCCGGTGAAGTCGCCTCCTGATATAAATTCATCTGGCTTAAATCAGAGTTGGCCTGGCGCCAATTTTTCTCGGCGCTCCAACGCTTAAACAGATCCGCTTCCGGAAACAAATAAATAAATGACAGCGCAAAAACCAAACCCAAGACCAAGGCCAAAACGGCATTAAGAATTAAATTCGGCTTAACCGGAAAACTGGAAGTAATCGGGTCGTCCAATAACTTCAAAGCTACCTTATTGCCCAAACCATGGTAATTGCCGTTTTGCGTAATCAGCACCGTACCAACGGCGCGAGCGATTCTTTCCGCCTGGTCGCGATTGGGATGATAAGCAGTAATGGTGATGATGCCGGTGTTGGCCACCGGTTTAACGTCAATGGTCTTAGACCAGGTTTTGGCAATTTTTTTATTGGTCGTACCGAAATAACTGCCGTCCACGCCTAAACCGGCATTCAGCGTCTGATTAAAGAAAGTGGTGGAATAAGCGACCTTGGATAAAATTTCGCTTAAGTATTCATTGGACCGAGTGGCGGTATACGGGTCGGTCGCGCCACTTACATCCTGAACTACCAGTAAACGCAAATTAGAGCTGTACTTGAGCGGCTGCACCAAAGTTAAGCCAACGCCTAAAATAAAAAACACGGCCACAAACACCCAAATGGTGCCGACTTTGGCTTTAAGCAAGTTAAAAAAATTATTTAATTCCATAATATTAAATACAATAATCCAAGGTATTAGATACAATAATTTAGCATATTTGATAAAATTTGTCAACGATTAGAAGATTCTTAATTATAAGAAAAAAATAGCTTAGATTAAAGAAAAAATAATACTTTATTGACAAAGAAATCGTAGCGAGCAATAATTGGTACCAGATAAATAATTCATAGTTGTTTGAAAAAAAGGAGGTTGTTATGTATAATTTGGGGATTATTGATGAAGCCAAGCTGGCCGCATTGGAAAAAATACCGGACATTAAAGCGTTGTTTGGCGGTAAAAACATAATTGAAGCTGGTAAGCTTATTTCACAACGAAATATTCTCTTCGCTTATCGCGCTAAACCGCATGACGGTTGGTGCGCTGTTACCAGCCTTAACAAAAAAGAGATTGACTCGCTTACTCATCACAGCCAAATGATGGCTGATACAGCTTGGTACTACTACGATAATACACCTCTAAATTAACACAAAAAGGAAACCGTCGCGGTTTCCTTTTTTCGTCTCTTAAAAAAATTATTTAAAGAAGGCCTCAATAATCAAAAGCCAGATCAGACAAGCCACAATAATGCCGGCCAGAAAACCGCTTAGCGAGCTGGCGAAACATTTACCAAAACAAATCTTGTATCTGGATGATTTTTCCGTTGTATTTACAAACTGGCTGGAAATCGGACCTAATTTCTTACTGTTAGTCATACAATGATTATTAGCCATAAATTCATTTTTAAATATTATATCACAAAGAGTTAGGCCTCACAAATTTTTAATAACTTCCAAAATTTGTTCGTGCACCAGATTATTGGACGCCAGCAAATCTTTGGAGCGCATAGTCCAGTCCTGACCCTGCCAGTCGCTGACTCGGCCTTTAGCCTCCCGAACCAGCGCCACACCAGCCGCCACATCCCACAACCGCCCGCCCGGTATGGTGATTGACTCCATGCGGCCGGCGGCCACAAAGGCCAGTTCCAAAGCCGCGCTGCCTAATTGGCGGCAATCAAAGTTATTTAATTTTTGATAAGAAAAATACTTGACGGCCCGCTCAATATCGGCAGCCTGATAGCCGTGGCAAAAAGCGTGAATAACTTTGCCGGAACTAATGGAAGAAACTACTAGCGGCTTGTCGTTTAGCCAGGCCCCTTCGCCCGCCCGCGCCACAAAAAATTCTTCCAGCTGCGGCGCATAAATCATGCCCAGCACAATCTGCTGGCGGTAAGCCAAGGCCACGGAGATGCTCCATATGGGATTATGGAAGGAAAAATTAGTGGTGCCGTCCAGCGGGTCAATAATCCACAGCCAATCCGAATCTTTATGGTCCTCGCCCGCCTCCTCGGACAAAATCGCCTGGTCGGGAAAATGCTGCCTGATAGCCGCCACAATCAATTGCTCTGAAGCCAAATCGGCATCGGTGACGAGTTCATGCGCCGCCTTGATGCGGGCATCGGTGCGGGCAAAAGTGGCGAATTTATTTCTCAGCAACTTACCGGCTTCTCTGATAGCCGGCTCAATGGCCGTTTGATAATTTTTTATGTCCATAAAATTACCATCAGAAATTAACAGGTACCATCAGCTGCGCGTCGTTGGCGGGCAAGCCCGAAGGATTGTCTTTTTTTAAAATTAACTGGCCGGTGGGCGTAGCCGGCGGACTGAAAGTTAAGTTGACGCTAAATGGCACAAAATTTTCCGTCATCCAGTCGCCCTGCGCCTCGGCCACACCTTTAGCCAACTCCTGATTATTAGCGTCCAGCAGAATCACCGGAAAACTGGCCTCAAAATACCACTTGCCTCTGGCTTCGCCCGTAATGGTTAAAGGACTGGTTACGGTTTGATTAATAACCGGCTGGCTAACCGTGATTAAATCAGGTATAGCGGCCGTCACCGGCAAGGGTGGCGGTGGTGGAGGTACAATGGGTTTTTTAGACCAAAGACAACCGCTGGTTAGTAAACCCACAACCAGTAATATAATTAATAGTTTAAATTTCATAGTCATTTCATTATAACAAAATAACGCCCCACTGGCCATTGGAGCGTTATCGCTTGGTAGTTAATGATTGTTACTGGGCAGCGCCAGAACTGGTGGTGCCGGTTTTATTATATTTTTTTATCCAGCCCTTTTTCTGCCCTTTTTCACCGCTGGCCGTAGTACCCGGCTTTTTATAATTCTTGGATATTTTAACTATACCCAGCTGGCGGCCTATAGTTTGCGCTTCGGTATATTTCCCCTCCTTCATTAATGTCTTATATTGCACATAGAGAGAAAAATTATCGGCGGTTATTTTTTTAAGCAAAGGGTTTTTAGTGCCAACCGCCTTGACCCAGGCATTATAATCGCCGGCGTCCAAAGCCGCCTGGATAGCCGCCCGCTTAGCGGTCATGGCCGCCAAACCGACTCTGGTGCCCTTTATTTTACCGCCGGTAGTGGCGGCTGAAGCAAAACCGCCGGCGGTAAGCAATATAGCTAAAGCTAATATGCCTATAGTTATTTTTTTCATAATTTTTGGTTAAGGATTAGTTAGTCTGCGGGCCCGTATGTCTGATAATACGCGCTGGAGCGGCGTTTCTTTCAGGTCTGCAGCCCGGTTTGCCCGGGAAACAGCCTTTGATTTTTCTGGCCTTAAACTGCTTATCATTACCCGAACCAAAAACTTTTATCTTAGCGCCGACCGGGCTATTCAGACTGGGCACTTGCGCGCCCTCTTCAATTTCCACTTGCCATAACTTGCCGTCGGCATCCCTGATTATAACTGATCGGTCATCATCGCTATTAATAATTACGCCCATAATCAAGCCTCGTTCCGGTTTATGCCAAAAATCATCTTGCGCGGCCGGCGCCATTAAAAACTGCGGCAGATTGGGCGACAAAGCTTCGTCTAATTCTTGCGCCAGGCCCAGGCGTTCCAAACCGAAAGCCAGCGCCAAACTCAAGGCCAGCACCGTAAGCAACAGCGTAGCCTTGGACCAGCGATAAGCATTTTTGGTCTGTGATAAATTATAATCGCCGAAAATCAACAAACCCAGACCGCCCAAAAGCCAAACCGCGGGCAAGGCGCTTAAAGCCAGCGACAGCCAGCCGCCCTGATATTCGGCCCAACTCCAATCGTTAGTATTAAAACTGTTAAGCACTAAGGCCAAGGCCAAGCCGCCGCCAATAATCATCAAACCAGCCGAAAGCCACCACAAACCATTTAGCAGATAAAACTGCCAGCGCGGCCGTGGTGACAAACGGCGCTGTTTGATTTCTTGGACAATTTGTTCACTAATCTGTTCCATATTGGCTCTTTAGTTCGTCGGCCAGAAGTTTTTTGCCGCGATTAATCAGCGTGGCCACCGTGCCTTCCGGCTTTTTTAAAATATCGGAAATTTCCTTATAGCTTTTTTCTTCCAAAAATTTCAGCACCAAAGCGTCCCGATATTTTAAAGGCAAACGCGTCAAAGCGGCGCCGACAATTTGCCGGTCCTGGAGGCGGTTAATTTCCGTCAGCAAATCGCGCGTCTCCGGCAGATTTTGCCAGTCGCTCTCCTCCCAGTTGACGGCTAAACCGCGCGCCTTGGTTTTGCGCCAGGCGCTCACCGCCTGATTGTGAACAATCCGGTAAATCCAGGAAGAAAATTTCAAATCACCGTCAAAGTCGTTTAAATTCAAATAAACTTTAACGAAA
>JAKAFD010000031.1 GCA_021818075.1 bacterium
TGCACTAAAGCTTGTTTCAGCAAATCTTTTTTAGCAAAAGTGTGCTGCAATTTTTTTTCCAATTTTTTAAAGTCTTCCATAAAAGGTTTATGAGATAATTATAAAATTGTTTTGGCTGCAATTTGTTATTTTTTGCCAAGACTGCGTCAGGCTGGCGCAAAATGACTTTCATCGTGGCGACGCCACGCCTCAATCCTTTTGCTGGCCTTCCTTGTCTTGACACAAAATTCCTAAATTTCGCTTCAAAACAATTTTACAATTATCTCATTGGCAATCCAGCGGCCGCTAGTAATTAACGGGCGCTAACTGCCAATAAACTAATTATCTGTTTAATTATTTGTTTCTATCGGCGGAGTGTCAGCGGCTTGAGCGGCGGCCAAATCTTTTTTATCAATTTCTTTAGCCGGCACTTCTTTGTAAATGGCGCCCAAGACGCCATTAACGAACTTACCGGAGGCATCGCCGCCGAAAGCCTTGGCAATCTCAATCGCTTCGTTGATGGCCACTTTAGCCGGAATATTGGGGTCAAAAACCAATTCGTAAACTCCGAGGCGCAGCACATTGCGGTCTACCGTGGTAATTTGTTCCAGCGGCCACTCAGTGGCGTATTTGATAATGTATTTATCAATGGCCGATAAATTAGCCAAGACGCCCCGCACTAAAGAGGCGGTAAAGCCGTGATCATCAAAGCCGGGGGCGAACTGCTCAAAATTATCTTTAATCAAATTATCAATATTGGGCGAGTCGGCGGCATTAAAATCCCAGGCAAACAAGGTTTGCATGGCGATAGTGCGTGATAGGTGTCGATTGGCCATACTATTTACTCTTCTTTTTGGCGGTTTTCGGTTTAGTGACCGGCGTTAAGCGATAGGTGCCGCAGAAACGACAGGCCATATGAGGCTGAATCGCTTTGCCGCATTTCGGACATTTATTCAAGGTTTTAGGCTTTAAAGCGAGGTGAGACCGGCGCTTCTTCCTGGCGCTTGAAGTATGGTGTTTCATTTGTACCATAGGAGTTGAATTAAAGAAAAATTATTAAAGACAAACTTATTATAATCATAAAGAGGAGGTTTAGTCAATTTATAGGGCAAACAGCAAATAACAAATAACAAACAACAAGTGGCATTTTCCGTCGCGAAGAGCTTGTTATTTGTTGTTTGTTGCTTGTTATGTGATATATGAAACTGTGTTATAATTAAATCACTATGATATTTTGGCTAATTCTTTCGGTCGTAATTTTCGCGATTTTGGCCTGGAAGCGGCTGGATTGGGCGATAATGCTGACTATAGCTTTACTGCCTGTTTATTTGCTGCGTTTTAAAATTTTTGGTTTGCCGACCACCTGGCTGGAAATAATGATTTGGCTATGCGTCGTTGCGTGGTTGATTAAAAATTGGCGCAATCTGTCGGCGGCGCTTAAATACAACTGGCGCGCCAAGAAAATATTTTGTCCCTATCCCTGGTCATGGGAAATTACCGCTCTCTTGGCCATTACTCTGATAGCTCTGGCCGTCAATAATTTTGCCTGGTCGGCGCTGGGCGTGTGGCGGGCTTATTTTTTGGAGCCGATTTTATTTTATTTACTAGTCGTTAATGTTGTCGGCCGCGAGAGGATGCTGGATAAAATTATCTGGCCGCTGTCTTGGTCGGCTTTGGCCGTCTCGGCCGTCGCTTGGTATCAGCAATTTGTTGATTTGAAATTTTTAAATCCGGTTTGGTCGCTCATGGGCCGCGCCACTTCAATTTTTGAATACTCCAATGCCGTTGGCTTGTACTTAGCGCCGATTATTATATTGTTGGTCGGTTGGTTGCTGGCCACCGAGCGGCGCGCCGGCTTAAAACACAAAAATTGGCAACTGGTTTATTTGTCGTTAGTGATTATCGTGTCGCTCGGAGCTATTGTCTTCGCTCGAAGCGACGGGGCTTTGCTTGGTTTGGCGGCAGCCTTGTTTATTTTCGGTCTCTTAGCCAATAAAAAAATTGCCGTCATTACCGCCACGCTGGCGGTTTGCGCCGGTTTAACCGTTTATTTCACGCCCGCTTTAAAATTATATGTCGGCGACCAGCTGGCTTTAAAAAATTTAAGCGGCGAAATCAGGAAATTGCAGTGGAAAGAAACTTGGAAAATGTTAAATCAGGGCGGGCGCTGGTTTTGGGGGGCCGGACTAGACGGTTATCAGGCAGCCATTAAACCATATCATCAAGAGGGCTTGTTTTTTAACAAAGACCGCGACCCCGACTTTAAGCAAAAGACGATTGCGAGCGCCGACTATCGCGCTACGCACTGGCAGCCGGTGGAGATTTACAAATACCCGCATAACATTTGGCTGAATTTTTGGAGCGAATTGGGTTTATTAGGTATGCTGCTTTTTGTCTGGCTGTTGCTTAAATACTTTTATTTTGGCGTAAAGAATTTTTGGCGGTTGCCAGCCAAGCAAAGCGAGCGTTATGTTGTTTTGGGAGTAACGGCGGCGATGATAACCGTTATTATTCACGGCTGGGTTGATGTGCCGTACTTCAAAAACGACTTGGCAGTGTTATTTTGGCTGTTTCTGGCTATGATGGGTTTAATAAATTTTAAAAATAAAAATTCACCCCGTTAAATAGGGTTCCCGCCAGCGGGCGGGAAATTTAACTGGGTAAAAATCTATGAAAAGATTTTTGCAAAGCAGTTTAGCCGCGGCTTTGGGTACGGCTATTTATGTGGCCTTAGTCGCTACGGTGATGACTAACGCCGAAAAAGTTTTCGGCAATATGAAGCCATTTTTAGGTCCGGTTGCTTTTTTATTGATGTTTGTTCTGTCGGCGGCCGTGACCAGCAGTTTGGTGTTTGGCCGGCCGGTGATGCTATATCTGGACGGCAAAAAACGCGAGGCGGTTAAGCACTTCGGCTTGACTTTACTGTGGTTGTTGGTTATTTTGGTGTTAGTTTTTGTGGGATTATTCCTAAGAAAATAGCACAATATTAACCGGCTCGGCCGGTTTAGGTGGGGTGGCCGAGTGGTTGAAGGCACCGCTCTCGAAAAGCGGCATACCTCAAAAAGGTATCATGAGTTCGAATCTCATCCCCACCGCCAGTTTTTAAATTATTTTTATTTAAACTAAACCTATGTCCAAAGGAGCAGGGGCCGCCGGAGGCGGCGTGTACGGCTTAGCCTTTATCGGCGCCGTCGTTTATTACATTCAGCATGCCGACAGTTTCGTGGCCGGTTTGTTGGGCGTGTTGAAAGCCATTATCTGGCCGGCAATGCTGGTCTACAAGTTGTTGGAATTTTTACACATGTAAGTCAAGTTCTTTCTCAACAAACTAATTAAAGGTCGAAGTTTGTTTTTCAAATTTTAATTAACACTTTCACCCCGTTAAATAGGGTTCCCACCAGCGGGCGGGAAATTTAACAGGGTAAAAACATATGAACAAATTAAGTGTTATTGATTGGATAGCTGTAGTGCTGCTGATTATCGGCGGCCTGAACTGGGCGCTGGTCGGCATTTTTAGTTTTGATTTGGTGGGCGCGATTTTCGGCATGATGTCGGTGCTGTCCCGCATTATTTACATCTTAGTTGGTTTATCAGCGCTGTGGCTGTTGGCGATTTGCGGCAAGCTGTGCAAAAAATAGCTATCATTTGGGTAGCTAAACTAAGTTTGGCTATCCGCTCGTCAGTCTAAAATTAGTTTTAGCCTGACGGGCGGGTTGGAATGAAAATTTTAATGGTTGATAGTTATTAACATCTTGACAATCCGCATTTTTTGATTTATATTGCTTGTGATAACAGAAAGCTTGTTATCATTTTTTTTCTCAAACAAAGTCAGTGCGATTTGGAGCGGTAGTTCAGCTGGTTAGAACGCTGCCCTGTCACGGCAGAGGTCGCGGGTTCGAGCCCCGTCCGCTCCGCAAAAAAAGATAGCCCAAAAATTTGGGCTATCTTTTTTTGTCGGAAGCGAAAGCGAGCCAACTGCTTGGCTCGCGTCGGGGCGAGAAAGCCGGAGGCGATGTGCGAGCAAAACGAGCACCGCCGAGGCCGGGCTGGCGCGCTTAGTGAGCAAGGACTCCGAGCTTGTCGAGGAGGACGAAGCGAGACTTAGCGACGGGAGCCGAGCCCCGTCCGCTCCGCACAAACAAAACAACCTCACCTGCGTGAGGCCGTTCTGGTTTCTTTGTTAATGTGGTTTTTTTATTTTTTTTAATGATGCTATAATGATTTTAGCTTAACATATTTACAGGTATGAATTTTTTTAAATCAAAACGGGCCTTACCGCTTATTATTTTTGTTTTATTAGCCATACCGCTGACAATTATAAGCGTTTTTTTAAGCCGTCAGCCGCAACGGCCGGTGGTGGAAAAAGCGGTGGCGGGCGATGTGGTTTATGCGCCGGCTAAAGTTTGCCCGGCTGATTTTGGCCGCGACCTTAAATTAGGCGTTATTGGCGATGATGTTAAGGCCTTACAACGGTATTTAAATAATAATGGTTTTGCTTTAGCCGATAACGGTGTTGGCTCTAAAGGCAGAGAAACGATTTTTTTTGGTTCTTTGACCAGACAGGCCTTGGCCAGGTTTCAGGTGGCCAAGGGCATTGCAGCCGACTTGGGTGATTTTGATATTTATACCAGAGATTATTTAGGCTGTGTAATTAACAGGCAGCCGGCTAATGAAACAGCCAGTAATCCCGCCGATAATTCAAAACCGGCAGAAGTGGCAACTGGCCATTATACTGTCGGCGGCCGCATAACTGGTTTGGACGGCACGATTGTTTTACAAAATAACAACCAAGACGAGCTAACCATTAAGCCGAGCGATAGCAGTGTTTTTATTTTTCCCACCGCTTTAAGTGACGGTCAAGCTTATGCCGTAACCATAAAAACTAAACCGGCCGGGCATGATTGTTATGTTAACCGTGGTACGGGAATAATTACCGGGGCTAATGTCGGTAATGTGGAAATAAATTGCGGCCGAGCTTTATCTCATAATCCGTTTATTTTTACTCCCGGTACCGGCGGTACGGTTAGCTACACTCTAACTTACACTGCCGGCGCCAACGGTTCCTTAACGGGCACTACCCCCCAAACAGTCAATTCCGGCGCCAACGGTTCGGCGGTTACGGCCGTCGCCGATACCCATTACCACTTTGTTAATTGGAGTGACGGCTCCACCGCCAATCCTCGCACTGACACCAGCGTGGCGGCCAATAAAACAGTCACGGCTAATTTTGCCATAGACACTTATACTTTAACTTATGCCGCCGGCGTTAATGGTTCGCTAACCGGGTCTGCTTCCCAGACAGTTAATTATGGCGCCAGCGGTTCAGCGGTAACGGCCGTGGCTGACGCGCATTACCATTTTGTTAACTGGAGCGACGGTTCCACCGCTAATCCCAGAACCGACACCAGCGTGGCTGCCGACAAATCAGTGACGGCCAATTTTACCATTGATACCTTTACCATTACCGCTTCGGCCGGCACCGGCGGCACTATTGATCCGGCAGGCGTGACCACTAAAGATTATGGCACGAGCCAGACATATACCTTCACTCCTGATATGAATTACAGCGTGCAGGACATTTTTATCGATTCGGTTTCGGTCGGATCAGGCGGCGGTTATGAGTTTACTAATATAGACGCTAATCACACCATTGAAGTTACCTTTTTTATGGGTGCGCAATAAAATTTTTTAAAAAAAGAGCCCCAGTCAGACCGGGGCTCTTTTAGTTTATGTTTTTTAAACCAGTAGCGCCAAGACTAAGAGGCCAATGATGATGCGGTAAACGCCGAAAATGACAAAATTATGTTTGCCGACAAATTTAACAAAACCTTTAATGACAGCGGCCGCCACAATGAAGGCGGTGATAAAACCCGCTAACCATAATTCAATTTGTCCGCCGCTGAAACTGCCGGCATTTTTTATTAAATCCAAACCAGTGGCCGCCAGCATAGTTGGTACGGCCAGCAAGAAAGAAAAGGCCACGATGGTTTGGCGGTTAATTTTTAAAGATAAGCCGCCTAAAATGGTAGCGGCGGCGCGCGAGACGCCAGGCACAAAAGCCAGGCACTGGGCTAAACCAATCAGTATCGCTTGTTTATAGGTGATGGCTGAAAAATCAACGGCTTGTTCGGTGATGTCGCGTTTTTTTATTGCCAGTTCAAAAATAATGATTAGAATGCCACCGATAAGAAGCGCCCAAGCTATGAGCGGCAAGTCGTCCAATAAATAAGTTTTAATTATTTTATAAAATAATAAGCCTAAAACGGCAGTCGGCAAAAAAGCGGCCAATAATTTGCCCCACAACTCTTTGTCGGTCGTGAGACGGCGCCAGTAAAGCGCTACCACAGCCAAAATCGCGCCCAGTTGGATGGAAATGGCGAAAGTCTTGGCGAAGTCGGAAGCGGCCAGACCGAGTAATTTTTCGCTGATGAGCAGATGGGCGGTAGAGGAGACCGGCAAAAATTCGGTCAAGCCTTCCACGGCGCCTAAGATGATAGCGGATAAAAAATTCATAAATTTTTACGTCATTCCTGCGTAAGCAGGAATCTCGGAATTAAAATAACAAAACACTTAGATTCCCGCCTTCGCGGGAATGACGATTTTATTGTATAATAATTCTATGGCAAAAAATTTGAATAAGCAAATCAAAACATTTCCCCCGGCTATTTCTCTAGTTAAGATGCTGGGGCCGAGTTTTGTGCTGTTGGCGCTCGGTTTAGGTTCTGGTGAATTGATTTTATGGCCCTATTTGGTTTCTAATTACGGTTTGGGTATCGCTTGGGGTGCGGCTTTAGGCATTACTTTCCAATATTTTATGAATATGGAAATTGAGCGCTATGCCCTGCTCAAAGGCGAGAGTGTGTTTGTCGGTTTGGCCAAGCTGTGGCGCGCTACGCCGTGGTGGTTTATCATCTCCACTTTTATTGGTTTCGCTTTGCCCGGCATTATTGCCGCCAGCGCCCAGGTACTGGCCTACGGTTTGGGCTTAAACGATTTCAAGTGGCTGGCGGCCGGCTTGCTGATCGCCATCGGTTTAACTTTATCTTTCGGCAAAACGGTTTATGCCTCGCTGGAAAGAATTAATAAGCTGATTATTTTTATTGGCGTGCCGTTAATTTTTATTTTAACTTTATTTTTAGCTAAGTCAGCCGATGTCGCTGCTCTAGCCAAAGGTTTAATCGGACGAGGCGAAGGGTTTTTCGGTTTGCCGGCCGGAATCAGCCTGGCTACTTTTCTGGCGGCTTTTGCTTATGCCGGCGCTGGCGGCAATCTTAATTTGTCGCAATCAATTTATGCCAAAGAAAAGGGCTATGGCATGGGCAAATATTCTCAAAAAATCGCCGGTTTATTTCACCTAAAAAGAGGCCACGAGGCCATTAAATTAACCGGCGAGACTTTCGCCTTGACGGATAAAAACCTCAGCCGTTTCCGCCATTGGTGGCGGCTGGTCAACGCCGAAAATCTGTTAGTCTTTTGGTTCGGCGGCTTATTGTCTATGTGCTTATTAATGCTCTTATCTTATATCACGGCCTATAATCAAGGCGGCAATATGCAAGATTTCAGTTTCGTGGTTCGGGAAGCGGTCTTTATCGGTCGCGCCTTAACGCCTTGGCTGGGAACGGTTTTTTTATTTGTTATTGGTTTAATTTTATTTCAGGCGCAGCTGGGAATTATGGATTCCACTTCGCGGATTATGGCGGAAAATTTGGCTTTGCGGCAAATGGCTTGGGCTAAAGTTAAAACCATAAATTTATCCAGAATTTATTATTGTTTTGTCTGGGCGCAAATCGTGTTTGGCATCATTTTATTTTCTTTTAATATTTACGAGCCGAAAACTTTAATTGTTATCGGTGCCGTTATTAACGCCGTGGCTATGTTTGTTCACATCGGTTTGGTTAACCGGCTGAATGCTTTGGTTTTAGCTAAACCATTTCGCCCCGCTTATTGGCGGCGGGCGATAATGTTTTTAATTTTCGTGTTTTTCGGTATTTTTAGCGCTATTACTTTGGTTGATAAATTTTTTCGTTAGATCTATAATTCCAGCCGTCCTGCAGCGGGGCGGTTTTTTTGTTTGACAGGTCGCCAGCGGCCTGCTAATATACCCCCTGGGGGTGTATAAAAGGAGTGGATCCCGAATCGCGCTCTTTGCCTGCGGCAAAATCGCTTGTTCGGGATGACGACTCACACGCCGTCAATTTTTAAGTAAGGTGTCGCTACGCGACTTTTAAGTTTATTATATGACACAAGATCCATTTACTAATGCTTTGGAGCAGTTGGCGCAAGTTAAAGATTTAATCAAACTGGACGAAGCTGTTTATAAAAAACTGCAAGAGCCTAAGCGCTGGCTGGAGGCGGATATTGCCGTTACCATGGACAATGGGCAAGCCAAAACCTTTAAGGCTTATCGCAGCCAGTTCAATGACGCGCGCGGGCCGTTTAAGGGTGGCATTCGCTTTCATCCGAATGTTAGCGCCAGCGAAGTTAAGGCTTTAAGTGCTTGGATGACTTGGAAAACCGCCGCCGTTAATCTGCCTTTGGGCGGCGGCAAGGGCGGCATCATCGTTGACCCTAAAATTTTATCGGTGCGGGAATTGGAAACTTTATCGCGGGGTTATATTAGGGCTTTTTATAAATTTTTAGGCCCGACTATTGATGTGCCGGCTCCGGATGTCTACACTACGCCGCAAATTATGGCTTGGATGCTGGATGAATATGAAAAGCTGGTCGGCTATCACGCGCCCGGCATGATTACCGGCAAACCCTTGAGCTTGGGCGGCAGTGCCGGCCGCGGTGAAGCCACGGCGCGGGGCGGAGTTTATGTTTTAACCGAGGCTAGAT
>JAKAFD010000032.1 GCA_021818075.1 bacterium
GTGCGCGCCGGCATTATGGGCGTGTTATTTTTGCTGGCCGCCTGGCTGGGCCGGCTTAATAAACTCATTAACGCTTTAGCGGTGGCGGCGGCCGTGAGTTTGTTAGTTAACCCTTGGCTGCAGGACGATATCGGCTGGCAGTTATCTTTTTTGGCGCTCTTGGGGATTATTTATGTTTATCCAATATTGCGGTTGATATTGAAAAGCAAGTGGGCGACGCTGGACTTGGTCTTGTCCGGTTTGGCGCTGACGCTGGCTGCGCAGGCCGCCACCTGGCCGATTATTGCCATGAATTTCGGACAGGTCTCTCTGATTGCGCCCCTGGCTAATATACTGGCGGTCTGGACGACGCCTTTTATTTTGGTGGCGATTTTCGCCGCGGTGCTATTATCAATTTGGTGGTCGTGGTGGCTCGTCTGGCTGCCGGCTCTGATTTTTTTGAAATATTTAATCAGCGTGGCTTATTTATCATCTCGCTGGCCGCTAGCCAGCCTCGCGGTCGGCACTATCAGTCCCCGGTGGTCAATCGGCTATTACGGCTTACTGATCGTGGCCGTTTATTGGCAATTTAAGTTTGCCAAGAAAAAGGAAAAACAGCCATTGTCAAGATGACAAAGGCAATTTTTTATGGTAAATTTATATAATAAATCCCAAATTTCAGGCTCTGGGCCAAATTGTATGAAAACTAATCATAAAATAATAATTGGCGACTCACGAAATATGGCGGAATTACAAGATAAATCCGTTCAACTGGTTATTACCTCGCCGCCATATTGGCAGTTAAAAGACTACGGAACATCCGACCAAATTGGATTTGATGATAGCTATGAAGATTATATCAATAATCTTAATTTAGTTTGGAAAGAATGTTTTAGAGTTTTAAGCGATGGTTGCCGTCTTTGTGTAAATATTGGTGATCAATTTGCCCGTTCCGTTTATTATGGACGATATAAAATAATTCCTATCCGTACGGAAATAATAAAATTTTGCGAAACACAAGGTTTTGATTACATGGGGGCCATAATTTGGCAAAAAGCAACAACGATGAATACTACCGGCGGGGCAACCATAATGGGCAGTTTCCCTTATCCAAGAAACGGAATAATTAAATTGGATTATGAATTTATTTTAATTTTTAAAAAGTTGGGAGAGGCACCACTAGTATCAAGAGAAATAAAAGAAAAATCTAAAATGTCCAAAGAAGAATGGAACCAATATTTTTTTGGACATTGGAATTTTAACGGCGCGAGGCAAGATAAGCACTTAGCTATGTATCCAGAGGAATTACCGAAAAGACTCATAAAAATGTTTAGCTTTGTTGGCGACACGATTTTAGACCCGTTTTTGGGAAGTGGCACAACCACTCTTGCGGCAAAAAATATAGACCGTAATTCCGTTGGCTTTGAAATAAATAAGGAGTATTTGCCGATAATAAAAGAAAAAATCGGGGTGCATAATGATGGTCTATTTAAGGACGTAAATTTTGAAATTAAGGAGCGGGAAGATAAAACTGCGGACTTTAAACGCGAAATCTTAAAATTGCCGTATATTTTTAAGGATTCAATAAAGTTTAGTAGGAAAATTGATCCAAAAAAATTACAATTTGGTTCAAAAATTGATTCCGTGGACAACGAAAGAGTTGATTTATATTCCGTTAAACAAGTTATAAACCCGGAAAGAATTCTATTAAACAATGATTTAATAATTAGATTGATCGGCGTCAAGACAAAGAAAGAAATGCTTGATAAAGCAATAGAATTTTTACAAACCAAGCTAAAAAACCAGAGAGTTTTTATTAGATTTGATAATTCAAAATATGATAACGATAATAATTTATTATGCTATTTATACCTACAAAATAAAACTTTTATTAATGCCCACTTAATAAAGGCGGGCCTTGTGGATGTAGATGACGAAATTGATTATAAATACAAATTAAAATTTTTAAATTTAATGCAATAATATGGCGAAAGAATGGATATTAAATCAAGCCAATATGAGATGGGGTCTAACCAAAAAAAGCAAGGTTGGACCAGTTGCAGAGTTGATTAGAAAATGTGCCCCCAAAACGGTAGAGGAGTGGGAAAAATTTTATTTAGAAAAGGCTTATTCTAAACAGCACCTTGAGCAACTTGGAAAAACTTTATTTATTAAAGTCACTGATGTTTGCAAAGCTGAAATAGAGAATGTTACCGAAAAAGACTGTATAAACTTTATCTATAATTTAGTAATAGCAAGGACTTTTGACGGCTACCAATCAGAAATACAAACAATTTATGGACAGCTGGAGAAAATTCTCGGAGTTAAAATTGAGCCCGCGCCCGACGAATGGGATAGGGGATATAATGTTGATTATTTTATTAAAATTAATAATAAATACATTGGTCTTCAAATAAAACCCGCAGGCTATGAATATATTACGCAAATAATCAACGAGAAGGAACAACAGAAAAAAACGCACGAAAAATTTACCGCGAAATATGGCGGAAAAGTGTTTTATATAATTTCTATAACTGATGGTAAAAATAAGATAATACATAACCTTGAAATAATTGAGGAAATAAAAAAAGAAATAGAAAAGTTAGAAAAATAAAATGATAACAATTTTGGTTTAATAGATAAATTGTATGGCTATACATTTTCAAACAAGTAGCCCGTCTAAATTATTAGCTTCATTTAAAGATTCAATTGATAAAGGTCATGTCGCCACATGGTCTTATGATAAGGATGGTGATTTTACGCATACGGCGGAACAGTGGAAGTATGCCGCATGGTTACGACCACGAAGAACAGACAATGCACTAATATTGTCAATCATAAAGCCAAAAAATAAAAACATTAGTAAAGAAATTTATGCGATATATCACGGACGTTTTGTGGAATCGATGCTCGTTCACTGTGATTTACTATTTACTAATGTATTTGTTACTGCGTTTCCTTCGGACGATGATCGGGTTTAATGAAGCCAGTTAAAAGTTAAGTTTATGCCCCCAAAAAAGATAACTGAATTTTACAACATTGGCATGACGCCCGAGAGTGAAGGCAGCTCATTTATTATTGAGTATAATATTCTTTTAAGAACAGCGGAATCAGTTAATAATTTTAATTTATTATATAAAACATGGCGGAGCGGTGAAAAAGGGCCGTCCACTCACGCGCAGCAAGATCTTTATCGTGCCATGTTGGCTTTCGCTTGTGCTGGTCTTGATGTGCTCCTTAAGCAACTCGTAAAAACCAAACTTTCTGGTATAATATCTGCTGACAAAAATGCACAGGAAAAGTTTAAAGAACATGTTAAACGCGGTATAAATCTGAAAGAACCAAATAAAATATTAAACACAGTTGCTCTAGCGCTTATTGACCAAAATCCTAAGGAAATACTGCTTAAAGAGTATATAGAAGATTTAACAAGAGATAGCTTACAGGCAAAAGATAAAGTCATGACAATAATCAGTGCTTCTGGTCTCGGTGATAAATTTCTTTCCAATGAAAAACTTAATGCTATGAAAGATGCTTTTGAAGCAAGGAATCAAATTATTCATGAAATGGATATTAATACATTGGATAATTTGTCTAAGACTCGCGGATATAGAACAAGACGACAGCGTACAGCCCCACAGGTTGAAAAACATACAAAAACAATATTGGATTTAGCAAAAAATATTTTTATCGCATATAAGAAGAAATTCGAAGATTTTGGAATTGATATTAAGAAAAGTTAAATTTTATGAAATTATCTAATCAACCGCCCAAAGGCACGGCCGACTGGCTGCCCGCGGAATTCAAAATCAGGCAGTATATTTTTAGCGTTTGGCGCCAAGTTTGCCAGCGCTACGGCTACGAAGAATATTTAACGCCGCTCGTGGAGTCGGCGGAAATTTATCGCGCCAAATCCGGCGAGGAGGTGGGCGGCAAAGAACTGGTTACTTTTAAGGATTTTGGCGGACGGGAATTATCCATTCGTCCGGAAATGACGCCCAGCGTCACGCGCCTGGTTAGTCAAATTTATAATTCGGCCGCCAAACCGATTCGCTGGTTTTCCATTGCTAATTTTATGCGCAATGAAAAACCCCAGCGCGGCCGCAACCGCGAATTTTGGCAATTGAACTGCGATATTTTCGGCAGTAGTTCGCTGGCGGCCGAGGTGGAAATTTTACAACTGGCCTTGGATTTGATGCTGGAGTTTAAGCCGCCCAAGAATTCTTTTACCTTAAAAATCAGCAGCCGCGTTTTGTTGAAAGAATTATTCTCTAAATTGAAAATCAGCGACAAACAGGCAACGGCCGTCGCCAGGGTGTTGGATAAATGGAAAAAATTAAGCCCGGGCGCCATCAGCGAGAGTTTAACGAAAGTCGGTCTGGCTAAGGAACAGATTAAAAGTTTGAGCTCGTTTATGAATAATCAGCAATTGCCGGAGACGCCGGGAGGTGCTGATTTACACTTTATTTTCCAGGCTTTAAACGATTTGGGTTATAAAAATTATATAAAATATGACCCGACGGTGGTGCGCGGTTTTGATTATTACGACGGTATGGTGTTTGAAATTTTTGATAACCACAAAAATAACAGCCGCGCTTTATTCGGCGGCGGTCGTTATAACGGTTTAGGCGCTTTGTTCGGCGGCCAAAGCTGGCCGGCAGTCGGTTTTGCGCCCGGCGACGAAACCATGAAATTATTTTTGGAGAGCTGGGGTTTGCTTAAGAAAATAACCGAGGACACGAGCCGAGCCGTTTATTATTTGCCGCTTTTGGAAGCGGGTCTGACTAAAGCCGTTTGGCGTTTGGCTAAGGCTTTGCGCCAGTCGGGCCAGCAGGTGGAACTAGGTTTAGAGCCGCAAAAAATCGGCAAAGCTTTGGACTATGCTAATAAAAAAGGTTTGTCCGGCGTCATTATTTTCGGTCAGGAGGAAGCTCGGAAAAAAATGTACAAAATAAAAAATATGGCTACCGGTAAAGAGACGCGCGTTAATTTATGAAACCAATAACTTTGGCTAAGGCTTACGAGCCGGCCAAATACGAAAGTAAAATCTACAAACGCTGGCTGGCGTCGGGTTTTTTTAATCCGGACAATTTAAATTTGCCCGCCGACGCGCCGACTTACACGATTATTTTGCCGCCGCCCAACATTACCGACCGCTTGCACCTGGGACACGCCGCCATGCTGGCGATTGAAGATTTATTTATCCGCTATAAGCGCATGTCCGGCTACCGGACCTTGTGGCTGCCCGGTACCGACCACGCCGCCATTGCCACGCAAACTGTGGTGGAGAAAAAATTAAAACAAGAGGCGGGCAAAAGCCGCCATGATTTGGGCCGGGAAAAGTTTTTGAAAAAAGTGTGGGAGTTTTTAAAAGCCACGCAAGCCATAATTTTAAAACAAATTGAAACCATGGGGGCTTCTTTGGACTGGTCGCGGCTAGCTTTTACTTTAGATGAACCGCGCCAGGCGGCGGTTAAGGAAATGTTCGTGCGCCTGTACGAAGCCGGTTTGCTGTATCGGGGCGAGCGGATTGTTAATTGGTGCCCGCACTGCCGTTCCACTTTGGCTGATGACGAGGTGGAATATCGCGAGCAGCCGGCCGAATTGTACACTTTTCGCTATGACGCCGATTTTCCTTTGGCCATTGCCACCACTCGTCCCGAAACCAAGCTGGGCGATACGGCGGTGGCCGTCAATCCGGCCGACCCGCGCTATAAAAAATTTATCGGCCAGACGCTTAGAGCCAATTTTTGCGGCCAAGAACTTAATTTAAAAATTATCGCCGACCGGCAGGTGGTCATGGATTTCGGCACCGGCGCGCTGGGCGTAACGCCGGCGCATGCTTTGGCCGACTGGCAACTGGCCGAAGCTAACAACTTGCCGGTGGTTAAAGTTATTGACGAGCACGGCTTGATTCGCGAAGGTTTCGGGGCTTTTAGCGGCCTGACTGCCGTGGCGGCGCGGCAAGCCATTGTCGCCCAGTTGCGCGCCGACGGTTTACTAGAAAGAGAGGAGACCATCAGTAATAATTTATCGGTTTGCTATCGTTGCGGTACGGCTATTGAACCATTGCCGTCCCGGCAGTGGTTTGTGGCGGTGGATAAGCCGGTAGCGCAATTAAATAACCAATCTTTAAAACAGGCGGCGCTGGCGGCGGCCGATATGGGCCAGATTACTTTTGTGCCGGAGCGTTTTACTAAACGGTATTGGGATTGGATGAATAATTTGCGCGACTGGTGCATCTCCCGCCAGATTTGGTTCGGTCACAGCCTGCCGGTTTGGTATCGGGGCGAAGAAATTTATGTCGGCCGTACGGCACCGGCCGAGAACGGCTGGACGCAGGATAGCGACACCTTAGACACTTGGTTTTCTTCCAGTATGTGGACTTTTTCCACCCTGGGCTGGCCGGATAATTTTGCCGATGGCCAAAAGCAGGGCGACTTGGCCAAGTATCACCCGACACAACTGATGGACACGGGCTACGAGATTATCACGCTTTGGGTGAGCCGGATGATTATGATGAGCCTGTTCGCTACCGGGGAAATTCCTTTTGCCACGGTGTATCTCCATGGCATGGTGCTGGACAAGCAGGGCAAAAAAATGAGCAAGTCCAAAGGCAACGGCATTGACCCTATGGCGATGGTTAAGCTCTACGGCGCTGATGCCGTGCGTTTATCGCTCTTAATCGGCACTACGCCGGGCACGGATTTTCGGGTGAGCGAAGATAAAATTGCCGGCTACCGCAACTTTACCAATAAGTTTTGGAATATCGCGCGGTTTATTTTATTAAATATTAATCAGCCGCAGTCTGACCTGAAGCCACCGCCGGGGCAAACCCTGGCCGACCGCTGGATTTTAGAGGAGTTGGCCCAAACCATAACCGAGGTTGACCGGCAATTGGCAGATTATAATTTTTCCCGCGCCGGCGAACAATTGGAAAAATTTACCTGGGACAGTTTGGCTGACTGGTATTTGGAGATTGCTAAAATTGAAGGCGATAAGGGGGCTATTTTAAATTATTGTTTAAACACCCTTCTGAAATTGTGGCATCCGTTTATGCCGTTTATGACCGAGACGATTTGGCTGCAGATTTACGGTCAGGACAAATTATTAATGGTGGAAGCTTGGCCGACCGCCGACCGGCCGGAGCGCGTTGCTACGGCTGATATGGCCGTCATTAAAGAACTGATTGTCGGCATCCGCGCCGCCCGCAGCGCCAACAAATTGGAACCGGCGCAAAAAGTTAAAGCCGTACTGTACGCCGGCGAGCGGCAAGCTTTGTTGCAGGCACAGGCCGAATTGATAAAGAATTTGCGCACCGGTATCGGCGAATTGGCCATTGAAGCGAGCGGCCGGCCCTTAGCGGAGGCTATTTATAGCAGCGTCGGCGGCATAGAAGTTTATTTAATCGCCGCCGTGGATGCGGCCAAGGAAAAATTGCGATTGGAAAAAGACTTTGTTAACTTGGAAAAATTTATCACCGGACTGGAAGCGCGCCTGGCTAACGCGGAATTTACGGCCAAAGCGCCGCCGGCGATTATCCAACAGGAAACCGATAAGCTGCGGCGGGCGCAAAGTGATCTGGCCAAAATCACCGAGCGTTTAAATAAGTTGTAATCCCTGGCGAGCTCGTCAAAAATAAATTCGTAATTTTTTTTGAATAATTTTTTCTCTTGTTGCTTTTTATTTTTTTTGCTATAATAAAGATAAGAAAAATATTTTAAAATTTTTGTTGATGAATTTTTTTCTGTCCGTCTCTTGTTGAAATAATTTTTAATTGCTATAATTAAAAAAAGAAAATAAATTTTTGCCATCAACGCAAAATTTTCTACTAAGGGGGTGAGCTTATGGCTAAGAAAAGAAAAGCGGCCAAGAAGACTAAAAAAGCCGCCAAGAAAACCAAAAAAACTAAAAAGAGAAAATAGTTTTACGGTAAAGTAACTCCGCGCTTAATTAGGCGCGGAGTTATTTATTTTAAAAAATCCGCTTGATTAGCGGATTTTTTATTTATTTAACTGGTTTTTAATCCATTGCCGCGCCTGGCGGGCGATTTGCCGGCAGTAAAAATTTTTCTCGGCGTGAACTCGCCCCATAATTCGGAACAGTTTGTCGTCGGTTAAAAACTGGCCGGTGTAATCCACCAAATTGGTGATGGCGCCGCGGTAAGTAAAAACTTTTGGTTTGCCAAAAATTATTTTATGGTCGGTGTTAAAACTTAGATGTTCGTAAACACACTCTGCTTTCAGCTCCACGAAACCGGTTTACTTGTGGATAACTTTATCCACTGGACTGCCGACCGGTAATAAAAAATCCGCCAGGGCGTTTGCGAGGCGGATTATTTTTTTAAAATTTTTGTTTAAGCGGGAACGGCATCGTCGGCGTGCAGGGCTTCAAGCGAGTTAGCGATAACTTTTTCTTCCAACTCCGGTCTTAAAGCAAAAGAGTTCAACATAACCGGCAGACAATGAACTCTGTAGCAAGCATCGTAAGCCGTCTGTAAATCGCAAGACTTTTCTATTAACTGGTTTAAGCCTAGAGCCAGGGGTTCTAGCTCTGCTGTTTGGCCCAGGAAGTAATACAAACTGCTTAATTTACTTAACTCGTTATCAATGGTTAGTAAACAGCATTGCAGATTTGCATCAGAGATTAAATTTAGTATCGGCAAGACTTCGCTGAACTCATTAAGAGATTCGTCAAGTGTCTTAAAAATTTCTTTAACCTCATCCATTCTTTCGCGTTTATAGCAAGGCGATTGCTTATTAACGGTTGAGAAAAAATTTGTTTTTAATTGGTTAAAGGACGACTTTACCGTTGC
>JAKAFD010000033.1 GCA_021818075.1 bacterium
TTAAAGACCGGCTTGGTGGTAATCAGAATCGGCTCATGGCCGGCAGCGGTTATGGCTTCAATCAGGCGCGCCACCATCTGCTCCGCGCCGCCGCGGCTAAATGGTTCGTATAAATTATGAGCTAAACAAATTTTCATAAACCTTATGCCAATTGCTGCTTATGCTTCAGCTTGGGCACATAGCGGATACGGTAATATATTTCGTTAAGTTTGGCGCCGGCTGCTCGCCAGGAATATCTTTTTTCCACCAGTTGCCGCGCCGCTTCGCCCATGCGCAGCTGAACGGCGTCGTCTTTTAAAATGTATAAAATTTTATCGGCTAAGTCGTTAACATCGCCTGGCTTAACCGTTAAACCCTGCCGGCCGTTTTTAAAGACGCTTCTGACGCCCGGTAAATTGGAAGCGACCACCGGCTTGCCGCAGGCCATAGCTTCCAGGAGTACCAAACCGAAAGCTTCATTTTGGTTAATGGATGGCAAAACCAGCAAGGCGGCATGCTGATAATAACCGATCAGCGCTTCGTCGCCGACATCGCTGACAAAATTTATGCGGTCGCTTAATTGCAGCGCCAGCGCCAGTTGCTGATACGCCGGCACTAAATCGCCGTTACCCAAAATGGTCAAGCGAGCGGTGGGCAGTTTCAACGCCAGCCGGGCGAAAGCCTTAATTAACTTATCCACGCCTTTAAAATAATGGGCGCGGTCCAGGCCGCCGACAAATAAAATATTTTTATTAATGCCGCTATAATCGGCATCGGGATGGAAATGCTCCAAATCCACGCCGAACGACACCTGGGTAAATTTATCGCGATGCTTTAAATAATAACTGCCGATAAAAGAATGCTTAACATAATCCAAGGAAGCGCAAGTGACGGCTTCGGCCAGCCGTAACAGTATCGGCAGCCAAAGATAATTAGACAAAGAAAAAATCAAGCCCTTTAAACCGCGCGCCTTGGTATCCATATGGTAATGAACCGCTAGTTTTAATTTGACCGGATTTAAAATTTTGGCCAGCACTACCAAGCCCAGCGCGCCATAAAAGGGGTAGTGCAAGTGAATAACATCAAATTCTTTCAAACGCTTAACCAGGCCCGGCAAAATAGCCGCATTGCCAATAATTAAAAAGGGCTTCAGCCTTACCACTTTAACGCCCTGCCACTGGCAAGTTTCATCCTGCGCCTGCTGGAAATTTGGCGTCAGCACCGTTACTTCGTGGTTAAAGTGCAACAGCTCTTTGGCAAAGCACGCCACACTATTACCCATGCCGCCGCGATATGGGGGAAAAGTGCTGATGAGGTGAGCGATTTTCATAAAGTTAGCTATTAGCAATTAGCCGTCAGCTGTTAGCATTTAATATTAATCTCGTTTGGTTATGGCTAGGTGCTCCACTATTTTGGAAATGTCTTTTTCCATTTTTGCCAAACGCAGCCGAATGCGAAAAATAAAATAAATCAGCACCGCCACCGCCAAATACAACAGCACCTGAATGGCGGAAGAAGAAAAACCCAAGTCGGCCACCAGCTGGTCCAGCCACTTTAACGATAAAATCAGCGCCAAAGCTAAAAGCCAAAAAATAAGCCAAAAAACAAATTCGCTTTTATTAACGCTCCCCTTTTTCTTTTGCCAAAACAGCCGGCTGAGAAACCAGGCCACGATAATAACGGCAATTAAACTTTGCATCATATTAACGGTTTAATTTATTAACTACCAAATCTTTTAAAATTTTAATGCCGCCCGACAGCTTTTGACCATAATGGTGATAAATTACCGTCATCGGCACTTCTTTGAGGCGCAAACTTCGCCTATGCGCCAGTAATAAAATTTCACTGCAGTGCGCCATACCGTCTTCCTGCCAAATTATTTTAGTAAAAGCTTCGTGAGTAAATGCGCGCAGGCCGTTTTGCGGATCAGTCAGTCGGATGCCGAACAGCCAGCGATTAATTAACCGTGCCAGCGGCATAATCAAATGGCGCTTAAGCGGCGGCAAGCTATTATCTCGTAAAAAACGGGAGCCGAAAACAATATCAGCCTGACCGGCTTTTAGCGGCGCCAGCAAGGCCGGCAAGTCATCAACCGAAAACTGTCCGTCGGCGTCAAAGTGAACCACAATATCCGCATCCTGATTAAACGCCCAGCGGGTGCCGGTTCGTAAGGCTGCGCCCTGACCGCGATTAAGCAAATGCCGCAAGACGACAGCGCCTGCCGCGGCGGCGAGACGCGCCGTGTCGTCAGCGGAAGCGTCATCAACCACTACCACCTCATCAAGCAGCGGTTTTAACTGGCCCACAACTTGGGCAATGGTTTGGGCTTCGTTCCAGGCCGGAACGACGGCTATTATTTTCATTCGGTCGGTTTAATATATTCATAATCCACTTTCTTCAAGCCCTTAGCGGCGCGTAAATCGTCAATCGTCTTTCTTAAGCCGTTATCCAGCGTTACGAGCGGCATCCAACCCAAAAGGTCGCGCGCCTTACTGATATTGGGTATGGCCAGCGGCGTCATAAATAACAAGGGGTCGGTATAGGTTAACTTAACGCCGGCGTTGAGAATTTCAATGATTTTTTGCGCCACCACCGAAATCTTAATCTCCACATCCGAACCGATATTGAAGGGGCCGGTTTGGTCGCTTGCCATCATTTTAAACATAGCTGACAGGCAGTCGTCAATATAGCAGAAACCGGAGGCGAAATTAACATCGCCGTAAATTACCAAGTCTTTGCCGTCCAAACAATCGGCAATAAAATCGGGAATCATATGGCCTTGTTCCAGCGGCATGCGCGGGCCGTAAATCCTAAAGGGCCGGATAATTTTGGCGTCCAGCTTGTAAACATCGCGATAGGTTTTAACCATGGTTTCGGCGAAGCGCTTGCCTTCATCATAAGAGGCCCGGTCCGACAGCAGATTAACCACGCCCAAATCCTCTTCCACCACGCGGCGCGGATTTTTTTCCTTTTCCCCGTAAATCACCGAAGACGACAAGTGCAGAAATTTGGCCTGATATTTTAAAGCCAGGTCCAAAGCGTTTTTCACCACATAAGAATTGGCCAGCAAATTGTTGATTTTGTTTTTTTCAAAATGCAGCGGCGAAGTCGGGCAGGCTAAATTGTAAATTTCCTGGATGCCCTGAAACTCAACTTTAAAATCTTTAAGTTCGGTAAAGTCTTCCAGCGCCAGCGGATTAGCCAGGTCGTGCTTGATGAATTTAAAGTTGGGGTTGGCCAGCAAATGGTCAATGTTTTTTTCCGATCCGCTGGAAAAATTGTCAACGCAAATTACTTTGGCGTTGGCGACCAAGGCATCGCACAGATGCGAACCGATAAAGCCGGCGCCGCCGATCACCAGGACATTTTTTGTGTCAAAAATAAATTTTGCACTCATATTTTTTAGTTAAGTTATTTTTTAATGAAAGCCGCTACGCCCACGCCCTGCCGCAAAGTTTTTTTGTCGGTATAAAAAGCTTTAATCAGCGAGCCGTCTTTTTCATACAGCGCCAAGTGCGGTCCGCCGCTCTCGCCGGCGCCGGTGATAATTTCCGATCGGCCATCACTGTCTAAATCGGCCGTGGCCACATTAACGCCGCCGGTAAAATTGGCGCTATAAGCGTTAAAACTGTTAATTAATTCGCCGCTGGCGGTAAAGATGTTGATGTACGGCGCTTGACCCTTGCCGGCGGCTACCACGATATTATGTTCCGGATTAATACTGGAGTAAGCGTCGGCCACCGCCACCTTAAAACCGCCTTTCACGCTCTGGTCAAAGGCAAACCATTGGCCGATCAAACCGCCGTTAGCGTTAAAAATTCTAATGTGCGGTCCGCCATTATCGGCCGGCGCGCTGACAATTTCCACTTGCCGGTCGCCGTCCACATCGCCGGCCGCCAAATTAACGCCGCCGTAAAAGGTCGGCGCGTAAGCCAGCCAGGTTTTTTTGGTACGAAAATTTTTATCCAAAATTTTTATGTCGCTGCGGCGATTGCTGGCCGGCGCTACGATTAATTCGTCCACGCCGTCGCCGTCCACATCAGCGGCCGCCAAACTGACGCCGCCGTAAAATTTGGGCTCAAACACTAAAGCGCGCTTTAACAACTTGCCTTGTTCGCTATACAGCCTAACTTCCGGCGAGCGGCCTTTTTTTGGCGCCACGGCAATTTCCACTTTTTTATCGCCGTTAAAATCGCCGCTGACCACATTAATATCAGTATTATCAAAAGTTCGAAACTTGATTTTGACGAGGCCCTTGGGCGTTACCCGTTTAATCAAGCCTCTGGTTTCGGCATCGTTATATAAAAGAATATCGGCCGCCTCTTCGGTTTTGGACATCTGCGTCGCCTGAACCGCCGATAAAACATTCAACCGGCCGGCGCCCAATTTGCCGATAAATTCCGGATTGACGCTGTAATTATAATCAGTGGTTTTTAAAAGCAAACTGATTAATTTTTCCGGCCGCAAACTGGGATTGACTTGCATCATCAGAGCCAAAGTGGCGCTGACCATAGGCACGGCGAAAGAAGTACCGGACCAATAACCGTCATAATACATACTAAACTTCCGGCTGATTTCACCGTAGCCGGAGGGCGGTAAGCCGCTGGCATATTGCGGAGCATAAACCGCCGCACTGAATACGCTAACGCCGGGCGCGGTAATATCAATACAGCGGCCGAAGCCGGAAAACGGCGCTTTTTCATCCAGAGGGCCGGTGGCCGCCACGCCAATCACTAAATTCTCGCCCTTGGCGCCGTCGCTGCACACCGGATAGAGCGGTTTTTTGCTTAAGTCTTGACCCTCGCCGTCCGCCAAATCATTGCCGCCGGCCGCCACGATAATTACGCCGGCGCGCCTGGCCCGGGCAATGGCTTTTTCCAAGTCGGGGCTGGAGTGCGTACCGACAAAACTTAAATTAATGATATTGGCGCCGTTATCAATGGCATAGTTAATCGCCCTGACTACCGATTTCATATCCGCCTGGCCATCATCGTCCAAAGCCTTCAAACTCATCAGCCTGGCTTGCCAGGTAATGCCGGCGACGCCGGAGACATTATTGCCTTCAGCCGCCAAAATACCAGCCACCACCGTACCGTGATTGATACCGTCTTCGGTATAACCCGGTTTAAATTTAGGGCCGACATCGGCCGACTCGTTAACAAAATCCCAGCCGTTAATATCATCAACGAAACCGTTGTGATCATCATCAAGTTTATTGCCCTTGATTTCTTTTTCGTTAAACCACAAATTATTTTTCAAATCGGGATGGCTAATCATGACGCCGGTGTCAATGACGGCAATAATAATATCCGGACTGCCGCTAATCATCTCCCAGGCTTTATCAGCCGCAATGCGTTTCAAATACCACTGGTTGGCATAATACTGGTCGGAGGGCGTTAAAGCCAGCGCCGGGGACGCCAAAACCGCCAGCACGAGCGCGCTAACGCAAAAAGTTAACCTAAAATTAGGCCAGAATTTTAAAGCCGTTTTTACTGTCATAGATTACTTAAAGTATAGTATAAAATATTTAATTTTGCCATTGCCGCCGCGCGCCCCATTAATGCCAATCAAGGCCGCTGGCTTCGCTAACAAAAAAACCGTATATCAGATGATATACGGCCTTATAATGAACGAATAAATAATTAATTACTAATTAAGATTTTGCCGGTTAAACCGTTAAGTTTAAACAGATAAACTCCAACCGGTAATTGTTCCAAATTAAATTGTCCGGTACTGCCTGTTGACCACTTATTATCAATCAGATTGCCCAAGCAATCATAGATTGATAACTGTACCCAATCAGCGTCCAGCCGGTACTCCAGCACTTTATCTTTGAGTTGCCATTGACCATTAGCGGTCAGATCGGTCACGGCGGAAATTCCCACCAGATTTTGCAAGATGGTTAAATCATAAATATTAATAAAACCATCATTGTTTAAATCTGCCGCCCAAATCTGATAGAGAGTCGGACGAATTTCTCCGCTTAAGATTTTAATCAGCACTTCTACATCCAGTTTGGTCAGCTGTCCGTCGCCAAACTGCTGGCTGACATCGCCTTTCAGGAATTGCCAGTAAACTTCCGTCAGGAAATTTATGCTGATAAACATGGCTTTGGTTTGATTTAGCACTCGTCCGTCCAAACCGGAAGCGATGATATTTCTCACCCAAAAATCCATGCCCCAAGGCGGTAAATCAGTAAACTCAATTACCAACTTCATTATCGCCCGAGGATTAAGGCTTTGCGGATTGGGCAACAGCGGCTGACCAATGTCTACCACTGAATAAACCACATGATAAGTGGACAAACTGCTGACTTCGCCGACCTTTTGAATCGTAATGTTAACATTATTATCCGTCTGGAAATCGGTGGTCAGTGGTATAACTTGTTTAAGCGTCATGTAGTAGGGCAACTGGACATCAAAGGTGATGCCGCCGGTTGTTTCTACTATATTATTCATAAACCATAGCCACTCCATCGTCCCCTGACCGGCGCGGCGTAATTGAGTGACCGGTGTAATCCAATTAGCGGCTTTGGTTAAAAAGTATTTAACCAATAAAGCCGGGTCGTTTTGCCGGAAGTCAACCATCAGACTGATTGGTCCGTCAACTTTTAACTCCACACCGTCTCGTTTTACCCGCACGCCGCCAAAAATCAATTCCTGCCTGCCAACCACTTCAGGCGCGAAGCCTAAAGTTATCCGCATAAACTTGGTGGCATTGAGACTTGGTCCCAAAGGATTGGTTAAGGAAATTTTTACGGCGAAAGTGTTATTGCCGACATCAGTCAACTCATAACTGCCGGTACTGCCAAAAAATTCTATGGCTGTCGGGACTTTAAGATACACTTTGTCCGGCAGGATAAAGTCAAAAGTGACTTCATCAAAACCGAAGTTGGAAATGTAGCTAAAGTCCAGATAAGCTTCTTGTTTTTGCCGGTCAACCGAAAAGTCAACGGCATAAGCAAAATCTTTCGGCGTCGGCGGTTGTCCTAAATCTAAGTTGAACAACCAATCCGGTCCGGTTTTTAGACTTCCGTCAGCTAAACCCCAAGCCAAGAAATTCATGGCTTGAACTTGCCTTAGTCCGCTGCCTGACGACGGCAGCCTTAAATCAATTTCTGCCAAAGCTGAATATTGATCCAAGCTGGGACCGTAAGCTGCATCAGTGGCAGCCATTAAAGTCACCACATAATAATCCCGATTATCAATGGTCCCGGCTTTTTCCACGACCGCTTGGCGACCGGCTTGAGGCTGGGCCAAACTAATCACGGGGTCAGTCAGGTCGGTCGGCACTATCAGCGTAAAGATTAATTTACTGACATTGAATTTGGTTTTAAAATCCAAAAACAATTTAGCCAAATTATTCTGCCGCTCTATCTGCGACGTCAGCCTAACTAATACCGAATCGGTTTTAACGTCCGGCGGCTCATTACCTAAATAAAAGACAATGGTTGCCGGCGGTAAAGTTACGGTAACATTACCACTATTATCATTAACGCCATTGATGACGATGTCAGATAACGTTACTGTTATGGTGTCGTAATTCGGCAGCGCTTCCAGCGCCACAAAATTTTCCATAATTTTACGGCTGACTTCCGAGCGAGCCCAATAATTGACCGGCTGATTCGCCACTATCAGAAAATTGCTGACGGTGTCGGATATCCGGGAAGTGTCCATGGTCCATTTGTTTGAGTCCAAGCTGAAGCCATCGCTTAATACCGGACGAGCCGGTATCATCTTGGCTTTAAGCCGACTATGCAAAGCGGTGACGCTTATCTTGAATTTGATAGTGTCAACCAAAAAATTGTTTTTCAGGTTGAAATCAAATTTCAAATGCGGACCGATATCGCCGGTACGATTGGCGATACCATTGGTTAAGGTTATTTCTGCCTGTTGGGCAAAAACATCAACTGATAGCATTACTATCAGCACCAAGACGGTTAAGAATACTTTTTTCACTATAAATCTCCAAAAAAATGAAACATCTTTTATTTAATTTTAAATTTACTGTCTATATATACAAATTTACTTACCATTTATGTCAGAACAACAAAATATCATATTTTATTAAATTTGTCAATGTTTAAAACCAAAATAAAAAGGCCTTAACGGCCTTAAAAAAATGGCTAAAATTAAACACTTTCTAATATTTTTAAAGTTTCCTTAGCGCATTTTTCCCAACTAAATTGTTTAACCCGTTCTAATCCCGCCTCTTTTAGCTTATTGCGCAAAGGCTCATTTTGGACAATGGCGGCAATTTTTTCCGACATGTCACGAACATTGTCGGGGTTAAAAAGCAGCGCCGCTTCACCGGCGATTTCCGGTATGGCCGCCGTATCAGAGGCGGCAATCGGCGTGCCCGAGGCCATGGCTTGCAACAAGGGAATGCCGAAGCCTTCGTACTTGGTTGGAAAAATAAAAGCGTCGGCGCCGGCAAAAATACAGGGCAGGTGCCGCTCCTCCACCCAGCCGGTCGTCATCACTTCGCCGTCCACATTAAATTCATTAATCAGATATTTAATTTCATCGTAACCGAAACTGGCGTCGCCGACCAAATAAAGATCGG
>JAKAFD010000034.1 GCA_021818075.1 bacterium
TGCAGTTCGGCTTCAATCTGGTCGTGCTGGCCGCGGCATAAAATAATGATTGCCGGGTTACCGTTGCCGTTACCGAAAATGCGTTTGGGAAAAGGGTGGTGTTCCGAAGTATACTTGGTAGTGCCACAGAGACAGCAAAAATATCTTGGCATTATTCCCCCTAGGTTTATGGCCGGATAATTTCAACTGGCGGTTTCCAAGACTAATTAGACCTCCTTTTGCGTCTGGAAAATTATTAATGAAAAGAACCGTTAATTAAATGATTTATTTTCAGTTTAACAAAGTCTTATTTTTTTAACAATTGACAAAAACGGGCGTCTTTGCTATGATATGGAACGGCAGAAGTTGGCTTTTGAGTATTTTTGCAGAAATACCAGCGGTTAAACTTTCACTGCTCCTGATTTAAATTAAAAAATAAAACCCCAGTTAAATACTTTATTTCGTTAAAGATAACGAAATAAATTTTAACGGGGTAAAAATTATGGCACATAAGAAAGCTGGCGGTTCCAGTAGACTCGGCCGCGACAGCGCCGGCCAACGCTTGGGCGTCAAGGTTAACCATGGCGAAACCGTTAAAGCCGGACAAATCATCATCCGCCAAAGAGGCACCAAATATCACCCCGGCGCCAATGTCTTGCGCGGCAAGGACGACACGCTCTATACCCGCGTGGCCGGCATGGTTAAATTCGGCAGCAAAAAATTGTTAAAACACGACGGCAAACTGAAAACCAGTACGGTGGTCAGCGTCGTTAAATAAATCAATTAACAAAATACGGCCCGCGGGCCGTATTTTTTGTTTTGCTTATTTTTGTAAACAAATTCTGACAAATTCCACAAATAGCGGATGCGGTTCTAAGGGGCGGGAAATATATTCGGGATGAAACTGGGTGCCGATAAAAAACGGGTGGTCGGTAATTTCAATCGCTTCCACGATTTGGCCGTCCGGCGAAGTGCCGGCAATGGTCAGACCCTTAGCCGTTAATTGCTCGCGATAAGCATTATTAAACTCATAACGATGGCGATGGCGTTCGGATACGACCGACTGGCCGGGTTTGACGACCTCATAGGCCTTGGCCAGATGCGTACCCGGGACAATCTGGCAGGGCCAGCCGCCCAAGCGAATGGTGCCGCCGTATTGCTTCTTGGCTAAAAGTTCTTTTTGCTCCGGCATGATGTGAATCACCGGATGCGGTGTGGCCGGGTCGGCTTCCTCGGTATTGGCTTGATTCAAACCAGCAACATTTCTAGCAAACTCAATCACCGCCATTTGCATGCCATAGCACAAACCGAAATACGGCACTTTATGCTCGCGGCAAAATTGAATGGTTTTAATCTTGCCTTCGGCGCCGCGCGAACCCCAGCCCTGCGGCACGATAATGCCGTCGTAATTTTTCAACTGGTCTACGCCGTCTTTTTCAATATCCTCGGCCGACAGCCAAACCAGCTCCGGTTTGCAATCATTAACCAGTCCGCCGTGCTTAATGGCTTCAATTACCGAAATATAAGAATCGGCTAAACAAAAATCGCCGGTGGCAAAATATTTGCCGACAATGCCGATTTTGACGCGCTTAGTGGCATTTTTATACTTATCCACCATCGCTCGCCAATCCACCAAGTCTTTTTGCCGCGCCGTCAAACCGAATTTTTTCAAAATCCGTTCGCCTAAGTTATCTTTTTCAAAATTAATCGGCACATCGTAGACCGTTTCAATATCGGGCGCGGAAATTACATCTTCTTTGGCCACATTGCAAAAAATGGAAATTTTCTTGCGCCGCGGTTCGTCAATGTCCACATCGGCGCGAGCCACGATAAAATCCGGCTGAATGCCGGCCGCGTTCAAAGCGCGCACCGCATGTTGGGTCGGCTTAGTTTTCATCTCGCCCACCTTGGAGGGAATCGGCAAATAGCTGACAATCACAAATAAAACATCGTCGGGCTTTTCCCAGCGCATATAGCGAGCCGCTTCCAAAAACAGCAAATTTTCATACTCGCCTACCGTGCCGCCGATTTCAATCAGCATTATTTCGGCTTGCGTTTTAATCGCCGCCGCTTCAATACGGTCGCGCACTTCGGCCGGAATATGCGGCACCACCTGCACGCACTTGCCTTTGTATTCCAGGTTGCGTTCTTTAGCAATGACCGCCTGGTAAACCCGGCCGGTGGTCATATAATTTTCGCGGTAAATATTCTCGTTTAAAAAGCGCTCATAATTGCCGATATCCTGGTCGGTTTCATCGCCGTCTTCGGTCACAAACACCTCGCCGTGCTCCACCGGGTTCATGGTGCCGGCGTCCACATTGATATAGGGGTCAATTTTAATGGCGCTGACTTTAAAACCCTTGCTTTTCAAAATTCTGGCTATGGCAGCCACGGTAATGCCCTTGCCTACGCCAGACATGACGCCGCCAACCACGAAGATGTATTTGGTTGTCTGTTTGCCTGTTGTCTCTTCCGTCATAGTTTTATAGCCTTAAAATAATAAATTAAGATACCATTGATAAATGGCCGTGCCCCACCACAAAGCTACCAAAGTAGCCGGCGCCAAAAAAACACCGAACGGCACTTGTGATTTCAACTGCTTCTTTTTAAAAATTATCAGGAAAACACCAACCACCGCGCCGCCAACATAAGCCAGCATTAAAGCTACCAAAGTTAAGGGCCAGCCTAAGGCCACGCCCAACAGGGCGCCCAGACGTATATCGCCGCCGCCCACCCAGCGGCCGCGAGAAATAACATATTGCAAAGTAAAAAATCCGGCGCCGATGACGGCGGCGGACAAGAGCGAGCCCCAGGGTGAGCCCAATAGTAAATTAGCCAGGGCCAACAAAACAATGGCCGGCAGACTGACCACGTCGTCCACCACATACCAGCGCCAATCCATGATAAAAATAACCGTCAAAATACCAATCGCCAGCCAGTCTCTTAAGACGAAGCGCAAATCCCAGAGCCCCAAATTCCAGACATTAACGCCCACCAGATTGTGCCGCCAGGCGATAATAAATAAAGCGCCCACCGCCAGTTCCACCAGCGGATATTGCCAAGAAATTTTTTTATGGCATTGCCGGCAGACGCCACGCAACTTAATAAAACTAATCAAGGGAATGTTGTCATACCAGGCGATTTTCCTCCCGCAGTGCGGGCAGGCCGAGCGGCCGCCCAGTCTTTGCCGATGATAAAGCCGTCCCGCCAGACAATTCAAAAAACTGCCCATGGCGGCACCGATAATAAAGACAAAGATATTATAAATCCACTCCATAACAAGCAACCGCCCGCGGGCAATTTGTTTTCGTTTTCATTATAGCAACTCACTAGAGAAATACCAAATAGTTATTTTCTGCCGGTAAAAATATTGTATTTAACAATAAACCAAATGGCCGCCAGACCGTCGCGCCAACCGACTTTCTTGCCTTCAGCGTAGGTCCGGCCGTAATAACTGATGCCGATTTCGTACAGCCGCCATTTGCCTTTGGCCACCCGCGCCACCAGTTCCGGTTCAATGCCAAAACGCTTAGCCGTCAATTTGTCCTTCAGGCTGTCAACCACCGGCCGGCTAAAAACTTTGTAGCCGGTTTCTATATCGGTCAAACTAAGATTGGTCAAAGCGTTGGACAGAGCGGTTAAGAAGCGGTTGCCCAGATAATGCCAAAAAAACAAAACACGCTTGGCTTCACTGCCGACAAACCGCGAGCCGAAAACCACATCGGCGCGCTGGCTCAAAATCGGCGCCAATAATTTGGGGTACTCGGCCGGGTCATACTCCAAATCGGCGTCTTGCAATAAGATAATATCGCCGGTCGCCTGTTGCAAACCGAGCCGCACCGCCGAACCCTTACCTTCGTTTTTATCCTTAAAGCACAATCTAACCTCGGCATCGTTAATTGTTTGCAGGATATTTTTGGTTTCATCGGTGGAACAATCGTCCACCACCACAATTTCCCGCTCTAAGCCGTCAGGCAAATTAACCGAGCGCACTTGACGCACCAGTTCCGCAATCGTCGGCGCTTCATTATAGGCTGGAATAATAATTGATAATTTCATATAACTTAACGGCCAAAAATTTTCAACCGTAAAATAAGATAAATCGCTTTTAAACCGTCCGTAGCCCTGATTTTTTTGCCGCCGGCAAAAGACCGCGGCCGGTAAGTGATGGGCAGTTCGGTGATGGTAAAACCCCGCTGCAATAATTTAATGGTTATTTCCTCGCAAAAAGCAAAGCGTTTTTCCCGCAAATTAAGCTCGCGAGCCACCGCCAGCGGAAACAGTTTATAACAAGTATTCACATCGGTTAAATGAGCGCCGAATAATTTATTGATTAAGCCGGTGATTAATCGTCCGCCGTAATAATAAGACGATTTGGAACGAGGGTTGGGGCGCAAATTTCTGGAACCGTAAACCACGGACCGGCCGGCCGGCTCCAGACGACTGGCCAATTGGTAGTAATCGGCTAAATCATATTCCAAGTCGGCGTCCTGAATAATGGCGTAATCGCCCGTGGCCAGGCTTAAAGCTGTGTGAATGGCCGCGCCTTTGCCGGCGTTTTTCTTTTTACTAAAAACTTTAACCAGGGGGTCGGCTAAGCGGGCAATAAGTTCGGCGCTGCCGTCGGTGGAACCGTCATCAATAATTAAAATCTCCCGCTGCCAGGCATCGGGCAGGGGCGCGACTTTAGCTAAAGCGACAACTTGTTCAATCGTTGCCGCTTCGTTATAAACCGGAATAATAATGGATAATTTCATACTTGTTTGCCGGCGCCGAAAGTCCACCAGTTATTAACGCTGTAATTCCACACCGCCACCACTAAAGAAACAATAACCTTGGCCCATAAATAATACAAGCCCCCGGTCAAAAGCAGCCACATCAGTAAGGTGTTGATGCCCAAACCCAGCACCGAAGTGATAAAAAATTTAATAAACTGCCGGCGGTAAGCTAAACTGGTATCGCGCCAGGTCCAAAATTTATTAAGGAAGAAATTACTGACCACGGCGATACTGAAAGACGCTAAATTGGCCACGAGCGGCAGCCAGTGGAAGATTTCCACTAAAATCGCCAGCAGGGCGAAATCAATAGCCGCGCCGCTCGTGCCCACCACCAAAAATTTTAGCAATTTTTTATGTTTAGCCAAAACGGCCGTGCCGCTGATTTTGGCTCGCAACCAGACCGGCAAAGATTGAACTTCAGCCGCCGGCTCAACCGTCTCCGCTTCACCGCGCAATAATTTACTGTCAAAAGTTAAAGCCGTCAGCAATAAGGCGATGGGGAAAAAAGTTAAACTATTTCTTAAGACTATGGTGCCGTCCACCACAAAAATATAAGAATTAGAACAAACATACACAAACATAAAACCCAGCCAAACAACTGCCAAATACAGCCAACCGGCCGCTAACAAACGCCGTTTCAACATCGTGCCAAAATTAAAAATCAGCACTAGGAGCAGCACCGCCCAAAAAATATTAAAACCGTCGTAAGCAAACCACTGTTGCAAAAAATCTTTAATCACTGCCGGGTGCCAAACCAAACCGCCCGCCGTATTAGTCACGCCCAAATGATTAGTCAGTTTAAATAACCACCAGGCGCCGGAGGCTAAAATTAGGCCGCCGGCGTAAAGCCCCAGACGGCTAAGGAGCTGCTTTTTAGGCCAGCCGCTGGCCGTCAGCCAAATAAAGGGTATAGCGGCTAAAACATAAAAAATACCCTCATTTTTGGTCATAGTGACCAGCCCGCCAAAGATACCGGCCAGCAACCAGACGCCCGTCCTGGGCCGTTGTACGGCCTCTAACAACAAGATAAAGGCGGCTAAGGCCAAAGTAGCTAGGAGTAAATCTCCGCAAATGTTGTAACTGTGATAAACCAGCAACTCGGCCGAAGCCAAAAAAAAGGTAAAAAGCAGCGCTGTGGAACGCTCGGTCTGATGTCTTAAAAAATTAAAAACTAAAATAATTGAACTCAAATAAAAACTAAAAGTAACCAAATTATTAGCTAAGTCATTAAATCTGCCGGTGATGAAACTAAGCCAGGCTAAAGACAGGGAAAAATTCCAAGGATAATTATTAGCAGAAAAAACTTTCCAATAAGAGGGCTTATTAGCATCAAAAACTACTCCGCCGTGTTTGAATAGCGCCTGGCCTTTAAGCGACCAATTAACCAGGCTGTCCCACGCGATTAACGGCTCAGTTAGAGCATTAACAAAGGCAACACCGATGAATAATAAAATAAAAATCAATAAACACCAATCACGCCAGCGCCAAGTTTTTAAATCAACCAACCAAGTTAACCGGATATTTTTAAAATTAAGCCATTTAATTTTATGGACTAAATAATAGCTAATAAGTAAAATAGCGTCTTCAATCATAAACAGCCACAACAACCAGTTGCCCAAAGGCCATCTAAACCAAAATAAGGCGATAAACAGTTGTACGGTGATGATGCCCCAACCCAAGCTATAAGCCAAGGCTAGAGTTCTTAAAATACCGCCACTTTGACGCGGCCAAAATAATTTCAAGGCTAGCCAACCCGGCGCTAATAGAGACAGAAAAAATAAAATCAATTTGATCGCCATAAATTTAAAACAGACGTTTTAATAAAAAAATGCCGTCGCCCAAGACTTGCGGCGGTTCAAAACGGCCGCAATTAATGGTAGACGTTGCTCCGTTAAAGACTTTGGTAATAGTTAATTGTTGGCTGCCGGGAAAATAAGACAGATCTTCCGCCGACAGATAAACTAAAACGTAATCGGCTGTTTGACAACCAACCGGCATATCAAAAACACCATATAGGCCGTAAAGAAAAAAGGGATAAGCGTTGCCGTTAACAATTTGGCATAAACTAGCCGGGTCTTTAATTCTTTCTTTAACCGCTTTAACGGTCGAACCGATATGACAGATCAAACCGCCGAAATTCTGATTCTCATCCACTTGGCACAGTCGGGATTGCCACTTGTCCGCCACAGGCGCTGCTGCTTGACCAACCGCTTGAGCGGCCAAATTATAATGAGTCAGCCAGGAACTCAAGGCTAGCGGCAGCCACAATAAAAATAGTAGCCACCAAGCCGCCGACAAAAATGACTGCCGGCCTTGACGATAGCCCAGGTGAAACAAATAAATCACCAACCAAGCCGCCACCAATATGACTGATAATAACGAGACTGAATTCCAGTCGCCCCAAGTTAAAGCCTTAAAAAAATTAATGGTATAAAGTTTTTCCGTCTGGACCAAGGCGTTTAACATAAATATTAACGGTCTAATTTAATTAACAGCCGCCGGCTATAAGCCACCACTTTAAACAGACCAATTTTTTCCAAAATAAACCGAACTAAACGGCGGGCCCAATGATAACTGTAAGTAAATAAAACTAGGGGCGTCAGGCCAAAGTGTTTTTTGGCAATTTGATACTCTTCGGCTAAAGCCTGAAAATAATGCCGGGAACTTTTGCCAACATGGCGCATTTTAACTAAAACCTGCTTATCAAAAAAACACTTGTCAGTGATTGCCTCCAGACGCCATAGCCAGTCAATGTCGGCCGCTATTTTGTAAGACAAATTAAAATTACCGATTTTTGGTAACAAAGTTTTTTTAACATAAACCGTGGGGTGAGCAAAATAATTGGAACTGTATAAAGCGTCGCGCCAGGAAAACTTATGAGGTGCCGCGCCCAAAACCGCAAAAGGTTTTTCCAATTTTTCATAATAAACCGCCAAACGCGCGCTGTAATAATCAATATCGTGGTGTGCGAAAGCCTCGGCTATTCTCTCCAAACAGCGGTCATCGGCGAAACAATCATCGGAGTGTAAAAAACCAACCACCTCGCCAGTAGCCCGCTCTAAACCTTTATTTAAAGCGTCATACAAACCCTGGTCTTGACCGATAAATAAAACTGGCGCCGGATAATATTTTTTAATTATCTCAAGCGTACCGTCGGTAGAGCCGCCGTCAATAAAAATATGTTCCAGATCGCCATAAGTCTGGCGCCGCACCGATTCAATGGTGGCGGCCAAGTACCGGGCGCTGTTATAGGTGCAGGTAATGACGGAAATTTTCATAATGTTATAGAAAATAGTTCTGGCAAATTTTTATGATTTTGGCGGCACTGTGACCATCGCCGAAGGGATTTAACCATTTAATGTTGTCCGTTCGGTTATAAAAATTAAAGCCCTCTAATAATTTATTGTAATCCGAGCCGACAATTTTACTGGCGCCCACCTCCACGCATTCCGGTCTTTCGGTATTATCTCTTAAATTCAAGGTTGGTACGCCTAAAATGCAGCCTTCCTCTTGCAAGCCGCCGCTATCGGTTAATATAA
>JAKAFD010000035.1 GCA_021818075.1 bacterium
TCTTAAATATTTCGGCGAAGATGCCGTGCCCTGCGGCAAATGCGATTTATGCCTCAACGGTCGCGGCCTGGCTCCCAAAACCAAAACCGGCCTCAAACCGGCCAAAACCTATTTAAATTATTACGATAAGGCCTATGAAGCTAAAAAACTAACCGAAGATGATATAATCGTGGTAGAAGCGCCCTTTGCCACCAAGCTGACCCAGTTTATTACCCAAGATTTTTGGCAGCAAGGCTTAAGCGTAGCGGAAATTGCCGCCGCCAGAGACTTGACGCCGCAAACCATTATCAATCATTTATGCTGGCTCTTAGAGAAAAAAGTGCCGGTTGATATTAAAAAATTAGTGCCCGAGGTGATAGAGAAAAGAATTATCAAAGCGGCGGCCGACCATGAAGGCGGACTCAAAGCGCTTAAAGAAAAATTAGACGGCGATATCAGCTACGACCAGATTAAATTAACTCTGGCCAAACACCATGGACAAAAAAACACAAAATGATTTACTAAAGCTGGTACGCGACAATTATCGCACGATTGCCGGCGATTTTGATATTACCAGGCGCAAGGGCCTGTGGCCGGAAGTGGCCAAGCTGGCCGATGGCGTTGACTGTTCGCTGGCCAAAAAAAGCGTCTTGGACGCCGGTTGCGGCCAGGGCCGTTTATACGAATGCTTCCGCGACAAAAATATTGATTACTTGGGCGTGGATAGCTGCGCCGAACTAGTCAAACTGGCTCGCGACCATTACGGCGAGCGATTTGAGATCGGAGAGATTCTAACCTTAAGCCAATTGCCGCAATTTGATTTTGATTATGTCTTTTGCGTCGGCGTCTTGCACCACCTGCCGGGTCAAAAATTACAATTAGAAGCTCTTAACCAGCTAAAAAGCAAAACCAAACCGGGCGGGCAAATTATTATCAGCGTCTGGAACATTTGGGCCATGCCTAAACTGCGCCCGCTGATTTTTAAATATGCCTTTTTAAAACTTTTGGGTAAGCACCGCATGGACTGGGGCGATATTATCTTTTATTGGCGCTACTCCGGCGGCCAAATAGCCAGCCGCCGCTATTATCATGCTTTTACCAAACGGGGGTTAAAAAAATTAGTTAAACAAGCCGACCTAAAATTAGAACAGCTGTACAAAGACAAATTTAACTACTACTTAATTCTAAAAAAATAACCCCTTAAATTAATTAAGAGGTTAAATTTTAATTAGAGTTATGCGGCGTCAACTCGGCGATGCTCTGCGTAACAATTTCTCCAATTTGTAAATGGACGCGATTAAAATCTTGATTAAAAAGTTCCTGTGTAAATTCTATTGGCTTGCCAATGATGATTTGACATTTTTTACCACCCCCTACTTTAGAAGGGTCTAGGACAGCTTTTTTAATCTTGCTTCTATCAACTTCCGCCGGCTGAATTTCATCAAAACCGATAATTCTTACTGGGATAGCCCGCTTAAAATAAGCTCCGCCGTTACCGCTTCGATAATTGTCATAGATAAATCTGGCAACATCTTTTTTACACGGCTTTATTTCTTTGGTGCGAGACCGCCCGCCTTCAGGATAAAGAACTAAATTACCGATAAGCACTCGTTTTTTCCATCGTTCTTTGGCCTGAAAATCAGCCCCCTCAACATCTCGACTGACAACGGTTATTTTGGCAAACCATAAAAACAAACCAAACCACTGGTTGGCATAATTAGCTTTATCGGCTACCGTCCAAGGCACAAAAGATGGGTAAAAAATAATTTTCAACAAATTAGAGATGCTAATACCGATGGCCCAAGGATCCGTCCAAGCTTGATGATTGGGAAAAAATACATTGCCGATATCAGTTGGCAAGTTTTCCAGACCAAAAATTTCCAGGCTATTTTTTATCCGAAAAAGATAAAGACCATAAAAATAATTAGCCACAATCACCACTTGCGCCGGTAAATTAAAAATTATTCTCAACGGCCAAGAAATAACAACCAACAATTTCACCCAAAAACCTTTGGCAGTGTTAAAAAAAAGATGAATATTGACATATATTTCTACAATCTCTCCCATAAATTGGCTCAACTTGATAACTGCTGTATTTACGGTATTCACTTTTACACCTTTTTAAAAGTACAAAAATTATTTAATTATATTTGCTAAAATTTCATCATATCGGCAAAAATTTGTCAACTAAAAAGCACCCCGAGGTACCTCGGGGTGCTTTTATGTCTTTATTATTAAGCAGCCGACTCTTCTTTTACCTCTACCTCCTCGGTCGGTTGAACTTCTGGTGCGGCTTCTGTTAAAACTTCAGTCGGGGCTTCCATTACCGGCTCTGCGGCCGGAGCGGCGGCGTCTGCCGCGGCTTTGGTTTCGGCCGCCACTTTGTCGGCTTCAGCTTTCTCTTGGGCAGCTTTAGCGTCAGTGGCTTTCTTAGCTATGGCTTCACGGGACTTATTAGTCAGCTTGGATACGGCAACCTTTTTGCCTTCCACCACATTTTTACCAACCAATAAATTATTAACGGTCGGCGTCATTTGGGCGCCCTTATCAAGCCAATATTTAATCCGGTCAGCCTCAACCGCCAATTCTTTGGTGTGGGGGTTGTAAGTACCTAAAATTTCCAAGTTGTCGCCAAAAGGATCGCGGCCGACCTCGGAAATAATCAAACGGTAAATCGGATATTTCTTTTTACCTTTGCGTGATAATTTAATCTTTAACATAAATTCTTAAATAAAAAACGCGTTTTACTAATAAAACGAGAGCAATTTGACGATAGCCATATCTTAGAATAAACGAATATTTTTGTCAATAATAACAAATAATGATTTATTATTGACATATTCTATAATACCTGCTATATTTATATATTGCTCATTAAAATAAAAACGATATATAATTAACTTTTTCTATAAAATTTGAGGTATATCATGATTGGTTTAGCTATCGCAATTGTCTATTTTATCTGGTCTTGGCTGCTTAATAGCTACACACCAGAAGCAGCCTTCTTAGGCGCCACCTACTTTCTTTTTATTTGGTATTTGTTTTTGCCATCATCAAAGGCATCCTTTCTTCTTTAACCTCATTAGGTATTACAACTGCCAGTGTGTCTGTTGGTGCAAATGCGGGAGGTGTGATAGGAGGCATGCTTGGAGCATTTGGAGGCGCCGTGTTTTCGTTGCTTCTACTAATAAGATTTGTTGTCAAATCAGTTCTCTTGCTTTTAGGTACTTACTTATTAAGTCATGCCGGCACGGCCAACATGACCCTCAAAGAATTTAACATGAGTATGTTAATTTTTGGGGCAATAATCTATATTGTCGGTTTAATAATATTTCGGAATAAAAAATCGGACTCCGGTAACTCTAGCGACAATAGTTAATTTTACAAACAACATAAAACCCGCATTGATAAAACGGGTTTTATTTTATTTAACAAAATATTTTTCTTGTGAGCGGGTAGCGGGAATCGAACCCGCGACTTCTGTTTGGAAAACAGACATTTGACCACTAAACTATACCCGCGCTTGATCGTAAACGGCCTCTATCCAACCAATAATTCTTCTATGCAATTCAACCCCCAATCTTTTATCTCCTAAACTTTTTATAGTAATGTGAGCCGTGCCATATGGTAATTTTCTTTTCTTTTTTAAAGATTTGTTAAGGCGCCTGTCTACCTGCGTTTTGCCGAATTGCCTCAATCTAATACCGGTTATATCAGACCAAAATTTTTTTACTTCGCTAATTGAAGTGTCTGGATATAAATGAATGGCTATGGAAAAATTATCCTCTCCTACCCCGCACACCTCTCTAAACCATCTCATTGCCAATCTTATAATGTCAGGATCGGAATTAATCACCCTAACCTGTTCATAAAGTTTGGAACCCTCCCCGATATATAGTCCCAAGCCCAGCATCATTAAATCTCGCTGTGATAACACACCAATCTCTTTTTTGCCATACTGTTTTGCTGATTTTATGCTTTTAATCCTGTTTTGATTTCTTGTTTCAACAGACCTCATCAAGCCCGACTTGACTCTTTGCCTTATGGTTTCATTTGGTTTATATGGCACCTCTTTCAACCAACTACTTAAAGTACTCTTAGCAACACCCAACCTGGAAATAATCACATTATATGACCACCCTTTTTTTCTTAAATCAATCGCTTTATTTCTAAGTGATTTCTTCATATGTACAGCATACCACAATATACTAATAAGTTCAAATTTTTAAAAACGATAAACTAAAAAATTCAACAAAATTGCTCGCAAAATTTATAGCCCATCCTTGCAAGCAGAGTTAAGAAAAATTAAATTCGTTTTCCGAAGCTATTTCCTGCAGTTTTTTGCGGGAACTGGTGTCTTCCGTTTCCGGCTCCAGCGGCCGGCCGACCACAATCATCATCTCTACCGTAAAACTATCCGGCACCCCCAGTTCGGACTTAACCCGCTCTCGGTCAAAACCTTCAATGCCGTGCGCCACCCAGTCGCGGCTGGCGGCTTCCAAAGCCAAATTTTCCCAAGCCGCGCCGGTGTCAAAACTATGGGTGCGACTGGGCTGCTCGTTATAGGTAAAATTATTGCGCGACAAGACCACAATCAAAGCCGAAGCTTGTTTGGCCCAAGCCTGATTGTTGGGCGTTAGCCAAGAAAAAAATTTATCCCAAGCGGCGGTATCGCGCTTGGCGTAAACAAAGCGCCACGGCTGATTGTTAAATGATGATGGCGCCCAACTGGCGGCTTCCAGCATAGCCAGCAAATCAGTTTCGGCAATCGCTTCGCCGCTAAAAGCGCGCGGCGAGTGGCGATGCAACAGTAAATGATTAATATTATATTCACTTTGACGATTAGTCTTTAACATACGGATAAAATTTAGTGGCTAACGATAATTATTGATTTGTCGCTTGTTTCAACCGGCTCATTATCGCCGGTCGGATAATTCCAGGCCGCCTCAATAACCTTGGCTGTCGGATAACGATATTTTTCCCCCCTCTTCGTGCCCGGGTCATTGGTAATAAATTCATCCGTGCCTTTATCATAGCCCCTGATAACTAACATATGAGTCAGCGGCCCCGGTTGTTTGTAATAAGGATTGCCTAATTTACGGCCGTTGGCCGGCATTAAAACCAAGTTGCCTTTTAATAACTCGTCAATAATCTGTTGGCTGCCAATCAATTTAACCGCTGTCGCTTTATCATATTTAAAATAGCCCTTAAACAACCGGCTGACCGTGTCTGGCGCGTTGGTGTTAACGAAACTGCCATAAGTTTTACTTTCCCAATCGGCCATAGCCAAAATATCAGTTAACGCCTCATCGGTAGTTAAGGTCTCGCCCTTAACCCACTTCATCGCCATCAACACCGAAGCTTCTTCGCAAGCCGCTTCCTGACGCGGGTCTGACCACTCGGCCTTTGGCGCCTGCGGCGTAAATGGCACGGCCAGCACGACGGCGATTTTTTTAGTCCAGTCGGTGGTTGGGGCGGTGGGGCCGGCCAGCTCTTTTAAAATTTCCGCCATCTGGCTGCCGGTAGCGATTGTTTCCCGTCCAGCTTGAGGTATCACCACTTCCAGACTTTCTTCTTCAATCAGTTTAACGAAACCAAAAAAAATCACCGCCAAGAGTATGGCCAGCAAAGGCAGTTTCCATCTTTTGCCCGTTTTAAACCAGTTCATATTTATATTATATCTTATAAAACCTGATTAATCACGCCCGCGCCCTTGAGTTCGTCGCCGGCATAAATCACCGCCAATTGGCCGGGCGTAATCGCCCGCTCCGGCTGAGCAAAGGTTGTTTTAATGGTTTGCTCGTCAATTTTTTCCAAGCGCGCTTTGGTCGGCGCGTGGTGGTAGCGAATCACCACTTCGCAGTCGCCGGGCAAAACGATTTTTTTATTAACCCAGCTTAAGTCGTTAATTAAACAAATCTGGCGCCACAGCCCAGGGTCGTGCGGGTCGGCGCTGACGACCAGCTCATTGGCCGCTAAATTTTTAGCTACCACATAATACGGTCCGCCGGCGATATTGCCAATATCCTTGCGCTGACCGATAGTATAAAACACCACGCCTTCATGTTCGCCCAGTAGGCGGCCGTCAGTAGCCACGACTTTTCCGGGCTGAATTGGTAGTTTTTCTTTAAGCAGTTCCTTAATATTAACCTCACCGACAAAACATAAGCCTTGAGAATCGGGTTTGGCGGCCGTCGGCAAGTTTAACTCCTTAGCCTGGTGTCGGACTTCCTTTTTAGTCAAACCGCCCAAAGGAAAAAGCGCGCGCGACAATTCGCGCTGGCCGAGCCGGCACAAAAAATAACTTTGGTCTTTGCCCTCGTCAATACCTTTTAGCAACTTAAACTCGCCACCCGTTTCTGTAATTCGCGCATAGTGGCCGGTGGCAATTTTATCGGCGCCCAGCTTCAAAGCCCGCTCCAAAAATAATTTAAATTTAATTTCACGATTGCACATTACATCCGGATTGGGCGTCCGGCCGGCCGCGTATTCGGCATAAAAATAGTCCAAAACTTTATCGCGATATTCTTGCTCAAAATTCCAGACATAAAACGGGATGTTGAGCTGCGTCGCCACCGCGCGGGCATCGGCCACATCCCGTTCCAGGTTGCAGCAGCCGCCGAAGTCGGCCGACCAATTTTGCATGAACACGCCGACCACCTCATATCCTTTCTCCACTAACAAAGCGGCGGCCACGGAAGAATCCACACCACCACTCAAACCGACAAATATTTTTTGTTTATTTATTGGCATATTTTAGGCCTCATTGTGCCATAAAAAATTGTAAAAGGCAACAAAAGGCCTATTCAATGAATAGGCCTTTAGCTTAAAGTGCGATATAGTTGGTGATTGTGATGAAGCTTAAATGTTGAACAGCGACGCCTTCTTCATCTTCGGAGTCAGCCTCTTCTTCAGCTTCATCTTCGCTTTCCGGGCTAAGATAATAGGCTAACTGCAACTCCTCGCCCAGTATGGTTAAGTACTCAACAAAGATGGAGCCATCAAAAACATCCAGATCGGTAAAAATTTTTACCGAAAACATATCAATAGCATCTCTGTCCTGATTAAAGTCTGCTTCTCTGCCTTCTTTAACATAACTTAAGCACTCAACCCTCATTACCGTAGCGGTAGCGGTAACCGATTCTAAAAAATAGTTAACATCTTGATGCGCTAGCCTGCCATCATCATTGACATAACTGCCGACATGGCAAGAAAGTTTTGTTAATTCATTTTCCTGTTGGTCTTGACTGAGAAAATTTAATTTAAAAACAATTTTTTTGTCAATTAAATCTTCTACAAATTGCTCTTCTTTTATCAACTTTAATTTGATCAAAGACAAGCGCAACTCTTCCGGATAAAAACTGCTATTAACCACTATGCCCTCCTTAAGATAATTTAAAAAGATCATTTTTTGTCGGGGTGCTGGGAATTGAACCCAGTCAACATGCTCCCAAAGCATGCGTACTACCGGTATACGACACCCCGAAAATAAAAAAATCAAAACGCAAAAGTCAAAACTATTGTGTGCGCTACGCACACTTATTTAATGGTCGCGAAGCGACACCTAACTTTTGACCTTTAAATTTTGACCTTTGACTTAACTAAGTGCCGGGGGTG
>JAKAFD010000036.1 GCA_021818075.1 bacterium
TCTGGAAAATAGATTATAATTAAGTAATCTATTTTTTTATGTTTAAAATCCGTAATCAAGTTTTTATCCAGCACTATTTTTTCTTCAGAAAAAATAGTGCTGGATTTACTTTGATTGAATTATTGATTGTGGTGGCGATTATCGGCATTATTGTCACCTTTGCCATTATTTTCTTGAGCCAATCCAGGGCCAAAGCGCGGGACGCCCAAAGATTAGCCGACATCAAGCAAATTAGCACTGCCCTGGAATTGTATCGCGCCGACGAAGTGAGCTACCCAACAATTGTTACTCCGGGACAGAGTTTGGTCGGGCCGACTTCCGGCATAACTTATGTTAAAAAATTGCCAACCAATCCTCCGCCCACCAACGATGGCAGTTGCGCAGTTAATGAATATACTTATGTCACGACGGACAGCGGGAAGACATATAAAATAACCTATTGTTTGGGCCAGGCTACGAGCGAAGCAGCGGCCGGCATTAATGTAGCCAAACCTTATGTTATTGCTACGGGCTGTACGCCCGATTGCACCAACAAATGTGCCGGTGAAGCTGATGGTTGCGGTGACACCTGCAGTGGCACGGTAGCTTATGAGGGTGGCCCCTATGATTCCAATGGTACAACCCAAGTTACTGGCGGTTATTATCGCACCGTGCTGATCGGTGCCCAATGTTGGCTGAAAGACAACCTGAATGTTGGTACTATGATTAGCGGCGCCGGCAACCAAACCGACAACAGCACTGTAGAAAAATATTGCTATAATGGCAGCTCCAGTAATTGCAGCGCTTATGGCGGGTTATACCAATGGCCGGAAGCTGTGCAGTATAATAACGGCGTCACCCTAACTTCCGGCACCCCTGCCGGCGGCAACATCCAAGGTATTTGCCCGACTGGTTGGCATATTGCGAGTAATAATGAATATAGCACGCTGTCAACTTATTTAGGCGGTGATTCTGTTTCCGGCGGCGCCATGAGAGAAACGGGCACTGCTCATTGGGGCGATGGCACCGGTGCTACCAATTCCTCCGGTTTTACGGCTGTGGGGAATGGCTACCGTCTTAGCGGCTCATTTTACAATATCACTAGCCAAGGCCGTATTTGGACGGCTTATACCAACTCCTCTTCCCAGGCTTATTATCGCGTATTATCTTCCGGCAGCGCCTCATTAAGCGCTAATAGCGCCGACCGCGCCCAAGGTTATTCGGTGCGCTGTCTTAGGGATTAATAGTTAAAAAATAGAGGGGTTGACAAAAATGTTTGTTTATATTAACATACTAAACATATCTAATAATCAAGAGTTCTTTTAAAGAACAGTTTTCAAAATATAATGCGGGGAGGACAAATGCCTAAGTTAGCGAAACCAGCAGCAACGAAGGGCCGCGGCAAAAGCAAAGCCGGCGTTAAAAATGGTACCGGCCAGCCAAAGGGTACCAGCAAACAAACTGTAAACAAAACAACCGTTAAGGGTGTGAGCGAAGAATTGAAACAAAAGGCAGTGGACAACAGTCGGAAGTTAAAAAACGGTATACCGGAAAATCCGAATTGTCATTGGGGTAAAGGAAAGTTGGCTCATTTCTATCACGATATTCTGTTACCAGAAATTGATAACTTGGGTAGCGCCGCCAGAGGCGCTAGAGACACATACGCGGACGGCGGCGAAGATGGCAGTAACGGAGCTGATGAGTTGTTTTCCAACTCTAAAGCCAGTAATATTGCCGAAACCTTTCAGATAATCAGAGGGCAGGAAGACGGGCATAACGCCAAGAGAAATTACCTGCTGGAGATTAAGAGGCAAATAGAGAAGGGTATATTTGTCTGTAAGTGCAAATTTGAGATTTTTTATCAAAAAAGAATTTTGTAAGAAAACTCGTTCCAACAATTTAATTAAGACCGCTCAAGATATCAGGGCGGTTTTTTTATTTTTTTTGTCATCCCGGACCGCGAGCCGGGATCCCGGGTTTAATTTGACAATTAACTTTTTGAGCGTGATAATTTCGTTATATGAAAACGATTTTAGACCTCCATCTTCACTCGCGCTACTCGCGCGCCTGTTCGCCTCGGCTGACGCTGGAGGGCATTGACGCGGCCTGCCGGACTAAGGGCGTGGGTGTGGTGGCCACCGGCGACTTTACTTATCCAGCGTGGTTTAGCGGTTTAAAAAGCGACTTAACGGAAATTGGACAGTCCGGTTTATTTAAACTAAAAAACGCGTCTGACGAGCAAGTAAAATTTTTATTATCAACCGAATTGTCGCTGATTTATAAAGCGGGCGGGAAAGCGCGGCGCATTCACTTGGTCGTCCACGCGCCGAATTTACAGGCGGTTAAAGAGTTAAACGAATTTTTGGATAAGCATTACAATATCCGTTCGGACGGCCGGCCGATTCTGGGCATGAGCGCGCCCGACTTGGTCAAACTTTGTTTGACCATCCACCCCGAGTTTTTAATTTATCCGGCGCACATCTGGACGCCGTGGTTTTCGGTCTTCGGTTCCAAGTCCGGCTTTGATTCAATGGAAGAATGCTTCGGCGACCAAACGGAATTTATTTACGCTTATGAAACCGGTCTGTCTAGCGACCCCGAAATGAATTGGCGCGTCTCGGCTTTGGATAAACTGACTTTGCTTTCCAATTCTGACGCCCACTCCCCCGCCAATATCGCGCGCGAAGCCAATGTCTTTGACTTGAGCGAATTTAGCTATCAGGAAATTTATAATATTATTAAAAACAAAGAGAGCGCCAAGATTTTATACACGATTGAATTTTACCCCGAGGAGGGAATGTATCATTTTGACGGCCATCGCGATTGCGGTTTTTCTTGCGAGCCAGCCGAGGCCAAAAAATTAAAAGGACTTTGCCCCAAGTGCGGCCGTCCCTTAACTATCGGCGTGGCTAATCGCGTGGAAGAGCTGGCCGACCAGCCTGTTGGCCGTAGGCCAAGCGGCGCCAGTGACTTTAAGAAGCTGGTGGAGCTGGATAAAATAATTGCCGAGTGCCTGAATATCAAAAGTCGCCAATCAAAAGAGGTCCAAGCCCAATACGACCGCCTGATTAAGGAACTGGGCAGTGAGCTTTACATTTTGCTTGACGCACCCTTGGACAAAATAAAAACGGCTTCCAGCGATAGAGTCGCCGAAGCCATCAAACGTGTCCGCGCCGGCCAACTTATCATCAAACCCGGCTTTGACGGACAATATGGAGAAATTATGATTTTTAGTGAAGAGGAGAAGAGGGGGGTGGGTCAGGGCAGATTACTGTAAAAACGTAAGAGTTTTTATTGGTAAAATTTTTCTGGAAATTTTTTTTCTTGTGTTGTTAAAAAAATTGTTTCTTTATCAATATTTTTTATGGCTAATATTAAATAAAATAAATTTGTTGACAAAATAAATTTTTTAATATATAATTCCTTATGAAGTTCTACTAGTGTTAATTTAACCAATAAGCTACTAAAAAATATGGCTTTCCAAGAATTTACTGAAATAAACAAAAAACGCTCTCATTTTGTTTCAATATCCAGCCACCAAGCTATTAATTTTGGTGGCGACTGGCTTGAACAAAATAATTTGGCTGACAAAAAATTCGTCAAGCTATTCTTTAATTTTGAGCAAGAAACCGGTAAGTATCAAATTGGGTTTAGGTTTGTTGATGAAAACTCTGAAGGCACCGCTTTTAAATTGATTATTAATAAGGGCACTGAATCCAAGGCCATCGTTGCTAGAAGTTTTTTCTTAAAGTATTTGAATGATTTAAATATTGATGAATTTGAAAAAAGATATAAGCCGCAAAAAATTGAGGACCAAAATTTTGGTTCGCTTTGGATAATTACTTTAAAAAAGAAACAAGTTTAAATTTTTATCGCGGGAGCGTCAGCTTGAAGGGAGGTACCGACAAATGGTTAAATTTAAGGTGGGCAGAAGTGCTCGTACCGGAAAGTTTATTCCAGTAAAAAAAGCTAAAGAGAAAAAATCAACCTCTACGGTTGAAACGATAACTAGAAAATAAAACCAAGTAGCTGGTAAGCTACTTGGTAAACAAACTAAAAGCTTCTGGTGCTCCCGCGATAAAAATTTATCACGGTAAACCGTCTGCTGGCGGGAGATAGTATACTGGGGGTGTGTGCGACTGGTGTCGCAAGATCGGCTATCCACCTGGTCTTTTAAAGGGGTTCAATTCCCCCACACTCCAATTTATATTACTATCTCCCGCCAATAGGCGGTTTTTTTATATCTTAATTATATCACTAAGTGATCCTAAATTAAAATATTTTTTCAAATTTTCTTTAATTTTAGCCAATTTTATTTAAATATTTTTAATTTACTGGAGCAATTTTTTATGTTATCCGCCTTTTTTAAAAAAGTCAACGGATTGATTTTTGCTTATTTTTGTGATAAAATGGACATCAAATATGTCTTTAAACGAAATAATTGGTTATCTAAGCATTTTAAGTGCTGTCGTTATTGCTTTATGTTTTTGGTTTGAACCTTCTCTTTTTAAACTAAAAAAATTTTTTGGTATTGAGAATGGCGTATTTTTGTTTATAGCACTCGTTTTTTTTGTTTTGAGTGTTAGTGTTTGGATTTACGTGCTATTTAGTATATTTTTTAATATAACGGTTAGCTCAATTTTGGTTAGTATATTAGAAGTTGCTTCGTTTATTTATGTCGTTATTTTTTTATGTTGGTGGATTTTAAATATTCTTGGAATTTTTGAAAGAGATAAAATTTTACTGAAAGTAAATTTTTATTTATCATTTTTTGTAAGAATGATTCCCCTCCTTGTAGTTAGCGGTTTCTTTTTGAGTTCTTGGATAGTTATGATAATAAAAGGGATTAGATGGATTATTAATTTGGTATCATAAAATTTTTAATTCCAGTTTGTCGGTTTGTTCGTCCCAGAGGGCGAAGCTGGGGGCGTAGAAGACATTGGCGAGGTTGCCGGGGTTGATAAATTCAACTCCGTTTTTATTTTCCTGCCACGGCTTATGGGTGTGGCCGTAGAAAATAATAGTCGCACCTTGTTTGATTAAGAGGTTAGCTGAAAATAATTCGTGGCAGAGGCCGACTTTACGACCGGCGATATTTATGATGCCGCCGTGGCGGCCCAGATATTTAATTTGCGGATATTTTTTGGCTTCCGTCTCTAAATCGCAGACCTCCATATTGCCCGCCACTAGATAAATTGGGTCGGAAAAATTAGCGGCCAGATATTTTAAGGTCTTGGCATTGGTGATATCGCCTAAAACAAAAAGAGCGCCGACATTTTTACTTTTGGCATAGTCCAGCGCGGTTTTTAAGTTGGGCAAGTTGTCGTGAATGTCGGAGATGATGGCCACCATAATTTTTTGTCATTCTGGAGGGAGCGTAGCGACCGATAGAATCTCATGAAATACGAAAGATGCTATCGCTCCCTGCGGTCGCTCCAGCATGACAGGAGCGTAGGTTATTGCCTTAAACTAATTTCGTAATTAATTTGCTCCAATTTGCGCAGATGTCCCCGGGCTTGGTCGTATTTGGTGCGCAGGTACCCTGACATATCAAAGTTAACCAGCTCGGCCATAATGTCGTCGGCCAAATTTTTGAGCGCTTTAACTTCTTTCAACTTGCCCTCGGCCGCCAAGTTGACAGCTTGGCGCGCCATTTCGCCCAAGAGATCTGATAAACCGCCCAAATAATTTTCCGTGCTTAAATTAAGGCCCTTAAATTTATCCAATTTTTTATTGCTTGCCACCAGATAAAATAATTTAGCTTCAGCGTATTCCTCGCAGGCGGCCGAGTAAGCGCCTTCTTGGTTTAAGCGCGCGTAGCCGAAATTTTTTTCCAATTTTTTCAGGCGTTCCTCAATGTCAGCGAGCGCCACGGACGCCGATTTTAGTTCACGGCGGTGCAAAGCAAAAATCACCCGTTTGGCGTCGTGTAAAACGGCGTTAGAAGCGGAAATAATCTGGCGGCGTTCGCTGATTTGGTTAAGGTAGCTTTTCTTTAAGTCAGAAAAGAATTTTTTGTTTAACATATAAGTTTGTCATTTCGACCCCCTCGGCTACGCTCGGGGCAGGCTGGAGTGGAGAAATCGCTTCAGGATTGTTTATAAAGAAAAAGTTGAAGGGATCCCTCGGCTACGCTCGGGATGACAGAAGGTTTGGGATTTGGAAATTTAACCCTGGATCCCGGATCGCGCTCACGCCTGCGGCGTTTCGCTTGTCCGGGATGACGACTCACACGTCGTCATTTGGCTACCCGCAAAACTTCTTCCACCGTCGTTTCACCGGCCAGGGCTTTGAGGATGCCGTCTTCCAAGACCGAGACAAAGCCTTGCGCGCGGGCCAGTTTTTCCAAGTCTTCGTCAATGGTGGTCGGTTCTTGAATGGCTTTTTTAATGTCGCCGGTGATGGAAATGGCTTCAAACAAGCCGACGCGGCCTTTGTAGCCGATGCCGCCGCATTGTTCGCAGCCTTTCCCACGGACAAACACTAATTTTTTAGGGATAGCCGCGCCGGAAGCGGCGCTGATGCCGGCCAAAATTTTGTCCACCTGTTTTAAAATATCGGCTTCGGGCGTGTATTCCTCTTGGCAATGCGGGCAGACCCGGCGGGCCAGTCTTTGGCCGATGGAGCATTCCATAGCGCCGGCCAAAATCGTTCTTTCAATGCCCAGTTCGTAAAAACGAGTGATGGCGCCGGCGGCACTGTTGGCGTGAACAGTGGACAGCACCAGGTGGCCGGTCAAAGCGGCTTCAATGGCTGTTTTGGCGGTTTCGGCGTCGCGCACTTCGCCGATCATAATGATGTTGGGATTTTGGCGCATCAGCGAACGCAGGGCGTTGGCAAAGCCATAGCCGGTTTTCTCGTCAACCTGCGTCTGCATAATACCTTCCAGGCTGTATTCAATTGGGTCCTCCACGGTGATAATTTTGATATCGCTTTTATTGAGTCGGCTTAAAATGGAATACAGCGTGGTAGTTTTGCCGGAACCGGTCGGGCCGGTATTAATAATAATGCCCCGAGTTTTCGTCACCGCCTCCAGCACCACCTCTTTGGTTTTGAATTGCAGGCCAAGTTCTTCTACCTTGACGGCTTCCGGCTGTTTGGTCAGCACTCTTAAGACCGCGGTTTCGCCGTAGCCGCCCGTGATAATGGACACGCGGCAATCGTAACGGTCATTGGGTACATAAATAGCAAAACGGCCGTCATAGGTGGCTTTTTTAACATTAGCATCAAAGTCGGCCAAGTTTTTTATTTCGCCGATCAGCGGGATGTAATATTCTTTGCCCAAGGTGGCAACATCGTGCAAGATGCCGTCAATGCGAAAGCGAATACGCACATCTTTTTCTTCCGGATCAATGTGCAAGTCGCCGG
>JAKAFD010000037.1 GCA_021818075.1 bacterium
CTGATTATTTAATGACGGCCAGTAAACCAGCACCGTAGCTGCCATGATGGCGGCTAAAGCCAGGGCGGCGCGCCAGGAGTAAAATTTAAATTTTAACTGCCAAACCCGCCAAACGGCTTCGGCGACAATTTGCCCCCGCATTTTAGATTGACCCAGTCGGCGTTCCGTAAAAATAATCGGCACTTCTTGATAATTACAGCCGGCCCGCGCCGCTTTGGCTTTAAGTTCAATTTGAAAACTGTAGCCGTTAGCCTTGACCGAGGTTAAGTTTATTTTATCCAAAGCGGTCATGGTCCAGGCATTAAAACCGCCGGTTAAATCCTTAATCGGCAGCCCTAAAATTATTCTGGCGTAAAGCGAGCCGCCGCGGCTGACGGTTTGACGCCAAAGCGGCCAGTTAACCACGCCGCCGTTTTTAACATAACGCGAGCCAATGACAAAATTATGAGCGGCTAAGGCCGCCAGCAAGTCCGGCAGATGAGCGGGGGAGTGGGAAAAGTCGGCATCCATTTGAATCACGGCCTCATAGTCGCGTTCTTTAGCCCAGGTAAAACCGGCCAGATAAGCGCGGCCCAGACCGTCTTTTTTATCTCGCTTCAGCAGATGAAGCGAGGGATAGCCTGTCTGTAATTTTAGAACTTGCTCGGCTGTGCCGTCAGGTGAATTATCATCCACCACTAAAATATCCAAATCTAAATTTAGGGCAAAAATTTGCTTAACCAGTTCGGCAATATTATCGGCCTCGTTGTAAGTGGGGATGATGACTAAAGTTTTCATAAACTTTTTAGCAAGTAGGTTTGTTTTAACTTATAGCCCAGTTTTTTATAGTAGCCCCTAACCCCGACGCCGGAAATGACAGCCAGCTTGGTACAGCCGGCCAGACGGGCGATAGTTTCGGCTTGCTTAAGCAGGCTTTTGCCCAAGCCGCGGTGTTGGACTTTGCTAGATTTTTTGCCAGCCGGTATAAGTTCGCCGTAGACATGGAGTTCGCGCAGCAGGGCAGTGTGGGGGAAAATATTGTCCGGACTCAAGCGCAGGCGGGCAAAGCCGTAGAGTTTGGTTTGAGCGGCATTGGCCCAGCTGATGAAATATTCGTCGCCGGCCGAAGCGCGGTATTTAGTCACAAATAATTTGGCCTGACGGGCCTTAAATTTTTCCGTGCCGATTTCGCGGCAGCGGATGCAGCGGCAGGCCACGCCGGCGCTTTGCATAATTTGCCGCAGATTGGTGATTTTATTGCCGGCCACAATGGACTCGCCGGGAATGTCGCGAATCAGCCGGATAATACGCACCCAAGGCGGGACAATTTGCTTGCAGGCGATAATTAATTTTTTCAAAGCGGCGTCAGAATACGGTTGATATTTGCCGGTTCGCCACCAAGTATAAAGCAAACTGCCCTTGGTCACGACCGTGGGGTAAAATTTTATTTGGTCTGGATTAAAATCATTGTTAGCCAGCGGCCGGGCGATGATTTTATTTAAAGCAGCGGGCGCGGTGGCGGCTTGGGTCAATTGGTTTTTGTCCGGGCTAAACATAGCTTGAAACATTTTTTTGTCATGCGCCGGCGAACTGCCCGGCAAGGCCGGCATAAAATGATAAGTTACCTTGAAGCCGAAATTTTTTAACAATTTAGTAGCGCGTTTTATATCAGCTACGCTGGAATCCCGCCGGTTTAGTTTGAGAATTTTATCGTCAATGGCTTGAACGCCGATTTCCACCCGCGTGGCGCCCAGTTCGCGCATGCGCCACAGTTCCGGCTCATCAATATAATCGGGCCGCGTTTCCAAAGTCAGGCCGATAATTTTGTATTTGGCCGTTTCGTTTTTCTTTTGTTCCTTTTGTAATGATGTTTTTAAGTTAGCCAGGGTTTCTTTCGCCTTGTTGTTTGTTGTTTGTTGCTTGTTATTTGGAAAATTATTCGCCGCTCTAAAGCATTCTTTAATAAACCAATATTGGTAGGTCGCGGATAGGGCTGACCAAGTGCCGCCAATAACGATTAGCTCTATTTTGGTCGGTTCGTGGCCATTGGCTTCCAGGGCGCGCAGGCGATAAATGACCTGGTCGTAAGGATTGAAATTACAATGGACGGCGCGCATGACCGCCGGTTCGTTGGCCAGATAACTTTGGGGGATGTTGGCATCGGTCGGACAATAAGCGCAGCGGCCCGGACAGGGGAAGGGCGCGGTTAAAACCGCCACCGGCGCAATGCCGGATTTGGTTCTGACCAGGCGGCGCTTTAGCAGTTTGAACAATCGTTGGTCGGCGTGCTCTAATTGCTTCAGCTCATGGATTAAAACTGAATTAGTCAATAAAGACAACTTAAATTTTTTAGCCAAGCTTCTTTTAGCCGCCGCCAACTCTTTGTGGTTATGCGGGGATAGTTTTATAAGTTCGCGGGCAAGTTGTGGTAAAACTTTTGTCATGCTGTTTGAAAAATGGTATAATACAAGGTAATAAAATTTATTATATAAAAAGGAGGGTTTGTCCTCTAACCTATGGGGTTGCCGTAAAAATAATTTTGCAGCAAGCTCACTAAAATTTAACCACAAAGTTATGACAAAAACAAGCTTAAAATTAATTTTTCCCGTATTGCTCTTAGCGCTGTGGCTGCCGCTAACGGCGCACGCTTTTGCCGTCAAAACCGGCTCGGCCGTTAATGTCGGCCAGACCGAAACCGTGGACGGCAATTTATACGCTGCCGGTTCCACAATTTTGATTGACGGCCAAGTTAAGGGCGATGTGATTTGCGCCGGCCAATCGGTAACTATCAGCGGCAAGGTTGACGGCGATGTCCTGTGCGCCGCCCAGTCAATCAATGTTTTGGGCGAGGTGACCGGCAGTGTGCGCACGGCTGGCACCAATATTCACCTTAATAATAAGGTTGGCAGAAATGTCATGGCCTTCGGCGCTTCCGTCACCTTAAGTTCCAAGGCCGAAGTCGGTTTGGATATGCTGGTGGCGGCCGGTTTCGTTAATGTCAACGGCAAGGTCGGCGGCAGTTTGTACGGTACCGCCGGCATGGCCACGATTAACGGCCAGGTAGCCAAAGACGTATCCTTGAATTTAGATTCGGGCAATAAAAAACAATGGACGAACGCCAACAGCAATTTAGTCATTACCGAAAATGCCAAGATTGGCGGCAATCTTAATTATACTTCGGTGGCCACCGCCACCATTGCCCAGGCCACTTCCATCGGCGGTAAAGTCAGCCGCCAATTGCCGCCGGTCATTGACCGTAAAATGAGCCAGAATCTGTTTCTCGGTTTAGCGACTTTTTGGCTGTGGTGCAAAATTATCGGTTTATTCGGCACCTTGTTAATCGCTTTGGTGTTAGTTTTATGTTTCAAGGATAAATTGATGGGCTTGCTGGACGGGATGGTGGCGACGCCGAAAAAGGCTATCGGCTGGGGCGCCATCTGGTTAATTTTAATGCCGTTTATTTTACTCTTTTTGTTAATCACGGTTATCGGCCTGCCTTTAGCCTGCCTGATTACTTTATTATGGCTGGCCGCGATGATGCTGGGCAAGGTAATTGTGGCGATTTTCGTCGGCTTAGTGGTGATGGGCCGTTATCGCCATCGCCGGCCCAAGAACGGCGCAGCCAAAGAAAGCACCGGCAGTTTATTATTATCGGCTTTGGTTGGCGTGGTTATTACCACCGCGCTGTTTACCATTCCATTATTTGGCTGGTTATTGGCCATTATCGCCAAGATGTGGGGTTTGGGCGTCATTTGGCTTAACGGTAGACAATGCTGCCAGATTGAAAAATAGCCATTATAAAAAACAAGAGGCCGGCGACGGCCTTTTGTTTTTTTATTTTTCGTTTTATAATGAGAAAAACTAAAATAACGCTATGCTAACCAAACCAGAGGTTTTTAAAACCTATGATTTAAGGGGGATTTATCGGCAGGATTTTGACGAGGACTTGGCTTATCGGCTGGGCTTGGCTTTTGTTAAGATGAAATTGGAAGAATTGGGGACGCTTAATATGAAATTAGTGGTTGCGTCTGATATGCGTTTATCTTCGCCATCATTGAAGGCCAGTTTAATCAGGGGTATGACCGACGGCGGCGCCCAAGTTATTGATATTGGTTTAGCCCCGACGCCGACTTTTTATTTTGCCGTGGCGCATTACGGTTATCACGGCGGCATTCAGGTTAGCGCTTCTCATAATCCCAAAGAGTGGAACGGCTTTAAATTAGTCAGGGAAAAGGCCGCGCCTATTGGCGGCAATACCGGTTTGGACTGGCTTAAAGAAGAAGTAATGTCCGGTCAATTGAATGTGGCGGCCCGGCCCGGCCAAGTTGAGGTTAAAACTAATGTCGTCGCCGACCAAGCGGCGCATGATTTAGCCTTAGTTGATAGCAGTAAAATTAAACCGCTAAAAATCGTCATTGATACGGCTAACGGTATGGGAGCGGTGTATTTTGAGGAATTATTTAAGCATTTGCCTTGCCAGGTGATAAAGATGAATTGGGAGCTGGACGGTAATTTTCCGGCGCACGAAGCCGACCCGTTTAAGGCGGCCAATGTGGCGGATTTGTGCCAGCGGGTGGTGGCCGAAAAAGCGGATTTGGGCATAACGACCGACGGCGACGCCGACCGCATCTTTTTTGTGACTGAAACCGGACAGGCGGTGGAGGCCGGCATCACGCGGGCGGTTTTGAGTAAATTATTTTTAGCCGATAAGCCGGGCGCGAAAATCGGTTATGATATTCGTCCCGGCCGTATTACTCCCGAAACGATTGAAGCGGCGGGCGGCAAGCCGGTGCCGACCAAGGTCGGCCACGCCTTGATTAAAAAACAAATGATTGAGGAAAATATTTATTTTGCCGGCGAATCCAGCGGACATTTTTATTTCAATATGGCCGAGGGTTGCTACGAGGTGCCGCTCGTTGTTACTTTAAAAATTTTGGCGGCGCTGTCGGCGAGCGGACAGACTTTTAGTGATTATATCAAGCCCTATCAAAAATATTTCAATGCCGGTGAAATTAATATTAAAGTCGCCGACCCGTTGGCCAAAGTTAAGGCTATTCGGGCGGCTTATATTGCCGGCCGGCAAAATGAACTAGACGGCATCAGCGTGGAATTTGACGATTATTGGTTTAATGTGCGCGCTTCCAATACCGAACCGCTGTTGCGACTCAATCTGGAAGCCACCACCAAGGAAATAATGGAAACTAAGCGCGATGAACTGGTGGCCTTAATCAAATCTTAAAGCAAAAAAGAAAAGGGCAATCGTTAGATTGCCCTTTTTTAATTTTGTTTACCGATTATTTGTCGGCAACTGTTTCGGCTATTAAGTCTTGAGGATGTAACAAATGCCCGTATTCTTGTTTGAATTTTGCCACGCAGCCATTTTTAAAAAAATGTTTTGCCGCTTCTTTGAAACTAGGTTTGTGGCCCAGAGCTTCACCGGCGTAATACATATTTTCCGGATTGTTGATGGCCTCCTCCAATTTAAGCTTGTAGGCATTCCTCATCATCTTTAATTCTTCCTGACTTAAAACAGCGACATCTTCTTCTTGCAACTTGCGCAAATGCCCGTATTTTTCAAAGAAGGCTTTGGCGCCGCCGTGTTCAGCAAAATGTCTGCCGCACTCCTCAACATCCGGGTCGTGGCGGACTTTTTCAAAAGTATAGAAGCGATTTAACTCGCTAACTATAATTTCGGTTTGCTTATTAAGATAAGTCAGCCAGGCGACTCGTCTTTCTTCTGCGGTAAAAGGCATGACAACCTCCTATGAAAAGAACAAAAATAGTTATTTATAATCCTAAATTAGTTTTAACCTTATTTAAAGTGGTGCGGGCGATAGGGCGTAATTTTTTAGCCGATTGACTAAAGATTTTGGCTACCTGCCGGTCGCTGATGTTATGAAACTTAATTTGAAAATCGGTTAAAAATTTACTGACCACTTCGGCTAAGTCATTTTTGAAATCACCATAGCCCTTGCCGGTGTATTTTCTTTCCAGCTCTTTAATACTCTTATTAGCTAAGAGCGAATAAATAGTCAAGAGATTACTGATAGCCGGTTTGTTTTTGACATCATATTTAATATCCGAGCCGGAGTCGGTCACCGCGCGTTTGATTTTTTTGACCGCCGTTTCCGGCTTGTCCAAGAGGGCGATATAGTTAGCCGGCGAGGCGGCAGACTTGCTCATTTTCTTGGTTGGGTCATCTAGGCCCATGATGCGGGCGCCTTCTTTATTGATTTTAGCTTCGGGAATAGTGAAAGCGTGGCCGAATTGCTGATTAAAGCGTTTGGCCAAGTCGCGCGCCAACTCCACATGCTGTAATTGGTCTTCGCCGACCGGCACAATGTCCGTTTGATAAAGCAAAATGTCGGCGGCCATCAGCACCGGATAATCAAATAAGCCTACCGAAGCGTTTTTACTACCGGCTTTGTCTTTAAACTGAGTCATTTTATTAAGGTCGCTCATACGGGCTACGGCGCAATTTAAAATCCAAGCCAATTCGGTGTGTTCGGCAATGTCGGATTGCCTAAAAATCAGGGCGCGGCGGGGATTGATACCGGCGGCCAAGTAAATTTTGGCAATATCCAAAACTTGCCGTTTTAAATTAGCCGCATTTTGCGGTACGGTGATGGCGTGATAATCCACCACACAAAAAATTGAGTGGTATTTATGCTGCAAATCCAGCCATTGGGTCAACGCGCCCAGGTAATTACCTAGATGGAAATTGCCGGTTGGCTGAACGCCGGAGAACACGGTTAGTTGTTTAGAGATTGACATATACTATAAGTTTATCGCTTTAAGAGGCGGGAGTAAAGAGGAATTATTTTAATTCCCAATTCGGATCAACTTTTAATTTGGCTGGAGCAATAGTTTTGCCGGCGCGGAATTTAAAATAACCGGCGGCCCCAATCATGGCGGCGTTGTCGGTGGTGTAGCTGTGAGCAGTGAGCTTTAAGCTGACAGCCGGCAGCTGTTTATTAACAGTTTCGGTTAATTGGCGGCGCAGTTCTTGGTTGGCGCTGACGCCGCCGGAAAGGATAATGGTTTTAGCTTTATATTTTTTGGCGGCTTTGATAACTTTGGCAATTAAGACATCAATAATCGCTTGTTGGTATTCATGAGCGTAGGCGGGAATTTTTTTACGCCAATTTTTATCGTCGCGCAGTTGATAGAGCAGAGCGGTTTTTAAACCGGAAAAAGAAAAATCAAAATCCGGTGAATCAATCATCGGCCTCGGTAATTTTATCTGTGGCGTAGCCACTCCAAAATTGGAAATTGGAAATTGGAAGTTGGAAATTTGAGCAGCGCTAGCTGCGATGGCCGGCCCTCCCGGATAGCCCAAGTCAAGTAAT
>JAKAFD010000038.1 GCA_021818075.1 bacterium
GGACAAATAGCAGGCGGCAGAAAAATAAGACGGTGCTACCTCTTTGACGATATCAGACATCAAGGCAAAAGTTTTTAGTTCAATGCCTTTGGAGACAATTAATAATTTGGCGCGCGGAGCGAGCCAGGGTTTGATAGTTTGTAAAATCGCGCGATTGGCCTGCGCCGGGTTAGCCAAAACAATTATCGCCTTGTCTTTGACCGCCGTGCGCAAATCGCCGGTTAATGGCAAACCCTTGAGCGAGTGGCCGGGTAAAAACGGATTAACGCCAGAACGCCGCGCCTTGGCCAAAACTTGTTTGTCATAAAACCACAAGCTGACATCATGGCCTTTGGCGGCCAAGAGGCGCGCCAAAGCCGTACCCCAGGCGCCGGCGCCGATCACGGCGATTTTCTTGTTGATATTTTTTGTCATAAAGTCATTTTATAGCTTAGGGGGGCGGCTGTCAAAAATAATGATTCAGGATTTATGAATTTAAATTTAAAACTGCGCCCATAAGAAAATTGGCGTTTTATTTTTGAGCGAAGCGTTACATAATTTTTCTGTTTGAGCGTAGCGAGTTTAAAAATTATGTTAGCGGGAGTGAAAAAATATAGCCAATTTTCTTCCAGGCGCGATTTTGGCGCCACCTTTATAAAAAGGTGGCAAAAAACATTATATTAAAAAATCCCTCAAACTCAAAGAGTTAAAGGGATTAAGGGATAAGGAACAAAGATTCAAAATTACAGTTGCGGTACAACAAGCCTATTCCGGTTGTCGCCAAGCCAGACGTAGCCGAGCTCAAGCCTGTAGACGCGGACGCGCAGGCCACCAAAATCGATGCGCACGCCGGCAACGAAAAAATAATCACCCTTCTTCATTAAGAAGAAATTAAATCCATTGGAGGACAATTGGTCAGTATGCTCAGAACAGAAAGTTTCTCTTTGTTCTCCTGTTAAGCACAAACCATCTAAACTTTCTGATGCTGATAATGATTCAAATATTTGCTTGAAAGTAGCATCAGCAATAAACTTGTAAACCTTAAAGGTTTTGCCGCCGGTCATGGTAATTGTTGATACCAGTTTAAGCAAAGTACTCGAGGGCTTCTTTCGTTTTGTTTTTGCTAAAAAAATCATTTTAATGACACAAACTGTAAAAACAAGAGCAACTATCGCATAGAAAATCTCTAAATTCATGGCAAATACTCCTTTTTAAAATTGTTAAAGAAATTAATTTTTTGTTTATTTTTCCTATTTTTTACCATAAACATTAAAAAATATCAATAACTATTGACTTTTTTTAAATTTAGCCTATAATTAAAGAAAATTAAATAACACCCCTAATAAATTCCCCGATTTCAGGGTGGCCGGGGAACTCGCCGCCTTTAAGGCCCAGCGGGTTAGTAATCTGTTTTTTGTTTGAAAAATAGATACTTCTATGGAAAATAACGCAGACTTTAGCAAAATTTTAGACCGCGACACCACCGCTATCCCCCAAGTGGGCGATATTGTGGAGGGTACGGTTTTGTCCGCTTCCAAGGCCGAGGTCCATTTGGACATCGCGGGCATCATGACCGGCATTGTTCGCGGCCGGGAAATGTATTTGGAGGCCAAAGAATACGCCAGTCTTAAGCCGGGCGACAAAATTGAAGCCACGGTAATTGAGACGGAAAATGAAAATGGCGAGCTGGAATTATCCTTTAGGCACGCCGGCCAGCAAAAGGCCTGGGTCAACCTCAAGGCCGCTTATGCCGCCAACACGCCGATTACCGTGCGCATCAGCGAAGCTAATCGCGGCGGTTTGATTGTCAACTATTTGCAAATTCAAGCTTTCTTGCCAGTGTCGCAATTATCGCCGGAAAATTACCCGCGGGTGGCCGGCGGCGATAAAAACAAAATTCTGGAAAAACTCAAATCCTTAATCGGCAAAGAGCTGGAAGTTAAAGTCATCAATCTGGATAAAAATGAAGATAAGCTGATTGTCAGCGAAAAAGAAGCCTGGCAGGAACGCCAGAAAGATGTCATCTCGCAATACAAAGTCGGCATGGTGGTGGAAGGCACGATTACTGCCGTCACTAATTTCGGCGTTTTTGTGTCTTTCGGCGAAAATTTGGAAGGCTTGATTCACATTTCCGAATTGGCCTGGCAGCGCATTGACGATCCGTCCGATTTATTCCACGCCGGCGACACAATTAAAGCGGAAATTATCAACATTGAGGGCTCCAAAATTTTCTTGTCCGCCAAAAAATTGGCCGAGGATCCCTGGAAAGATATTGTCAAAAAATATAAAATCGGCGCCAAGGTCAAAGGCACGATTCAAAAAATTAATTCTTTCGGCCTGTTCGTGGAACTGGAAAAAGACATTCACGGTCTGGCGCATGTCAGCCAGCTGGGTTTGGCGCCGGAAGAAAAACTGGAACAGAAGTATAAAATCGGCGACACTTTGGAATTTACCATTATGTCCATTGAACCGGAAGAGCATCGTTTGGGTTTAACCGTTAAAACCGAAGTTAAAACCAAGCCGGCCAAAACAGCGGCCGCTGTCACGGAAAATACAGTTCCGGCTGACGAACCGGCAGCTTAAAATTAATCCTCTAAACCACAACGCGGCCCTTGGACAGGCCGCGTTGTTGTGTTATAATATCTTTAAAGTAAAAGAAATTTTATGAAGGAGGGGCGAACTTTAAACTTGCGTATTTCCACATCCACCCTGCTGAAAATCGTGGCCGTGCTGGTGGTTTTGTATTTGCTTTATCTGGTGCTTGACGTGGTGGCAGTACTATTTGCTTCGCTAATTTTGGCTAGTGCCATTGAACCGCTGGTTAAAAGCCTGGCCAAACTAAAAATCCATCGCGCCCTGGGCATTATTTTAATTTATTTGATTTTGCTCACGGTGGTCGGTCTGGCGATTTATCTGATTATCCCGCCGATTGTGGGCGAAACCAAAGACCTGGGCAATAACTTACCGATTTACTTTAACCGGATTTCCAATTTCTTCTTTAACTTGCAGGATTACACCCAGCGATACAATTGGCCCTTTGATTTGCAAGCGGCTTTAAATAATTTATCGGCTGGACTGCAAACCGTCGGTCAGGATTTGGTCAGCGCCATTAGCGGCATTTTTGGCGGCATTTTTTCTTTCATCTTGGTTCTGGTCATCACCTTCTACATGATCATGGAAGAGACGGCTTGGAAAAAATCGGTTAAACTTTTTCTGCCCGGCAACAAACAGGCGCGCGTCACGGCGCTGATGGAAACCATTCAGGAAAAAATCGGCTGGTGGTTTCGCGGACAGCTGGCGCTGTGCGCCATTATCTTTTTGATGACCTACATGAGCTTGTCCATTTTCGGCATTAAGTATGCCCTGGTCCTGGCGCTCATTGCCGGTATCTTTGAAATTATCCCCTATTTGGGGCCCACCTTGTCCGCCGTACCCGCCGTCTTGGTGACCTTTGTCCAATCGCCCATACTTGCTCTATTTATTTTGTTGGTCTATATTATTATTCAATCAGTGGAGAATAATATCCTGGTGCCAAAAATCATGCAGCGAGCCGTGGGCCTGGACCCGATTGTCAGTATTATCGTCTTAATGGTCGGTTTCAAGCTGGGTGGCGTGATGGGAGCCATTTTGGCCATCCCTCTGACCACCGCCCTAACCGTTATTATCAAAGATTTATTTTTAAATCGTCAGCTTAGCAAATAATATGCGCCGCAGCTACCATAAACAAAAACCTAAAGCAGAAAAGTCCTTCCGAGCCAATGAACATATCCGCTGGCCGGAAGTTGACCTGATTGACGCCGATGGCGTCCAATTGGGCGTGATGCCGATTGCCAAAGCCCTAGCCCTGGCGCAAGAGGCCGGTTTGGATTTGGTGGAGGTAAACCCCAAAGCCTCGCCGCCGATTGTTAAAATTATTGACTACGGCCAATTTAAATATGAAAGGGACAAAAAGGCCCAGAAACAAAAGGCTAAAAACAAAAAAACCGACACCAAAACCATTCGCTTGTCGGTGCGCATCGGCGCTCATGATTTTGCAGTGAGAATCAACCAGGCCACCAATTTCCTAAAACGCGGTCATAAATTATTGCTGGAACTGCGCTTAAAAGGCCGGGAAAAACAGCACCCGGAAACTGCCCGTGAAGTGATGTCAAAATTTTATAGTCAGTTAAAGACTGACACCGAACTGGAATTGGGCTTGGAACAAGACTTGACAAAACAAGGTGGGCAGTTTAATATGATTATCGTTAACAAAAAAAGCTAACCTTACCGAAAAATTTAGTGCCTCAAGCACTAATTCTTTTATCCTCAATATGCCAAAGATTAAGACTCACAAAGCCACGGTCAAAAGATATAAAAAGACCGGCGCCGGTAAACTATTGCGCCGCAAAGCCGGCCAAGACCATTTTAATTCCCGCGAATCAGGCAAAATCAAACGCAACAAACGCCGTGATATTCCCGGTAACGATACTTTTACCAAAACCATTAATAAATTAATGCCTTATAATTAAACAAAGTTTAATTGGAACTAATTAAAGTTTATGCCCAGAGTTAAACGCGGTAAGCTACACCTCAAAACCAGACGCAACCTTCTCAAAAAAGTTAAAGGCTTTAAATGGGGAAGAAAAAAATTAGTCCGCTTGGCTAAAACCGCTTCGGTTAAAGCCGGCGCGCACGCTTATATTGATCGCCGTTTGAAAAAACGCACGCGTCGCGCTTTATGGCAGACGAAAATTAGCGCCTTTCTTAAAGACTACGGCTTATCCTATTCCCAATTCATCGGCTTGCTGAAAAAAGCCAATATTACCATTGACCGAAAAATCATGGCCGATTTGGCCGTTAATAATAAAGCGGTGCTGGCCAAAATCGTGGAGCAGGCTAAAACGGCTGGCAAATAATCGTTTATGACTCCGCAAATCATTCAAATTTTACAAATTGTCGTTTCCGTCTTGTTAATTCTATCTATTCTGCTGCAAAATCGCGGCGCCGGACTGGGCGCGTCTTTCGGGGGCGGCGGTGAAATTTACCGCACTAAACGCGGTGCCGAGAAATTCTTGTTCCGAGCGACTATTATTTTGATTGCTGTCTTCGTCGTTCTGGCTGTAGCCGGATTATTCATTCAAAAATAATTAATACTCAACTAACTGTTGGGTCTAAGCTTATATGAACAAAGCTGGCTTAATTGAAAAAATTTCTGACCAAACTAAGGTCAACAAAAAGGAGGTAGAAAAAACGATTGATACTATGATTGAGCTGATTATTGAAGAGCTGCTGGCCGGCCGCAAGGTCAATCTGGTCGGTTTCGGCTCGTTTGAAGCCAAGACCCGCCACGCGCGCGGCGGTATCAATCCGCAGAAACCTACGGAGCGCATCACTATTCCCGAGGTACGCGTGGCCAAGTTTAAGACCGGCAAAACCCTGAAAGACACGCTTAAAGGCAAAATCAGCCTAAAGGAGGCTAAAGCAGCCATGGCCGAAACGCCGGCTGAAGAACCGCAGGAAACTCACGCTGAAGCGACTGAATAAAAAACTAAAAACACCCCCCAATGAACACCGGGGGGTGTTTTTAGTTTTGTGCCCCGTGCAGGATTTGATCACAACTCTCGCTCGCTTCCGCTCGCTCGGTCGCGACCCCAGCTCGCGGTGCGGCTCGCCCCAATTGCTCGCCGCACATCGCTGCGCTTTTCTCATCCTGACGCCAGCCAAGCAGTTGGCTGGCTCCGGAGCAAAAAATAAAAGCACTTCTTGAAGTGCTTTTATTTTTGTGCCCCGTGCAGGATTCGAACCTGCGACCGTCTGCTTAAGAGGCAGCTGCTCTACCAACTGAGCTAACGAGGCAAAAAATTATTCGTGGCTGGGGAGAGGATCGGACTCTCGACCTTAGCGTTATGAGTGCTACGCTCTAACCAACTGAGCTACCCAGCCTCTGTGCTCCCGTCAGGACTCGGTCACAACTCTCGCTCGCTTCCGCTCGCAAGGTCGCGACCCCGCCTCGCGGTTTGCCGCGCCGGAATTGCGCGGCAAACATCGCTCCGGCTTTCTCGTCCTGGCGCACGCCAAGCAGTTGGCGTGCTATGTTCGCATCTTGTGCTCCCGTCAGGACTCGAACCCGAAACTCTTGGTCCGAAGCCAAGTGTGATATCCATTTCACCACAGGAGCGGCAACTAATAACATTTTAAAGCATTTTGGCTAAACAAAAAAGGTTTGACAACCCTAGGTAAACAGCTTCTAAATTAACATAACTAACTAAAAAAATCAAGACGATTTGACCGGCGGATTTTTTACTTTTATAATGAAGGCAAATAAAGTAAAATAATCGTATGGAAAATATCGTCCAAGAAATTTATCAGCTGGTTAAAAAGAAAATGCGCGAACAAGGCGCTTATGACCGCGACGCTTACGGCGAATTCGTTAATGAAACGATTGATTATTTCTCCGAGAAAGGCAAGTTAAGCGACGACGAAAACGAAGAATTTATCAAGGACCAGCTAATGGCTATGTGGGAGGATTTTTCCGACCAAATCGCTAATAGCGAAGACTATGAAGCTTAAACCGGCTGTGCGAAAATTATTAATAAAAATTTTGGCGATTTTAGCTTTGGCGTTAATCGTCCTGGCGGCGGTGTTTTTAATTAAAAGCCGTTTTATCAAGACGGCGCCTGACAGCCAATCCAACACCTCACCCGAAAGCTCTCAACTGCCGCCTCTGCCCGACCAAAAATTCGCGCCGCGCGACCCTAATTTAAATAACGAACAAAATCTGGTTAAAGATTATCTAGCCAACCATCTGACCGAGCTCTCCCCCACTAAGGAGGTGCTGGGTGGCAAATTCTACCTAACTGACATTAAGTTTAACGGCGCCAATCAAGCCGATATCAGCTATGAAGACGGACACATCGCCCTGCAAGCCCAGGTCAGCTACACTATCAACCCCCGGGAACTGAAAATCACCGATTTTAAAATAACTAAGGAAAATTAGAGTCTGGTCCGCAATTATTGACAAAAAAGAATAATTGTTATAGTATAACAAAACTTAAACACAACCCCTTGGGGTTATTTTTAATACAATGTATGACTGCCACCAAAACTAAAACAGCCACCGAGTCCAAAAGCCAAACTTTAGCCGCTATTAA
>JAKAFD010000039.1 GCA_021818075.1 bacterium
AATGAACAAAAGTTTATTATCAGTTTAAATCAAACCATCACCACGGTGCCGTCCAAAGCAGTGCTGGTGCTGGATTACTTCAACTGGCGGCGAATTAACGCCCACGACATACCCAGTTGGGACAAATACCGCCAGGATCGGATTGACTTTTTGGTCAGGGACAAGCAATTTTTGGGCGGCAACGAATCCGGCTTAACCGGCAACCTGGATATCAACCAGCTAACTTTCAATGTGACCAACCAAACCTATTTTAATTATAAGCAGGCGCCATTTTTAATTATTTTATATAGCAGCCAGAATTTGGTCGCCGTTAACCGTTATGTTTTTTCCGATTTTAAGTCCCGGCAGCAGCAGGCGGTTAATTTGACAATCATCGGCAAACTGCCTAATATTACGGACATAACGGTTATTCCCGACATTAATATTTTAGACAATAATAACTTCGGTCCCCCTGACTAACCGGCGTTTAGCGGTAATTGGTTGGCCTCGCTTTTGACTGGCGGGGCCTTTATTTTTTAACCAGCTATGTTCGGCAAATTAAGAGTTATCGTCAAAAATTTAGACTGGTTTTTGCTGGCCTCGGTTTTGCTGCTGGTTTGTTTCGGTTTAGCCGAAGTTTACAGCGTCAGTTACAGCCAAGGCGCCGGCGGTTTGGCGATTTTTAAAAAACAATTATTAGCCACGATTTTGGGCGTGGTGCTGATGGGCGCTTTAATAGTTGTTGATTATTATTTCTTTTACAGTTATAACCATTATTTTTATCTGACAGCGGTTATTTTATTGATAGCGGTGCTGGTTTTTGGCGAAATCATCAACGGCACCAAGGGCTGGTTCTCTCTGTGGGGCTTCAGCCTGCAGCCGGTGGAGCTGGTTAAATTTTGTTTACTGCTGTTGTTAGCGCGTTATTTTTCGGACGAACCGATGTCCTCGCGGCCGCTGCGACGTCTCTTGGTTAGCGGCTTGGGCGTGGGCATCTTGATAACGCTGGTGCTGATGCAGCCGGATTTAGGCTCGGCGGCGGTTTTGTTTGCGGTCTGGTTTTGTCTGGTGATTTTTTTAAATTTTCCCAAAAAATATCTGTTAATCATTATCGCGGCTATGCTGGCGCTATTTGCTTTGAGCTGGCAGTTTTTTCTCAAGGATTATCAAAAGCAAAGAATTATGTCCTTTGTGGCGCCCAGCACGACCTTGAGCCGCGATTATAATGTTAACCAGGCGATGATTGCCGTGGGCGCCGGCGGCTGGCTGGGGCGCGGTTTGGGCTTTGGTTCGCAGTCCCAGCTGAAATTTTTGCCGGAAGCCAAAAATGACTTTATTTTCGCGGTTATTTCCGAGGAATTAGGCTTTGTCGGGGTGGCCCTGGCCTTGTTCTTTTTTGCCATTATTTTTTACCGGCTTTTGGCTAATTTGAAGAAAATAAACAATGATTTCGGCATTTTTTTCCTCTTAGGCGCGGTTACCTTGATTTTTATTGAAATGTTCGTTAACATTGGTATGAATATGGGCCTCCTGCCGGTAGTCGGCATCGGTTTGCCCTTTTTGAGTTATGGCGGCAGCGCCATGCTGGCTCACCTGATGATTATCGGGGTGGCGGAAAGCATTATCGTCAGAGCCAAGATAAAAAATTATTAATAGCTTTAGAAAATTATGGAAAAAATAAAACTAAACGCGGTAACGCGAGACAAGCAGAATGCCGGTCAGGAACAGGTGGCGGCCGAATTATACGGAGCGGGTATTGCTAACCAGCATTTATTTTTAGACGAAACCGAACTGGGTAAAGTTTTGGCTAAGGTTAATCAGGCGGCGTTAATTGACTTAACGATTGACGGCCAGGCGGCCGTGCCGGTGTTAATCAGAGAAATTCAGCGCGAACCGCTGAAGAATAAAATTTTACATGTTGATTTTATGCAAATTAACCCCGAACGCCGGGTAGTGGTGAATATTGATTTGGTGCCGGTCGGCAAGAGTCCGGCCATCAGCAATCTGGGTGCCACTTTAATCAAGAATACCCAGATGTTGACCATTGAATGCTTGCCGCAAGATTTAATTTCCAAAGTTGAGGTTGATTTATCCAAGCTGGCGGCGATGGATGATGTTATCAGAGTGGAAAATTTAATTTTACCCGCGGGTATCACCGTAAAAAGCGGTCCGCGCGATCCGGTCTTCAGTTTGGCGGCGCCTCGCAAAGTAACGGTAGAAACGCCGGCGGTGACAGTCGAAGCGGCGCCGGCCGAAGCGGAAACCCCGGCCAAAGAGGACGCACCGGCCAAGAAATAATATAACTTGCCTTAATATAAAAATCATCCCGACAGACTCGGGGTGATTTTTTGTTGGAGAGGTGAGCAAAAAATGTTATAATTGTGTTATTATATGTCGGTAAAAAAAATAACAGCACCGGCCGGTTTCACCCCATTAAATGCCAAGGCTTCCCGCTCGCCAGCGGGAAATTTAACGGGGTTTACATTAATAGAAATTTTGGTGGTGATTGTCATCATCGGTATTTTGGCGACCCTGGCAATAATCAGCGTGCAAAGCGTCAGGAGCCGGGCTAAGGACGCCCGCCGTATTTCCGATATTAAACAAATACGCACCGCCTTGGAGCTATATTTAAATCGCGTCGGCAGCTATCCCGATAACATTACCATCGGCACGCCGCTCCAGGCCGATAATGATACTTTAATGGTTAAAATTCCGGCTAATCCAGACATCGCGCCTTATGGCGATTTGTGCGACGGCTCTAATTATAGTTATAGCAAAATTGGCTCCAGTTATCAGATTCAGTGGTGCCTGGGCAGCGCCGCCGCCGGTATCGCGGCCGGCGACTGTATTGCCACGCCCGATACCATGTGTTCGCCCTTGGTGATTTCTAATTTTGGCACCGGTTCGGATGGCGGTCCTTACACCATCAGCTCGCCCACGGATTTGGCCACAGCCGATTTAAATAACGACGGTTGCGCTGATGGCAAAATTTTTACGGTCACGGGTTTGACAGTTAATTCCGCCACGGTTAGCCCAGCCCCCGGCCCTTGTTTAAAAAACAGAGATGAAATTTTAATTATTAATTTACAAGGCACCAGCACCGATTATAGCTATGTCGGTAATTATGAATCAATTTTGGTCCAGTCGGTCAGTAATAATATTATAACTTTCAAAACTAATCTGACCAAACTTTACGGCAACCCGAATACGCAAAAAATTATTATTCAGCGCGTGCCCCAATATACCGATTTAACGGTTAACAGTTCGTTGTCGGCGTCGGCTTGGAATGGTAGTGCCGGCGGCTTTTTAGCTTTCCGGGTCAGCGGTACTTTAAACGGTAGCGGTATCATCTCTATGTTTGCCGGCGGCTATAACGGCGGCTATGATAATTGGAAAGTTATTAACTGCGATTACACGCAAGCCGGTGAAGGCACTTGGGGACGACCGGCGAGAAATGCCTGGGGCACCTCGGCCAATGGCAATGGCGGCGGCGCTGGCCGCTCTGCTTATCCTTATCAATACGCTTATGGTTCCGGCGGCGGCGGCGGCGGTAATGCCGCTGGTGCAGTGGCCGGTATCAGTGGCGGTGGTTGTCCGGGCGGTAATCCTGGAGGGTCAGCCGGCAGTCAAACCGGTTTGACCGATCTCAGCCAGTTGTTTATGGGTGGCGGCGGCGGTGGCGGCGGAGCTGATGACGGCGGTGCAGCCGGTGATTGTGGCGGCCAGGGCGGTGGCATAATAATGGTTGGCGCTTCAGCTATTAGCGGTAGTCTAACCATTAAAGCCAACGGCGAGGACGCCAGAGTCCATTGCCAGGGCAGTTGCAATGGCGGCGGCGGCGGTGCCGGCGGCAGTATAAAAATTTATGCCAATACCGTAACGGCCAGCGTTATCAATGCCACTTATGGTAATGGTTCGCCGGCGGTTGTGCCTTCAGACTGCCGCGGCGGCGGTAATGGCGCGCCTGGCCGAATCGCTATCTATACTTGTAATGGGACTTATAATGTTTCTTCGGTCAGCCCCGTTAATCCTTATACCGCGTCCGGCATTTGCAATTAAAGACAAAAATAAAAAACATCTCCCGATGTTCATCGGGGGGTGTTTTTAGTTAAGGATTAAGAATCGGTTGCGGCCGCAGAAATCTTTAATGACTTTGGCTTTAAAGGCGGGGAATAATTTTTTAAGCTTCGCCATTTGGTCGGGGTCGGCTTCCAAATAGAGCGTTAAATTTAAGCGGGGATAAGCGGCGCGCAATTGGTTAATCTGCGTAGCCATCTGGCGATAATATTTTAAGCCGTCCGCTCCGGCTATCAGCGCTTGGCGAGGTTCAAAACTCAAAGCGCGTTTTTGCGCCTTGGTCAGGCCGGGGAGGCCGGTTTTTAAATAAGGCAAGTTTGCAGTGATAATAATTTTTGAATTTTTAATTTTATAATTTTGTAAATAATTTTTAATTTTTAAATTTGATAAAATTGGCTTCAATAAATCACCTTTGATAAAAGTTATATTCTTTGATACTCCGTTTAATTTAGCGTTCTGATTGGCCACGGCCAAAGCCTTACTGGAAATATCCGTGGCGAAGAATTTAGTATCCGGGTTCTTGATATTTTTTGCCAGCGAAATGATAATCGCGCCACTGCCGGTGCCAACATCGATAATCATTAAATTATCTCCCTGTTGCGTGTTGTGTGTTACATGTTGCGTGATTAACTCCGTTTCCGGGCGGGGAATTAAAACATGCTTATTAACCTTAAAGGGCAGGCCGTAAAATTCCTGCTCGCCCAAAACATAAGCCAAGGGTTCGCCTTTAAGCCGGCGCGTCATAAGTTGGTTAAAGACCGTCAGCTCTTTTTTGGTCGACCGATAGTCATTGTGCGCCAAAATCCAGGCCTGCGGTTTTTTTAGGGCCTCGGCCAGCAAAATCTCGGCCTCCCAGTCCGGCCTGTCAGCAACTTTCCTTAATTTTTGGCTTGTTTTAGCCAAAATTTGTGTAATACTATTGACAATATTTTTAAATTATGATATAATTAACTAAGAAATTAATTTGTATTATTAACAATAAAGAAAAAGAGGTGTATGGTATGGCAACCAATCCGGTTCTTCGTCTATTGACGACAGAAAAAAAACTAATCATTAAGGCCACGGATGGCAAAAAGACTTTGGCTCAAGCTAAAGATACTTTCAATGGTTTTATAGATCCTAAATTTAAAAATCGTGGTTTAGATAATCCTGGTGTGGCTACACCGGATACGCCGATAGACATGTATGAAGTGATTGCTGATGCAACCTTTAAGGATATGTTCTGCTCGCTATCTGGCGATTTAGATAAACTGTGTTTGACGCAATCTCAAATAGAGGAATTCTGCCGTACAAATAACGATTTATTACAAGGAGATGTCTATGGCATGTTTTTTCTGTTCAGGGAAGATTATGGATATTTTTTAGTTGCTCGCGTGTGCATTAACTCTGGTGGTTTGGCTATTTATTACAACCGCTTTGATCACTGGCCTAGTATACCTGGGATTGAATATGTTTGGGGTGGCGACCGATTTTATAGGGTGATTGTTCCAGCAGGTGTGACTATTTAAATTTTTGTACCTTTTGTATTAATCCCTTTGACTCTTTGAGTTTTAGGGATTTTTTAATTAGATTACGCGCCAATAAGAAAATTGGCGTTTTATTTTTGAACGAAGCGTTACATAATTTCGTTTGTTTGAGGCCGTAGGCAAGTTACGAAATTATGTTAGCGGGAGTGAAAAAATATAGCAAATTTTATTCCAGGCGCGACTTTTTGCTACTTTTTCCTAGAAAAAGTAGAGAAGAAAAGTTTATTGCTTCAGTCTCTCTTTAAGCGTTGCCAGCATTTTACTCATATCACCCTCTAAAATAGATTTGATATCATGCCACGATTCGCCCACGCGGTGGTCGGTGATGCGGTCTTGGGGAAAGTTGTAGGTGCGGATTTTGTCGGCGCGTTCGCCCGCGCCCACCATTTCCTTGCGGGCGGCTGATTCTTTGGCGCGTTTTTCTTCTTCCGCTTTGGCCAAAAGCCGCGAGCGCAAGACCTGCAGGGCTTTTTCTTTGTTTTGGTGCTGGGATTTTTGGTCCTGGCAGGAAACAATCATACCGGTCGGAATGTGTAAAATGCGAATCGCCGAGTAAGTGGTGTTGACCGACTGGCCGCCCGGGCCGGACGAGCAAAAAGTGTCAATGCGGATATCCGAGGGTTTAATCTCAATATCGGTTTCTTGCGCTTCGGGGAAAACCGTGACGGTGATGGTGGAAGTATGAACGCGGCCGGCTTTTTCGGTGGCGGGCACGCGCTGGACGCGGTGCGTCCCCGCTTCAAATTTAAAATCGCCGTAAGCGCCTTTGCCCACAACTTCAAAAGTTATTTCTTTAAAGCCGCCCAAATCGGTGCGGGACGAATCCAGCAAATCAATTTTCCAGCCGCGGTTTTCAGCCCAACGGGAGTACATGCGGAAAAGTTCGGCGGCGAAAAGCGAGGCCTCATCGCCGCCCGTGCCGGCGCGGATTTCAATGATGGCGGTTTTTTTGTCATTGGGGTCGGCGGGGTGCAGTTCGGCTTCAATTTTAGTTTTCAAATCCGTTTCTTTATTTTTTAATGCCGAGAGTTCGCTTTCCGCCAGGGCTGCCAGTTCGGCGTCAGAGCCTTTCATTACCGTTTCGTGTTCGGTAATTTCCGCCACAATTTTTTCCCAGTCGTTAATTAAACCGACCACTTCGGCCAATTCGGCGCGCGCCTTGCCCAGCTCGGCCACCTTTTTGGCGTCATTAAACACGGCCGGGTCGGATAACTCAGCTTCTATCTGTTTGAATTTGGTTTTGATATCGCTATACATAAACTTTGAAATAATATTAAGCTTCTGGATCCCGGCTCGCGCTTCATTGCCTTATGGCAATTCGCTTGGCCGGGATGACGGCTCACACGCCGTCAATTTTTTCTTGATACCACTATACATAAATAGAATAATTAAAAAACGGTTGTCTGCTTTATTCTATTTAAGATTATAACAATCCTAAACAAAACAAACCAGACAACCGTCGGGGT
>JAKAFD010000001.1 GCA_021818075.1 bacterium
CTAATATTAATAATTAAACCGCTAATTTTAGCGGTTTTTTGTTATCCATTGACATTTAATATTAAATATGTTATTATATTAGCAATCTTAAATTAAAAATGTATTATTAAAAACTTAATAAAAAGGAGAGAAAATGGCAGATGAAAAACGCCTGGATTTAGGTTTGGTCGGTAATTGCATAAAAGTAATTATGACCAAGGCTGATCCGGTTGAAGCAGAGCAAATGAAAATATGCTTAATTCAGATGTATAATTTGGAAGAAAACAAAGTAGTTTTCTGGACCAAATTTATGAATCTGTTAGCCAGGGCTTATAAATCAACTACCGACCCGTCAGCTAAGTATTTATTGGGGGAAGCATACAAGTTGGCTGATACCAATGCTAAGGTTTTGAGATGGCAAGAGTTAGGAAATTTCAAACAAGCTTATGCCGAGCAATCTAAAGCTAAGGGTCAGATATTTGATAAGCCGGATATCAACCCGAGCAAAAGGGACAGCGCATGCTGGAATTAACCTTTTGTTTAAAACAGGTGATTGACGCAATGAACCCAAGAGAGCAGTTTGAGATTATTTCTTTGGGACACACCATTAAGCGCTGGCACCGGCATGGTCGCGATACCAGACGGGTGATAGTGGTGTTTTTACAATCGGCGTTAACGGCCGCCAAAAATTCGCCAGCCGAGTCCTTGCTAAGCCGGACTTACGAGCAGGTGAGTGAAGAGTCGTCAGCGGAATTTGCCGAAGCTATCGTCGGTTTAATGAATCAATATTGTTTGAGAAAATATTATTCCAGCAATATTGTCATTAACCAAACTAGAGACTAATTGTAATTTTAAAAAAAGGGAGTAGCAATACTCCTTTTTATTTTTGACAAAAAATTTAATAGGGGATTATAATTAAAGCAAAAGGTAAATAATTTTGTTCATTTAAATTTCCGGGTGACTTATGCGAGAAGAAAAAGACCAACGCCAACAAAGAAAAACCCTGGTGTATTCACTGATAAGTTTACTCCTTGGCTACCTGTTAATCTGGGAAGGAGGCAGCTGGCTTTTCAGTAAAGGCGGCTTTATCTATGTAACGCCATACTTCGCTGTATTGACAGCTATTTTTGCCAATTTGGATTACGATAAGATAATAGTTACTGCGAAAAAAGTGGCGGGCAAGCTGTTCAGTTGGAATGAGATTAAAATTTAAAAAAGAGGCGACATAAGTTGCCTCTTTTATCTTTTTGACAAAAAAATAAATAGGGGATAGGATAAAGGCAAATAAAATATTATTGAACCTTTAAAACCGGGGGATTTATGAAATATTATCTCATTGAGGACCAAAAACAGCAAAAGCGATTTTTTGTGTTTGAGGGAAGAAGTAGAGACATGGTTATTAGCGCCAAGCTGGTAATGATTGCCAGTGTCATTATTTTTGCGGGGAGTATTATTGGTTGTTTCATAATACCATGGGGCGGTGTTAGAGAGTTTTTTATTGTCTATGGTGTATCACTTATATTTGTTACGGCACTATTTTTCTATGGTATACATAGAAGCGTATTTCGAAAATTTTCTAAGGTCGGCACTCAAGAGATTATTGACAACAAAGAAATTATTAATGGAACCCAAGAAATTAATAGCAATTAGCGGTAAAAAATTAACAGGGGAGTAGCAATGCTCCTCTTTTTATTTTTGACAAACCAGATAATAGGGGATAAGATAAAAGCAAATAAAATATTATTGAACCTTTAAAAATGGGGGCGGTTATGAAGAGAGAAACATTAGGCGAGATCGCTGTAGCGGCTTGGTTTCTTGGCATGCTTACAACTGCTGTTGGCGGGGCGATTATTTTAAGTTTTTTAGTGGGAGACAATAAGTCTTTGCCAGACACCATAGTTTTCCTATGGCCATTGGCAGTAGTTGCCGCAAGTTGTTTATGGTTTGTATTCAAATTTAAGAAAACCGTAACAAAGTTATCAAAAAGATTTTGCAAGGATGATGTTCAGAAAATTATTGATAATAAAAAAATTATTATTAAAACTCAGGAACATATCAATGTCAATTAACGGTAAAATTAACAGGGGAGTAGTAATACTCCTCTTTTTATTTTTTAAAAATCGCCTCAGTGCCCCCTCACTACCCTATTACCGCGCCGCAGAGGAGAGGGGGAAAAGAAATATTGGCAGGTAATAGATGCGCTTAAGCGAGGAGAAAAAATTTTTATTAAAAAAACAAAAAAGAGGGTAGTGCCCTCAAGTGTAAAGAGAAAAAACAATGCGTCGCACAATATAACTTAAACGACACTAAGGCTCAAGGTATTGGCATTCAGCTATTAAAATAAAAAAACCGAACTATTGCCTAATATAGCCCGATTTTCTCCCTTAATCGAACTTTACCCTACGGCCTAAGTCCTCCGATAAGGTTCTTGATGCTCATACCGGCAATTTTTATCTCCGGCGTAAACAATAATCCGATTTTTATGCCCAGCAAAAAAAATCCTATTATGGTAACGCAAAACACCAAAAATGTGATAAAGAAGATTAACTTAAAGACTTTTTCTTGGTCCATATTTTAGTTTAGCCTCTCCCCTTGGGGAGTCGGACATAGTTATGTGTCGCAAAATATTATTGATAAAAAATTCTGTCGCCGTATCTTAAATCAATATATTGTTTGGAGTTGAAGACCTTGCCGTCGCTTAACTCCAGGCGCCGCAGAGTCTCGAGCTTCAGGAGCTGTTTGGTAACTGGGTCCTCGGTGTTGAATTTAATGACCGGGCCGTTTGTTATTTGAATTTTTACCGTATTCAGTTCATCATCAATAAAAATCTCCCTGTCCGTTAAACCTTTAATTTGTTCGCTAAAAGCGCGATTAAGGTCATTAGCGAAGGTTAAGTACTTCTCTTCAATGTTAATTCGTCTCCCCTCTCGCCTGGCGCGGCCGCGGTTGTAAACCAGCGTGACATTCTCGGCCACTTCAATTTTTTCAAAAATAATATCGCCCTGATAATTAACATAATAAAAATGATTGTCTTCTTGCCAGATTAAGCCGTAGTTTTGTTCCTGGAAGCTAATCATCAGAGTGTGCGGCAGGCGGATTTTGATTTTTAAATTGCTTAAATAATATTTATCATTAATGGCGGCCAGTAAGCTTTTTTTATCAAATAACAGCAGGTTATCGGCTGGCAGCAGCTTGCTTTGATGCGCCGTTTGCCAGGCCATATCAATTAAATCTTGGGTGGCAAAGTTTTTGGCATCGCTCGTCATAACTCTTTCTAACCGGAAACTGGAAGAAATAAACAGCCAATAACCCAGACCGCCAAAAATCACTAACCATAAAATGCCCCAGGCATAAAACTTTTTTGAGCGGCTCGGACGCTGTCTGCCGGTCCGGCTTTGGTGGTAGGCTTTTGTCCTAACAGCGTGCCTGGGGCGATATTGATACATAACCTCCTTATTTTATAACTTTAAAATCCAAATACTTTCTTAAAACTTTCGGCATCTTAATGCTGCCGTCGGCTTGCTGGTAATTTTCCAAAATCGCCACCAAGGCGCGCGCTGTGGCCACGCCGGTACCGTTTAGGGTATGGACCAGCGCCTTATCGCCCTTATCATCACTAAAACGGATATTAAGGCCTCTAGCCTGGTAATCAGTGCAGTTAGAGCAAGAAGTCACCTCGGCCCAGTCGCCCAGCTGGCCATTTTTGTTGGGCTTGGCCGGCAGCCAGGCTTCCAAGTCAAAGGTCCGGCTGGCTGGATTGCCTAAATCGGCCGTGCCGTGGTCAATAACGCGGCAAGGAATTTTCAGGCCCTGCCAAATTTCTTCTTCAATTTTTAATAATTCATAATGATAAACTTCGCTGTCGGCCGGCCGGGCGAAAATAAACATTTCCACTTTATTAAATTGGTGTACGCGAAACAGTCCTTTGGAAAATTTGGAATAACTGCCGGCTTCAGTCCTGAAGCACGGCGTCAGAGCGGCATAACGCAGCGGTAAAGTTTTTCCGGCTAAGATTTCGTCGGCATGATAAGCGCCTAAAGTAATCTCGGCCGTGCCGATTAAACTTAAATTATCGTTGGCAATATTGTAAACTTGCGTAGATTCGCCGCGCGGATTAAAGCCCATCTCCTCAATCAGCTGGCTGGAAGCCAAATAAGGCGTAGCCAGTAATTGATAACCGTGTTTTTTAATAATATCTAAAGCATAGGCGGTTAAAGCTTGCTCCAGCTCCGCCAAACGGCCTTTTAAGTAATAAAATTTGGCGCCGGATACTTTGGCGGCGCGTTCCAAGTCAATCAAATCTAATTTTTGCGCCAATTCCAAATGGTCTTTAGGCGTAAAATTAAACTTGGTCGGCTGGCCGAATTGTTCCATCACTCGATTATCATCTTCATCGGCGCTGATTTTAACATCCGGGTGCGTTAAGTTGGGCACCGCCAAGAGCAAGGACTTCAAAGTCTCTTCCAAAGACCGCAACTCCCCTTCTTTGACCTGAATTTTGTCGCCCAACTCTTTCATTTTGGCAATTTCTTCATCGGTCGGTTTGCTTTTGGATTTCTGATTGCGCTCCCCTCTTAAGGCTTGAACCTCGGCCATCAACCGGCGTTTGTTGTCGTCCAATTCCAATAATTTATCAATATCCACCCTCGCCTGCCGGTTGGCGCAGTTGGTTTTCACCTCCTCCTTGTGCTCGCGGATGAATTTAATATCCAGCATATATTAATTTAAAATTTTAAATTTTCCAGAATATCATTTATTTTATCGCCAATTTCGGAGTCGTCTCCGCCACAATAAGATTCAATTATCAAAGTTTTATTTTTTCCGAAAATAATGGCATTTTTATATCCGCACATCCCACCTTCGGTAAAAATAATAGCCTGATTACCGTTAACCAAAGTCTCTTTTATAATTCTATATATACCGGTATCTCCCAAGAGACTATTTCTAAATTGTTGGTAATCTTTCTTTCCGTAGGCAATAATATTCCAATAATAGCCGCCCCCTCCTTCGCGAATTTGGCTGTCTCGTTGTCCTAAATCAATTCTCCATAGCCCAGCCTCTTCGCTAAAAGAAATATAACCATTATCACCAATAATATTTTTTTCAGTTACAACCGGTTCCGGCCAGGTAGAAGGGTAAGTGAAAGAAACGCCCAATTTATTATTTTGAAAAGATTTTTGTCCGTCTTTTGCCGGAGTTGGCGTTTGAGAAGCTGTCGGCGCCGTTTGTAAATTAGAGGGTTTGTTTACTTGATTTTTCGAATAAAACAGTAAAAGCCCCCAAGCGACAACTGCTATAGCCAATAAACAGACAATGATGTAAATTACCACATTTCTCCTCTTCATAATTTTAAATAATTTCTTAAAATTTCTAAATTATTTCAATGTTGTTTGTTGTTTGCTATTTGTTGTTTGATTAAAGTCCAATTTCCTTGGCGATGCTTTTTAAGGCTTTCAAACTTAAGTCCAAAAAGGCGGTTAAATTAATGTCAGCCAATTCGCACTCGGCAATTATCGCGCGGTCGCAGTTGGCGGCAAAGCCTTTGGTTTTGTATTTTTTCTCTAAGCTGGCCAATTCCACTTCGGCCAATTTTTTGTCCGGACGCACCAGCGTCGTGGCGACAATTAAGCCGGTAACGGTTTCGGCCGCCGCCAGCAGATGCTCCAAATTACCGTTGCGTTTTTTATCAAAGTAGGCCGGGCACTGCGGCGAACCGTAAGCGTGGGAAATGATAGTATTAATTAAAAATTGGCTGGCGCCGGCATTCTTTAAAATCTCAATCGCTTTAACGCAGTGATGTTTGGGGTCGCTCTTAGTTAATTCCCAGTCAATATCGTGCAACAGGCCGATTATTCCCCACTCCTCTTCATTTTGGCCGAAATGGCGGGCCAGCGCGCGCATTATCGCCTCGGTTTCCAAGGAGTGATATAAAGTATGGACATCGCGGATATTTTCCGCCACCAGCCGTTTGGCGTGTTTATAACTTATGCCAAGGCCACCGGAATCTTTTTTTTTATCTTCGTTTGGTTTTTCGCCCGGCGAAATTTCCACCACCGAGGCAACTTCCGTGGCCACCGGCGCCACGCCCGGCTGATAATCTTTCGGTTTCATCAGCGGAAAAATCTGGCACTCGCGCGCCGATTTATTCATAAAAAAACTAAAAACGCGCTCGCTCATGCCATAACCGCAAGTCGGCGGCATGCCGTATTCCAAGGCTTCCACAAAATCCTCGTCCTTGCTTTGCGCTTCCTCATCGCCGGCGTCTTTGAGTTTTTGCTGCTCTTCAAAGCGTTCCAATTGGTCAACCGGATCGTTTAATTCGCTGTAGCCGTTGCCCAGTTCCGAACCGGCAATAATCGGCTGAAAGCGCTGGGCCAAAGCCGGATTATTATCATCGCGCTTGGCTAAGGGCGACACGGTAACCGGCACGCCGACCAAAAAGCCCGGTCCGCCGATTTGTTTGCGGCAATATTTCCAAAGATTATCAATAGCGCGGGTTAGATTAAAGCCTTTGCGGTCGTACTCCACGCCCAATTCCTGCAATTTGGCTTCCATTTGCTCCTGACTGGCTTCCAAAATATCAATGTCGGTATATTTTAAGACTGTTTCCCGATAATCATAGCGCTCCCATGGTTTACCTAAATCAACTTCAAATTCGCCGATAGTAAATTTCAGGGTACCGAAAGTTTCTTCGGCCACGAATTTATACATTTCTTCCACTAAGGCCATACCCATCTCATAATCGGCATAGCCGTAATAAAACTCCATTTGCGTGTAGTCCTGCAAATGTTCGGCGTCCATACCTTCGTTTCTGAATTGCCGGCCGATTTCAAAAGTTTTTTCCAGTCCCGCCACCATCAGTTTTTTCTGCCACAATTCGCCCATGGAGATTCTTAAATAAACATCCATATCCAAAGCATTGTGATGTGTGATGAACGGTTTGGCGTCCGCGCCGCCGGCCGACACTTCCAGCGCCGGCGTTTCCACTTCAATAAAACCGCGAGTTTTCAAAAACGAGCGCACCGCGTTCCAGAACTTGTCGCGCTTGATAATCATGTCTTTCACCTCCGGGTCCAGAATTATGTCCAAATATCTTTTGCGCAATCTTTCATCTTCGTTTTTTAAACCGAAATGCGCGTCGGGAATGCCGCGCAGAGTTTTGGTTAAAAGGCGCCAAGATTTGACCAGCAAACTTTTTTCGCCGGCCTGGGTAGTAAAACAAGTTCCCTCGGCTTCCAGGAAGTCGTTATTGTCAACTAATTTAGTAAAATTTTTATAAACCTCGTCGCCCAGTTCTTTTTTGTTTAAGACTAATTGCAAACCGCCGCTCCAGTCTTCCAGGTCGGCAAAACTGATATTGCCGTGGTCGCGCAGACTGCGCAAGCGGCCGGCAATAATTATCTTATTTTGGGAAGCGCTAAGTTCCTCAAAATTTTGCAGCGCTTCGGCCACCATGGTGTCGCGATTAGTTTTGGCCGGGTAAGGATTAATGCCGGCGGCCTTAATTTGTTTTAACCGTTCCAGCCGGTCTTGCCGTTCGCTTTGTTTAGCTTTAATCATACTAAAAAATTTCCCGCTCCCCGCGGATCAGTCTTATGTGAATTATGCCATTAATTTTAATATATCTCGCGGCTTAAGTCAAAATAAAAAAGCCCCCGCTAATAAGCAGGGGGCGTTAATTTTAAATGCAGCCGGTTATTGAGGAGCTGTAAATCTTTTTTTAAAAACTGCTCTTAATCTGCCCAACTCTGCCAACTCACACACCCTTTGTCTAAAAATTAAAGTTGATGACGGCAAGGGAATGACTTTTATGGCATAATTATCAAGTTCGGTAAAATGATCATTATTGTCGATGTCAGCGACAACGGCGACTGGTATGCCTTGTAATTGTGCATTATCCTCTATCATTGAAATAATATCTTGGCGATGAGCGCAAAAAGATTGATAATCAAACAATAAACATTCCGGATGCAGCTTGCCATTATTTAGTTTTGCCACAGCGTCAGCGATATTGTCACTATAATCAATGGTATGGCCTCTCCGTTTAACATTTTCCAGTAATAAATCAATCTCTTTATTGGTTCCGTTAACCAGCGCAAAAACACAAAAAGGACTCTCCATTTTACACCTCAAATATTTTTTTAAACAACAATTTAATTTATTCAATTTTCAAAATCTTGTACTCAACTTCGCCTTTGGGTGTTACCACTTTAACTTTTTCCCCTGCCTGCCGGTTTAAAAAGGCCTCGCCGATGGGCGACTCGTTGGAAATCTTGCCCACGAGCGGATCGGCTTCGTTAAAACTGACGATTTCAAATTGGCGTTCGCGGCCGTCCGACACCACGGTAATTTTTGAACCCATGCCAACAGCGCCGCTGCCCTTGCTTTCTACCACCTTTAAATTTTTAAGTAAGTTGAAAATTTCGCCGATGCGGCCCTCGTTAAAAGCTTGTGCTTCTTTGGCATCGGCATACTCGGCGTTCTCGCTCAAGTCCCCGAGCTCCTTGGCCGCTTCAATTCGTTCGGCGATTTCCCGCCGCTTAACCGTAGATAAATTTTCCAGTTCTTCTTTGAGTTTATTATAACCCTCGGGCGAGATAATTTGGTCGGTCATAAGATATTCATTTTTAATAGAAAATAATTGTTTGGTACAATAACACAGTTTTTAAAAAATCGCAACTTAACTTTTAGCCTTTAGCCAGCAGGCGGTAAGCATTACTATCCCCAGTCCTAGCGGATGATTTAAATAGGGCGTAAAAACATTAACCACTATCAAGGCGGTAATAATCATAACCAAACCGATGCCGTTCGGCGAATTCAGGCGCCAGGCATCGCGGATTAAATTCAGCAAAAATAATAAATAAATTAAAGCGCCGACTAAACTTAATTTCAGCCATAAATCCAACCAGCCCCATTCAAAAGCATAAGTTTCGTAAAGACCGTCGGGGTGCGTGGCCAAAACGCGCGGGTCGCTGGATTTATAAATTACGGTTGTGCCAAAGCCGCGCCCCAAAACCGGCGACTCGCCGATTTTTTGCCAGAGCTTGGGCAAGAGCGCCCAGCGCGACGACACTGCCGCCTCATTTAAATTACTTCTTTGGCTTAACATATTCCAAGCCCCGAAGCCGGGCAGTTTAACTAAGGTGGTCATAAGCAATAAGCTGGCGATAACGCTGGCCGCAAACAATCCGATAAACTTAAACCAAACGCGCCACGGCAGTTTGGTTTTTAATAAATAAATTATTAAGCTGGCCAGCGCCGCCGCCAGCCCCACCCAAAAACTGCGCGATTGAGTGATGATAATAACCGTCAGCCCGGCAGTTACCAGCCACCATTTTAACCAAATCCCCTGTTTGTTTTTAATCGCCGCTGCCATTAAAGGCATTAGCAAACAAACAGCCAATAAGACATAAATATGCGACTGGAAAAAAATTCGTACAAAATCCGAGCTCATACTCGTCACCTCGCCCACGCCCGTCACGCGCAGCCAGCGATATAGCCCCAAGTTTTGCCAATCGGCAAGGTGCGAAAAAAATGCCAGTGCCGCCAAAGTTTCCACGCTAAGCCAAACGACCGCGGCCGCCAGCAGCCGCACTAAATCTTGCCAATTATTTTCCCTCTCCTTGCGAAGGAGAGGGTCAGGGTGAGGTCCACCTTTTCCAAACACTTGCGCCAAGGGAAAAATCAGTGCCAAATAAAACCAGCTGTTGGCGTCTAAAACTATGTTGGCAAAATTATTATGATTAACATAGCCGACCACTAAACCCAGCGCGACAAAGGCAAACAAAAGATAAAAATATTTGCCGTAAGGCAGGGCCAGAACCGGCTTTATTTTTTTGGTTTTGATGATTTTAATAATCGTCTGCGCCAGCCAAACCCACAAAATAATCAGCCACAAAGCCATGCGGATAGAAATATCAACGCCTCTGACTTCCCAAGTAAATAAATGTCCGAACGAGCCGATAAACAATTCAGCGAACGCCAGCAGTAAGCCGTATTTTATGTCCACAACCGACAACACCAGCGCCGCCGCGGCGATAACAAAAAAACCGATGGTGTTAACAACCGGCCAGACAAATCCAAAATAAGACGCAAGTTCAACGCCCAGAATTGCCGCCAAAATCAGCCAAAACTTTTTATCAAAAATATTTTTCATACTTTCCCCCCTCCTAATTTAGGAGAGGGAGACGATTATAAATTATGTTTTTTCTTGATTACTTCCACAGCGGCGTTGTATTTTTTCACCGCCGGCAACCAAGGCAATAATTTATAAATAAAGCTCGGCAGCCAAGCACTCATCGTGCCACCGCCCGCGACGCGAAATAAAATCATATCAATCCACACTCCCTTTTTACCTTGCGCGAGCATGGTCAGCCACAAATCCCAATCCTGCAAGCGCTTAATTTTTTCGTCAAAGCCGGGCCAATCTTTGGTTCTAATTAACGAAGTCGTATGAATATACGGCATTTGTTTTAATTTGTCCGCGTCAAAAGGAAACAAGTGAAAAGTTTTCCAGCCGAATTTGAAAGACGAATAAGCATAAGCGGCCTCCGGGTTTTCCTTGAGCGCATCAGTAAAATATTCCAGCGCTTGTTTATCCAAAACAATATCCGCGTCGCAAAACAGCAGATACTCCCCCGTCGCCTCGCGCGCGCCGCGATTGCGCGCCGCATTGGCCCCGCCGTTAGCTTGGGTAATAAATTTAAAATTCGCCAGTTCAACTTTTTCCAGTTCCGGATTTTCCGAAGCCAGGCGCGATTCCGGCAAAGCCAGCACCGCCAACTGTTTGGTAAAATCCGCTATCACCTCTTTAAGGTTATCCCGCGAGCCGTCATTAACCACGATTATTTCATAATCGGTAAAAGTTTGATTTAAAATGCTCGCCAAACACTTGGCCAACTTCTCAGCTTGATTATAAACAGGAATAATTATAGAAATCATATTCTCTTTCGTCATGCCAGCGAAAGCTGGCATCTTTAACTTTTTAGAAAATCGAAGATTTTCTTAGCCTGTCCTTCCCAATTAAAATTTTCCAGGGCGCGCTGGCGACCGGCATCGCCCAAACGATTTCTCAAGGACGGATACTTGGCCAGCTTCACTATCGCTTCGGCGATTTGCTCGGGATTGGTCGGGTCAACCAAGAGGCCGTTGATGTTGTCGGCCACGGCGTCAGCCACTCCGCCGCTCGCTCCGGCGATGACCGGTTTGCCGGCTAAACCGGCTTCCAGATAAACAATACCAAAGCCCTCCATATCGGCGCCGATTTGGCACGCCGTCATAATAAAGATATCACAAAGCTTGTACCAATTCATCTTTTCCTCGTCCTCAACCCCGGTTAAAATATGGGTTTGGCGGCCAAGCCCTAAATTGCCTATTTTAGACCTTAAATTGGCCTCCTCCTCTCCTTGCCCAATAATGACAAAAGCGAGCTCTGGGAGGCTATTTTTGGCCAAATTTAGGGCCTCCAAGGCCATATCAGCCCCTTTGCGCTTAGTTAGCCGTCCAACGGTCAAAAGGACGGTTTTTCCGGCCAAATTATAGCGTCTTTTCAGGGCCTCAATTTTGGCCTCGTCATAGACAATAGTTCCGCCCTCAATACCCGGATTAACGCAGGCTACCCTGCCTAAATCAGCCGTGGCCACGATTTTTTTGGCTTGACTGGCGGTATAGGTATTAGCGCAGATAATCTTGTCGGCTTTGTTTAAAATAGCCTTAATCAGCCAGCGCTTGCGGGTTTGCGACCAGCCCAAGCTTAAATCATAGCCGTGCAGAAAGACGCAATATTTGAATTTATAAATAAAAGACAAGAGCCAGGCCACGGTGCCGAGCGGCAAAAGATGTCCGACCAAGACATAATTGTCGGGATTCTTTTTTAATTCAGATTTCAAAACCCCAACCGCCGGCCACCATTTCAACCATGTTCTTTTTTTATCAACCAGTTTCCCGTCATTATTATCAATCACCTTAATCGGTTCGCCGAAATTTTTAACCAAATTAAAATAATAATGGCCAACGCCACCCTTAAACGGCGGATATTCCAAAGTGAGCAATAGATACCTCATAGTTCCTTGACAATTACCTTAAATAGTGTAATCTTATGCAAAAGTTCTTTTCAAACGAATTCTAATTAATATTATATACATTTTCAACTATTTTTGTAATTTTATCGGGGGTATTATGGCACGTGCTGAATTGGAATTTGAAGTATTGAAAGATGAGACAGGCAGCATTAATGGTTTTAGTTTGTGCTCAAAAGCGCAAGCCGAAGCTGAATTTTTTTGTATGGATTTTCCAGATGCGGTAGCGGAAGGAAGAGCGACTATAACACTTAATGAGGGCCAAATAATTTTTGACCACCCGAATTCCAAGTGGGGCCCCGGCAAATATGAGTTTGCTTTAAGCCCCGAGGAATATAAGGGTCTTGTTCTTGTTCTTCAAAATCCGGAAGACATTACCGTTGAAAGAATAATCGGATTTTCAATTGGATTCAAAGTAATACAAAAAGAATTTGCCACGGCATTTTAATTTTAATTGTTCTATTTCATAGCTCCAAGATTATTCTTGGAGTTTTTTATTTAATAATCTTCACATCAGCCGGCAGACTTTTTTTGATAATCGCCAAATCCTGCTCGGCATAATTATTGCCGGACAAATTAAGCGTTTTCAGATTTTTCAAGTTGCCCAGTTCATAAGGCAGGCCGGTCAGTTGGTTGTTGGCCAAATTAAGTACCTCTAATTTGGAGAGCTGGCCGACTTCGGCGGGCACGCCCGTCATTTGATTGTTGCTGGCATTCAAAACACGCAAATTGGCCAGTTTCCTGATTTCGGCCTGCAACGCTCCGGTCAATTTATTATTGGACACATTTAATTCAGTCAAATTGGTCTGGTTAAAAACCGAATCTGGCACCTTACTTAAGTTTTGCCCGCTTAAATTTAAAACATTGCCGCCGGTCGGTTTGGCCGCCGGGCAGGCTTCAAATTCGCAGTTCGGGCCTTTGCGGCCGACTGCCGTGCCGTCAGGACAAATCTTGGCTTCCAGCGTGCAGGCCGTTTGCTTGCCCGTGTCCGGCGTCGCTGGCGGCGCTTGCTTGGTAATTTGCATGTTACCGATGGTGCACCCGCCTAATAAAATCACAGCGGGAATGATTAAAAATATTTTTTTCATAAAATTAACTTAATTTAATTATTAAAATTTTATAAAACTGGCAATGGTTAGAATAACGCCCGCGCCCAAGAGACAGCCGGCCATTTTCCCTACGGCCGATTTTAGCATGGTTCTTTTTTCCGAAACATTTTGCAAGCGCAATTTTTCGGCCGCATAACCCTCAAATAATCCGGCGATGCCGTCAGTGACGGCGTTGCCAGCGATGCCGCCGATAATAGCGCCGGCCACGCCGGCAAAACGAGCACCGAAAATGGCAAAAATAGCTAAAGAGCCATTATCCAAAACGCCAAAAAAGATATCCGGCAAAGTAGTTCTCAATTTTATCTTAAAAAATTTCAGGGACAGCAGGCAAATTATGCCGATAATAATCATGGCCGGCCCCATCCAAGTGGCCTTATCAATAAAAAAGACGCTAACGCCCACTATTACAATACACAGTGCGACGATATTTATTACTGACGGGATAAATTTTGGGCGCATAGCTTTATTCTGATTAAGATTAACGGGGTGAATTATTTTTTAATTTTTTAATAATATCAATCAGAGCCAAGACTCCGCCCACGGCCATCAAGCTGTAGCCCGCGGTGCGCATTTCGCCGAAGATAATGCCGGCAAAAATGAAAGCAAAGGCCAGCGCGGACAAGACGGTCATCTTTTCATTTGATTTTTTGCTTTTGCGCAAAATAATTACGGCGATAATTGCCAAAACAACAATGGCGATAGCGATGTAAAGTTTTGGTAAATTCATATGTTTTTGTTAGGTTGTAATTGTTTTAACCGCTTGGCTTCGGGGTAAATCATAGACAGGATAATTAAATCATAAATCGTCACGAGGAGCAACGCCAAGGAGTGCGTGTGGGTAATGCGGTAAATCTGGTAGCTGATGAAAGCGGCCAGCACGATGCCGGCGATTTGATACAGGCGGTAATGTTTGCTAAGTAGCGCCAGCGCCAAGCTGATTTTGACCAAGCCGTGGATTAAGAGATAAATGGCGATGAAAGTCAGAGTTTCGGGCAGGACTTTTTGCGAAGCGCCAATCAGGTAGTTAGCGATAAAGTCCTCGGGGTCTTCAATTAGTTCGCGGCGAAACAAAAACGGCAGGGCCGTGGCAATGGGGTTTGTGGCGCTAAACAGCAAAAACGAACCGGAAGCCACATCCAGCACGCCGTCCGCGCCCTTGATAATGACGCTGACGCGGAAAAATCTATGCCAAAATAGTTTAATTTTCTCTTTCATTTTATTTTTATCCTTAAATACTCCAGTATTTAAGGATAAGTAAAGTTTGACTTTTTTAGCGACTTGATATAAATTATAAAAACCTAAATAGTACTTTTGAATACACTGTCCCTTAGCTCAGGTGGTCAGAGCACCAGGATGCGGAAGTCGTATGATAGTTTTTTAATACTAGTTAATGGAAAATTGTTGTTTTCCGCTTACGAACTTGGAGGTCGGGGGTCCGAATCCCTCAGGGGCAATCATTTTACATGCCATCGTTAATCAACGATGGCTTTTTTATTCAAGAACCGTTTTAATTTTTGCGTGGCCCTCTCAACTTTCATTATATCACCTTTTGTTTTAAATTTTTTCTTGGCGTAATTTATAATTGGTCTGACTGATTCTATTTTCTTGCCAAATTTATTCATCCAGCCGTAGCGTGGTAATAAACAAATATGAAAATGGTGCTCGGTGTCCTCTCGGTGATATAAATAAATAACTTTAACGCCGAGCGCGCGTCGCATAGCCAGCCGCACGCGGCATAAAAATTTTATAAAATCTTGCTGCTCGCGGTCGGTAAATTCAGTAAAACTTTGGATATGCCTTCTGGCGGAAATAATGACCAAACCGGGAATTAGCACCAAACAATCTTGGTGGGCATCAAAATATCTTGATTTTGCCATTTCACCCGAAGTTATCTCCCCCGCCTCGCGCGCGCAAGCCAAGCAACTTTTTTTATTTTTAGTCACACTTTTTATTTACAAATTTTGAATATGGGCGCTTAAAAAGGTTTCCACGGCGTTCACTGTGTCTTTTTTAAGTTTGGGATTGCTTTCCGCCACCCATTTAGCAAAGTTGTACAGTTCCTGATTGTCAACTTTCAGCCATTTTTTATTTTCATACAAAAAATAAAATAAGGTAACCATCGCAATACGTTTGTTGCCGTTTTGAAAAGGATGATTTTTTATCATCAAATAAAAAAGAATCGCGGCTTTTTTGATAAGCCCCGGATAAAGCTGTTTACCGTCAAAAGTTTGGAAGGGCTGGTCAATACATCTTTCTAGGGCATCGCCAAAACGCGTTCTGAAATCAGGAATCGGCTCGGACCAGCTCATAGTTTCTTGCGCCAAGCGGTGAGCTACATATTCAACGCCCAAAATGTTGATTCTTTGAATTCTCATATTATTCTTTGCCCAAGAGACGCAGGGTCTCGCCGTATTCCTTAACGGTTTTTTTGACAGCCTTAGCAATATCCGTTTTTTGGTCGGCCGTTAAGGGTTGCGTAGCAGAACCGCCGACGATAGCTTCGGCATCCTGCGTGGCGATAACATAAGACCGGCCGATTTTTTCAGCCGGAATCTGCCCTTTTTGGATGCGCTTAAAAACAGCCACTCGGCTGATACCAAGTTTTTTAGCCATTTCAGCGGCGGAGATGTATAATTTTTTTTGTTTATTTTCCATAAAATTCTTGTTAACCCTATCATATCAATAAGGTTAACAATTGTTAACCTATTTGTCAAGGGACTGCTTTTTCTTGATGCGATAGGTGCCGACGAGGAGGGGCAGGAGGAAGGTTATAATATAATACAAATAAACATCCAATTTGTAATAACCGTCAGCGGGCTTGAGGAGTTTGACCAGGAAAAAGTAGTCGCAGATAACGGCAATCAAGGTCCATGCGATAGCTAAGGTTAGGTAGCGTCTAAACGAACCAACGCTGATGCGTTTGAATAACACCCAAAGCGTGATAACAATGCCGATAGGCATAATCACCCACCCCAGCGCATTGGCCGGCACGAAGAAAAAAAGAATTATCCCCAGCCCGTAGCCAATGAGCCAAAGAACAATTCCCCACCCCACAGAATCCTTTAAAATTTGTTTCATATTTTTTTATCGCCCTTATTAAAAATCGCCATAAATAATAAATCATGAAATTTGCCCCCGGCTATGGTCTCGTCTTTCAATATGCCCTCTACTTTGAAACCTAATTTTTTATATAATTTTAGAGCTTGTTTGTTTTCTTTGTAGACGCCAAGATACATTTTATGGAGCTTCAACTTTTTGAACCCATAATCTATGAGATATAACATTGCCAACTTCCCGAATCCACGACCCCGGTATTTATCCTCGCCAATGATGATAAACAAGTCAGCATTGCGTCTTACCTGATCAATTTTTGTCAAACCCATGAAACCGACCGGCGTCTTATCATCACAGATAGTAAAAAATTTTTTGCTCTTATCTTTTAAATAATTATCAAACCATTGGCGTTGTGCGCGGAGAGTGGTTTTCCGGCCAGACATATCGCCAATAAACCGATTAGCTTTGGGATTATTAAGCCAAGCTACACGGAAAGGAATATCTGTTTTGTTATGCTGCCTGATTTTTATCATAATTTTATTTTTGTAATTTATCACACTTTAATATTTATACGAAACAGTTTAGTCGGCTTTGATGAAATTAAAGCAAACTTCAACCTAAGTTTGCCAACTTGTTTATTTGATATCGCTTTGCTTAAAACGGACATGTCAGTAGAATCGTTAACCGGTATCCATGTACTTACCTTTTGCTTCGCTCTAACTAATGTATCGATATCTGAAAGCTCACCAGTTATTCTTCCCTCAAACTTTACCTCATAGATATTGGTATTATGATCTTTAGCGCCATTTGGGTGCGGTAAAATAACTTTATCAAATTTAAAACCCAATGATTCAAGATACACCGCATTATTAGAAAGATTTTTAATTTCAATCACTATAATTTTTTTATATGTTGAGTCATTGGTGGTTATTGCCTTAACGTCTATGTAAACATTTTTTATTTTTTTTCTAGGCCACAAATACCATACAATCGATATTGAAGAAAAAACAAGCAAGACAATACTGATCATATCCCAAACTGCCCATATTGCCATGAATTGTAAAAGATTTCGCACAACAAGCATTATTGATTTTAAATCAGGCATAAAGCGTCTTTTAAAAAATTTTTATTATTTTATTATCCCCTCCACCACATTTTTATTGTATTAACGATAACTCGAACAAATCCCACAATAATCAAGATAAAACCAAGTATAAGGCCTAATGCCACAATGAATCCACGCCCTTTTTGAAATATATTAAAAATCCCTACCGAAAATAAAACCCACCCCGTCGTAGTTATAGCTATCGCTATGATGAAGTTTTTTTTAAATTTTTTATCTATGTTTCTGCCACAGAATTTGCAGACCACTGCTTCTGCCTTAATTTGTTCGGCACAAAGTGGACATTTTTTTGTTTGTTCCTGAACCATAAAATTATTTTTTATAATTATATAGAATGTAGCCAATGAAAAGTAAAATGATTATAAAAATCCAGTCTACAATTTGCCAGGTGGCAAATTTCCAATGAAAAGTAAGGCCTAGAAAAATAACTCCGGCCATAATCAGTAAAGTAGCGCCATAACTCTTAAAATTTTCGTTTGGCATAGTTTTTAGTTAACAATTTTTGTTAATCTTTTAGATACCCAACCAGAATTTTTTTTATTCAACTTAATTTTAATCCAATCCTTATTACTTAAATCTACTATCTCATATTTTATCCCCTTTTTTGCCGAACCGATAATTTTAGCTTTGGCGTTCGGATTGACCCGCACATTAGATGACGTGGTGACGGTTAAAAATTTTGTCTTATTATCACTAACTTGAATTCCTAAAACTTGCGGCACTAAAACGCATGTAGCAGAAATTTCATCTAGTTTATACCCCGAATTACATACGCAATCATTATTAACTAGGCTAGCATTGACGGGGCAGGTTATTTTTTCGCAATATAACCCACCAACAGAAATCCTAGAACCAACATCGCATACGCAAGAATTACCAACAAGAGTTGCATTAAGCGGACAATCTATTTTTACACAAAAAGATTTAGTAGGGTCAGCTTTGTATCCCGTATTACAAGAGCAGGAGCCGGAAGAATTTTCCGATGAATTGACTGGACAAGTATTAATATTTTGGTTATAAGTTTGAAAAAAATAATCAATAGGATTTGAGTTATTTTTCTTGACACATGTGTCGCCGCTTAATTCATATCCATAATCACACTCGCATTTTTTTGTTGAGGAATTATAACTAGACCATAAACCCAGTAAATTTTGGCAGTAACTATTGCCATTAACGCATTTATCGTTATTTATAATATAACCATAATCACACTTGCAGGCATCTGATATTGAATCGTAACTAGAAAAAGACCCTAGCTGATCTCTGCAATATTCATCATCATCAATGCATTTGCCGCCCGACATTAAATAACCACTTCTGCACTCACATTTTCCACTTAAAGAATCGTAATCTGCTCCATATCCATATCTTTTTTGGCATTCGGAATCTCCGGAAACACAAGACTCATTACCTAGAAAATCCGTTCCGACAACATAGCCACTCATGCACTTACATTGACCAGATAGAGAATCATACAAAGACATAAATGGGCAGTCAGGAGTTGTAGGTATCGACGGTGTTGGAATATTTGGAATATATGATTTTGGGTTATGGCAATGATATTCGCCATAAGAAAGTCCCCAACTTGGACAATTCGTTCTACAAGTATGACATCCCATACTATCAGTATTGCCAGGGTGTGCTGAAACAAAAAACGGAACACTTGCAAAAAATAGCGAGACCGCGACGACAAAGATTTTTTTCATATATTTAAGTTAATATTAATAAGGGGCGTCAACCGTATCTACTGTTTGAAGTCTATATAAGGAATATTCCATATCCTCATAATTACTTCCCGCATAACTTTGAGCCTCTAAAATATTCTGATTAACTTCTTCAATGTTCCCATTCGCCTCTTCCAGCGCCGCTTCGTATTCATTTAATTTTTCGGTGCAAATATTATAATCACTCTCCCAGTCGTCAGCTTCATTAGACCATTCTTCCGCGGTTTTTCCATTATACTCCCCTATAGAACAACCACTTAATAGGATTATAAACGGTAAAATGACTAATAATTTTTTCATAAATTAAAAACCGTACAAACTTTTACGGTTATTCCATTTGTATTGATCGGGGCCGGTTTTAAAATGACCCCCTATGTATTGACCGGTTGAGGGCTTAAAATATCCTCGCTGATATCTCAAAACCCCGCCAGTTTTATAATTTCTAACTCCATAGCTTCTGGCTTCGGCTTGTTTTGAGTTTAGAAAAAAGAACGAAAGGACGATTGCAAAAATCGTTGTTGTCAAAATAATTTTTTTCATATTTTTAAATTTAAAATTTGCGCTAAAACATCAAGGCAATCGCCTTGGTATAAAGAAAAATTACCGTATTTGTAATATAAAGTTTTCATGTTATTATTTTGGGTCTTTTAACCAATTATTTAATTCCGTATAAAAGTTCCAAGCTAATTGCATTCCTTGGTTAATTGTAGTCTCAGTAACTTCGGATGATCTTCCGTGTACCAACATGTTTCTTAACCAACGAATGGTTTTTATTTGATTTTCACCATTATCCGCTAATAAGCCCTTCTCTTTTAAAATTTTAACCAACTTTTCTTCATTGCCAGGTACTTGCTGTGAATTTGCTAAAATTACTGTAGCGGCAACTCGCAATAATCTTTCTATTTCGAAAGCAACTGATAGAAAATTACCAGTGGAATTATCCATCAATTGAATGATGTTTTTTTGTTGTTCAGCTTCTGCGACTTTTTCTTCGTTTGGTTTTGGGGCGTCGGCCGCAATACCCGGCTTACCTTTTAACTCTTCGAGATTTTTTATTTCTTTCTTTCCTCTTAATCCCCAGAAGTTAAATTCTTTTAAATCAGAAAACAATGCTATCAAGAGTACCATCAATGCAATTCCTAAAACATTGTTTGTTAAATCAGCGCCCCACCACTTGAATAATGCCGCCAATAAAATAAAAATAAGAACCAAAAAACCAAAGTTTTTCATATATTTATAGTATTATTAAAATCACCCCACGGTTTAAAACCTTAAAAACATTACTCAGCACTAATTAAAAATTTAATTAATTTTTGGCTATATTCAAGAGCATCCTTTGCTTCGTTATCCGTTGCTGTTTTTCTGCCCTTATGAACAATACCATTCCTTATATTAATACTGCCTTTACACTTTTCAAAGATTTTTTCTTCAGGAAGTTCAGTGTCCCCCAAAAGTAGCTTCAAAGTAACTTTAATATTTCCCGTTAATCCGTAGTTTCTTATGTATTCATTTGCGTCGGAACTTGATACTTTTCTTAAATCACAAATTTTTCTAATAAAATCTGATGTAACCAACTCTAGGGCAGTAACACTTTCCAAAATTGAATGTCTATAGTCAGTTTGATACAAGTATTGCTGTGCATTTAGTATTAATTCGGTCCAAAAAGGAATATCTTTTTTATTTGCCAAATCCTCTTCTAATTGGTTACTGATTCTGTGGTTAAGCAATGGATCTATTGGTTTAATACCTCCAGCAAGGCCTATAGACATACGGCCAGCGTTTCCTGTGAGCAAGTTAAAGCCAAACAAATCCTCCCTAATTAATGGTATAAGATGGACTGAGTTTGGAGCATAGTATCTATATTTTTTTATTAATTTATTTATTAAGTCTAAAACAAAATTTTCCGACTCTGCAGTTTCTATTTCTTGGTCAAAAACTTTGTTGGTGTATATATCAACCTCGGAATATGCATCTATGCCCCAGCGGTCTCTTATTGTTTCTGTGTTTTTAGAAAAGCTGATTCTTCTGTTTGGGACTGTCTCTTTTTTAGAAAATCTAATTTTTGTATCAAAACAATCTTTTAGTTCAAAAAAGCGCCCATCAATATTATATAGGCAATAGGGTAAAGCAGTCTTAATTGTTGTTTTATATGTTTTAACCATTGGCTAAATTTTTTTGATCGGGGATCGGTGGCATTTTTGAAATGTTTTGTGCAGTTTCACCGAATTGTTTCTCAGTTTCAGCATCTATTTCTTCTTTGGTTGCCACCCCCTTTTCAATTAAAACATTTTCTAAAGCCTTCATTCTCGTGTCTCTTGATAGGTCAAAGGCAGCATTTGGACCTATTTTAGGCGCGACGATACTAAGATATTCTTCAAATTTCATATTAGTTTATATTAGTTAATAAAATTGTTTACCTTATCGTTTAAATGAAACTAAAATACTTTTCATGTCTTCTCTTTTAACCCCGCCGAGTCCGTATAAAGCGAGGGCGTAGATTAAGCCGCCGAGGGGGACGAGGAGGAAAAAGGACAGCTTGGCTTTGAGGAATAAAATCACGCCGGCCATGATGAGGGCAGATGAAAGGGCTTTGCCCAGGGTGGGCAGGACTTTTCGCCAGCGCCAGGCCGTAATCTGGCGGCTGATGATTAAACTTAAGACAAACAATAAAACATTGGTGATTAAAACGGTCAGGGCGGCGCCGGTCGGGCCCCAGAGCGGGATTAACAAAAGATTTAACAAGACGCTGGCCACGACCACGATAGCCATATTGCGGGTGTTGGTTCGCTGGCGGTCGCAGGCGTTCAAAAGCGAGCCCAAGGGGAAATGGATAAAGATAAAAAACAGCGAAATCATTATCAATTGCAAAGGCAAAATTGAATCATGAAAACCTTTGTTAAACAGCAAGACCACTTTGTCGGACAGGGCGATGACGCCGGCCATAATCGGCAAGGAAATAATGGTGGAGTAATTAAGGGCGCGCTCAAAGGTAATTTTTAATTGCTCGCGATTGTCGCGCCAATACATGCTCAAGGCCGGATAAAGCGAGGCCACAAAGGCCATGGGCAGGAATTGCAGGGCGTTGACGATTTTAAAGGGCACCTGATAAATGCCGACCGCCCAGTCCCCCGCCAGCTTAAAGAGCAAGACCGAATCAAAATAAGTATAGAGGCGCTGTAAAATGGCGTAGAGCCCGAACGGCCAGGCCACCGCGAAAATTGTTTTTACGGCGAACCAATTCCAAGTCGGCCGGAGTGATAATTTAAATTTGGCTTTGGCTAGGATAATGGTGTAGGCGAAATTGACAATGCTGGCCAAGGGCAAGCCGACCATCAGCCAGATAACGCTTTTGTCCAGGCTCATCATGGCCAGGGCGGAGATTAAGACGACGATTTGCACGCCGACCGAGCCGATGCTTTCATACTTCAGGTTGTGATGTCCGCGAAAATAAGAATAAAAAGAGGTGCTGAAAGAATCCAGCACCATGGAAATACTCGCCAAGTAAATTAAATTTTTCACCAAGTCGGAATTGCCCTGCGCCAAGATGATGGCCAAAATCCAAGTTAGGGCGGCCAGGGGCAGTTTGATGCCGAGAATTGATTGAAAAAATTTCTTGGGCTCCTCGTCGCGGCGCGCCACGGTGCGGGTCAGGACATTGGCCAGGCCTAGGTCAATGAACACCGAGCAAATGGTGGTAATGGAAATGGCAAAATAGAACTTACCCAAGTCCTCGGGCCCGAGGTAGCGGGCGTAGAGGGTGAAATAGGTAAAAGAGATGAGCTTTTGGATAATCAAAGCCAGGGTGAAATACGAAGTGTTTTTGGCGATATTGGCGATTTTGTTTGGCATGTTGTTTATATAATGCGAATGCCACGAATAGAGATTGCCACGCCCCGACTGCCATCGGGGCTCGCAATGACACGGGAATTTGGCTTTATTGTAGGCTGATTTTAAGGAAAAAGCAATCTTTACCTGTAGTGAGCGGAGTTGAACTATTGATAAAAAACTAAATTTATGGTATGAATAAAACAAATAAATAATTTGTACCTTTAAAATGGAGGTTTTATGAATAACTCTGTGTCTGACCAGGGGCTTTTAAACGCCGAGACAAACCTTAGACGCTATTTACTTTCAAATATTAAACTATTTAAATGGAGTATGTGGTTATTTGGTTTTGCGTTTGTGAACGGCTTGGTTGTTTTTTATCTTATTTTCTCTCAAATCTCAACACTGCTTTTTATTGTCATGGCTTTACTGTTTGTCGGTGCTTTTATAACCTCATTGGGCATATTTCGAAACGGAATTTCAATAACCAAGCATCGGTTAGTAAAATTAAACAAAGGTGAAATATCAGAACCGTTGGACGCATCAAAGACAGGCTTAAATTGATAAACTTAAACCGAGGCGTTAAAAAACGCCTCTTTTTTTATTGTCTGTGTAAAACGACAGAACAATAATCCCTCCCTGACCCTCCCCTTCGTAAGGGGAGGGAAATAAAAGGGGCTTGACAGATTTGAAAAACAATGTATAATGAGGCGGCTGGTAATTTTTTGAACATTTTTAATTAACGGAGGTAATGAATGAAGAAAGTTTCTAATAAGAAATTAAAAACGAATCTCAATGACCTGCCCGAGCGCGATCATACGGACGATAAGCCGTATTTTGACGACGGGGAAATGGAACACACCACTATACCAAATGAGCGGCCAGCAATTGTGCCACAACGATATTATGTAATGCATGATAAGCCGCCGCGATCAATGAATCATACGGTAAGCTGCCGCATTATTCATTAATGAAAATTTATTATATAACGCCCGAGAAACTTGGGCGTTATTTTTTTCATGCTTGGCAGTAAAAAGAGATTCTATCACTCCGCTACGCTCTGTTCCAGAATGACAAAAATAGAGATTGCCACGCCCCTCGCAAACTCAGGGCTCGCAATGACAAGGGAAAGTTGACAAATTTTTTACTTTATGATTTTATGGAAGCAGAAAGTGTTGTTCCTTTTTAAATTTACGAAGGGAGTGTGCAATGATAACAAACAAAAAAGAACAACGGGAAGAAGCGCAAAGTGTTTTAAACGATGCCGAACAACAAATAACTTCTCTCCGCAAACGCTTCAAGCATTCGCGGCCGAAAACCAATGGCGGCACCCTGCGAAATCTGCTTAATACGGTGGAAGGCTTATTGAATCAGTTGATTGAACTGAAAACAACCAGACCCAGCGTATACGAATTTCATCCTGATATCCGCGAACAAAGATTTTCAGCGGAAATCAGTTGCCGCTTATTTATTGCCGACATCGAAACAAAAATAGCCTCTTCATAACAGTGCGGAAACAACTTCCGACATAAAGACCAGCGCCCCCAAGCTGGTCTTTTTTTATTTTTGCCGCGTCTTGACTGATTTATATTTTCGTGATTATATAAGACAAAAATTATAAACAATTCGGGAGTTAAACATTGATTGGTCTTTTAAAAAAATGGTGGGCCATTAAAGATGACGAGGTTGATAAAGCCTGCCTCATTCTGGCGCACGGTTATGGCTTAACCAAAGATGACAAGTTACCGGAAAACGCCAAACGAGTTTTGGCTAAAACCCTTGAACTGGCTCGCAGATTTCCAGCCGCTAAAATTTTGTTCTATAACGCTAACTGTTATTGGCGACCGGAACAATTTGAAGCCCAGCTGAAAAAAGATTATCTGACTGCTTTGGGAGTTGAAGCTGATGACCCGATTTGGGATAACATCATTGATAACGGCGTTAATTCAACGATTAACGAAGTGCTAATCGCTCTTAACACGGACGATTTAGCCGGTAAGGCAGTGGTGTCGCTTTGCGAACAAATACACATGCGACGCATAAGATTAATCTGGAAAAAAGAAACTCGCCGCTACCACCCGAAAGTTGACTTTAAGATTGTCGGCGTGCCGGGAGCCTGGACCAGCGAGATGCCTTCCTTTTTCTGCAAATCGGCCAGCCGCTGGTTATTGCTGAATATTATCTTCAGTGGCGCCTATGCCATCTTCGGCAATCTGATGAAAAATCTGTCGCACAAATTCTTTTTAAAACACGACTAATAATAGCATGGAAAATTTCCGTGCTATTTTTTTATTGTAAGTAACCAAGAAAACGGCTTTTGGCCGAGGGGCGGCCCCAGCGGTCAAAATTAGAGTAAGTTAAATTTAAAGATTCGCGGGCGCGAGTTAGGGCGACATAAAATAGGCGCTTTTCTTCTTCCAAATTGTCGGTGTTGAAAAAGGGAAATTGGCCTTCATTTAAGCCAACCAGGAAAACATGGTCAAATTCCAGCCCTTTGACCTGATGGACGGTTAAAATAGGCACCTGACCGCCCTCCAGAGCCACGAAGTCAATGTTTTTGGCCAAAGCCGACAAGTTGACCAGGTCGCGCAAACTGTCCGCCGGGGGCTTGGCTAAATCGTCGCGCTGACCGAAAAATTTAACCAGCGATTCCAAGCCCGCCAAGCGTTTGGCCGCTTCCGGCTGCTTGGCATAATAATCTTGCAAACCGGATTCATTAATAATTTTTTCCAAAGCGTGCGCCGGCCGCTCTTTGGCAATTAAATATTGCCAGTTGGTTAATTGCGAGGCCAAACGAATAAATTTTTTGGAGTAGCGGGCAAATATTTTTTCTCGTTCGCTCTTGGTTAATTCCAGTTTAGCCGCGAGAATTGCCAAGAGATTAATGGTGGCGTCAACATCTTCGTCGGCGCTGTGCGTGGCGCCGGTTAAGTTAAACAGTTTGGCCAGAGAGCTTAATTTGTAGCTGCCGGTCGCCACCAAGCGTCGGGACAAATCCAAGGTATCGTAAAAATTTTTAAATTCTATTTCAATCTGCTGGCGCGCGCCGTTGGCTAAAATCATACCGATATCAAAACCGACATTGTGGCCGACGACCGCCGAGTCGCCGATAAAATCTTTAAGCTCGGCCAAAGCCGCTTGCGGCGCCAAACCGTTGGCCTCTAAAAATTCGTCGGTCAGACGGTGCACAGCGGCCGAAGCGCCGACCGGTATGGTATTTTTTACATAGTGATGCAAATCCTTGCCCGGCTGGCCTTTAACCACTTCGCGAGCGTAAATTTGGATAATCTCGTCGCGGCCGATATTGGTGCCGGTCGTTTCCGTATCCAGCACCACTAAACGGCCGTTTTTATAATCATCAAGCAACTGGCCGAAGGGTTCATTGCGGCTGAAATTGGACAGATAAAAAAAGTCGCTGATTTTCAAAGCCGTAGCTTCGCCGCCGGCGCGAATGGCGGTCAGCGTCCCCTCGCCAAGTTCTTTGGGCGGCCGCAGGGCCACGCGATAGGCGCTGTCCAAATCAAAACGATTTAATAATAGCTTAAGGTGCGCCAGGGCGTCTTTGATTTCCTGACGGCGGAAAAAATTATAATGGTCCACGGTCAGGTGCGGCAGATTTTTGGCCGTAAAAATTTCCGAGGCCTGATTGATTAAAGAATGGGCGCGCGCCAGCACGGCGATGCTTGATTTAGGGTTAGTTTGTTTCAGCTCTTTAATCCGCTCCACTACCCAGTCAACTTCCTCGTTAAAATTATGAGCGTTAAAAATTTTTAAATTATCGGCTGAATCATCTATTGAAGCGCTTTCAATGTTTTTGGTGCTGGCCTGCTTAAAACCGGCTAAAACTTTTTTAACCGCCGCCAACAGTTCGCGGCGGCTGCGATAATTTATGCTTAAAGACAATTCCGCCACCGGCGCAAAGTGCGTTTTGAATAATTTGGCGATAAAATGAGGCGCCGAACCGCGCCAGCCGTAAATCGTCTGGTCCAAGTCGCCGATCAGGGCGATGTTTTTGCTCGTCTTGGCCAGTTCTTTAATCACCAAGTATTCGGATAAATGCGTATCCTGAAATTCGTCCAGCTGGATAAATTTATAGCGCGCGGCCCATTTTTGTTTTAAAGCTTCGTTAAAATATAAAGCGTCCAAAGTCGCCAGCACCAGCTGATTAAAATCAACGGCGTTTTGTTCCAGCAGGGCTTTCTCATAGGCTTTGGCCACTGCCTCTTTCAAATCATCAACCGGCGGCTTATCCAGGATGCCGATTTTATGTTCAAATTGCTGAAAGCGAAAGTTGTATAAACTTTCCAGCAAGCCGCTGAATTCATTTTTGTGGCTGGCGTCGCTTAGATAAAGTTTGTCGGAAAATTGCGCGACAATTGATTTTAATATGGCCAGCTGTTCGTCTTCGTCCAAAATGGTAAAGTCGTTGGCCAAACCGACTTCCTTGGCCTCGCTTTTCAAAAAATAAGCGCACCAGCCGTGAAAGGTGCTGACGGTCAGCTCGTCAAAGGCTTCTTTATTGTTAACCGCCTGGCGGACGCGGCCGCGCATTTCCTCGGCGGCGCGATTGGTAAAAGTCAGGCATAAAATCTCGGCCGGCTTAATGCCCGAGGCCAAGGCCTTAATCACCCGCTCGGTTAAGACGGCGGTTTTGCCCGTGCCCACCGGCGCGTTAACCAAAAGCGCGCCGTCAAGCTTGTTGATTATGGTAAGTTGTTCAGAGTTAAAATCCATGATTTTATGTTAGGTTAAGGAAGCTAAATAGTCAAAAAAACAGGCCTGTTTATTTCGGGCCTGTATTAAAAAATATGCAAATTAAATCATCGGCAAACGCCTGTCCTCCTGCATTGCTTCTTCATCTGCCGGGGTGGGCTTTTTACCAAAAGGCTTATCTACTTCTTCCGGAAAGGGAAAGGTGCTATTAGGCTGGATGCCTAAATCATTACTGCTCGCGGCGGAGCTGCCTGTCTCTTGCGAATTATCGGACATTATTGCCTCGCATTAAAATGTACAAACACTTAATTAAATTCAAAATATTATTTATTGCTTAAATTGTCAATAGCCTCTGCCAATTGTCGGTCCTTGTCGGTAATTTTACCCTCGGAGTGCGTGGACAGTTCAAATTTAACCGTATTATATTCATTGGTCCAAGTCGGATGATGGTCCAATTGCTTGGCCAGCGCCGCCACTTGCCCCATAAACGCCCAAGCCTCGTCAAAGTCGCGGAAGGTAAAAGTCTTGGTTAATTTGTTATTTATTTCCTGCCACATAGTAATATTGTCATTCTGGAGCGTAACGAAGTGAAGCGATAGAATCTAGATGCTATCGGTCGCTATGCTCCCTCCAGCATGACATAGTGTAATTATTAAAAAAAGTCATTAATTAAATCTCGCCACTTCGGATTTATTTTATTTATTAATTCTATCTTTTTTCTTCTTACTAAATTTTTAATTTGTTTCTCTCGAAAAATTGCCATACCAACATTACCGTAAACTTCATAGTAAACCAATTTACAAATTTTATATTTAGCCGTAAAACTATTAGGCTTTAAACAATCTTTATGTTCGCTGTATCTTCTCGGTATTTTATTGGTAATGCCGGTATACAAAACCGTGTTTGTTTTGTTGGTTTCAATGTAAACGTAATATTTTAATCCCCCTTGCATGAGTTAATTCTATTATGAATTTTGACAAATAGCAACGAACGAGAGATCCTATCCCCCGGATCGAGTCCGGGGCTAAAGACTGGTCGCTCCAGGATGACAAAAAAAGAAAAAAGACCTGCAAGCAGATCTTTTTAAAATTAAGCGACGGAAATTTTTAGGTATGCTTATACGTCGCAGCAAACGACACAGATAGACAAGAAGGAAAAGATTTCCGCCGCTCTTAGTTTTAATGTACCGCCACAGCCTCTTTGCCAATATTTTGTTTTTCCTCGTTAACAATTTCAACCGCATCCTCAAAGGATTGCGCCAAATAATTGTAACTAAAAGTTACGAATTTTTTCTTGGGTGCTAAAGGCGGTGGCTGCTTAACTCCCTTTATGGGGTTAAAGTCTTCTTCGGTTTCTCTTACCGGTGATTCGGAATCAGACATCATCGCCTCCTGATAAATTTATAAAATTAACTAATTATCAAAGGGAAAGAGATTCTATCGCTCCCTGCGGTCGCTCCAGAATGACAATGAGGCAGGCGCGCTTAATTTTTAGCGTTTGCTCCACTGCGGCGCACGGCGAGCTTTCTTCAGACCTGGTTTCTTGCGTTCTTTGACGCGCGGGTCGCGAGTCAGCCAGCCTTTGGCTTTCAGAGACGGTCTTAAACCTAAATCAAATTTAATCAAAGCTCTGGCAATGCCCAAACGAGCGGCCTCGGCCTGACCATTTTTACCGCCGCCTTTGGCCAAAACGGTAAAATCCATATCTTTAATGCCGGTTTGCTTGATGGGCTGTTCCACCGCTTTTTTCTGGTAAGAAGTATCAAAATATTTTTCAAAAGGCTGCCCGTTGACGGTAATCACGCCGCTGCCCTTAAGAAACATACGCACCGAAGCGGTGGCGTTTTTTCTTTTGCCAATTTGCGCAATATAAGTAAGAGCCACCGGCGCTTTCTTTACCGGCGCTTTAACTTCTTTAATCGGCTTGGCAACCTTAACCGCTTTAACGGCTTTAACCGGCGCCTTAACCGCTTTAACGGTTTTGGCAACGGGTTTTTTTACAGTCTTGGCTTTGGTAGCAGTCTTTTTCTCTGGCATAAACTTATTTACAAACTTATTTGATAATTAAGCGTTTAAGCATATTAACGCGCAAACGGTTGGCTGGCAACATTTCTCGGACGGCGCGCTTTAAAACTTCGCCGGGATTAGCGGCATAAACTTGACCCATGGTTTTGGTTTTTAAACCGCCCGGATGACCGGAATAATGATGATAAACTTTTTGCTGGAGTTTTTTGCCGGTAAATTTCAGCTTATCAATATTGCTGACTTCCACAATGGCGCCGCTGTCAATATGCGGCTGCCATTCAGGCTGGTCTTTGCCGCGCAAGGCCAAAGCGATTTGCGTGGCTAAACGGCCGGTGGCCTGACCGGTGGCGTCAAATTTTTTAATTTTTCTTTCAATCTTCATTTTCATAAATTTACACCAATTCAATTTGCACAATATCCGCTCCGTCACCGACGCGGGCGCCTAATTTAACAATTCGGGTATAACCGCCTTGGCGATCTTTGTAGCGCGCGCCTAAAACTTCCATAGCTTTTTTGATAGCCAAAGGCTGAGGCAAGGCTTTAAGCAATTCGCGTCTGGCCGCCAGGTCACCGCTTTTGGCGGTCGTAATCATTTTCTCCACCAGCGGCTTAACCGCCTTAGCTTTAGCCGAGGTGGTTTTGACTTTTTCGTAAATAATAATACTGGCCGCCAGGTTTCTTAACATCATTTCCCGGGGAGCCTTGGCTCTGTCTAAGATTACATTTTTATTTCGGTGACGCATAAAATTTATTCTTCAGCTGTTTCGCTGGTCTTTTTACTCTTACTGTCTTTGGTTTTAACCTCTTTAACCGGGGCTTCCGTCTCTTGCTCCTCCACTTCAGCGGCCGCTTCTTCCACCACTTCTTTGTGGTTGCGTAAATCAACCAAAGAGTTGAACTGAGCCAATAAAATGGCGACTGACTTATCAAACACTTCTTCCGGGCTGATGGTGCCGTCAGTTTCAATATCCAAAGTTAGTTTATCCCAGTTGGTCATTTTACCGACGCGGGTGTTGGCCACATTAACGCCAACCGCTCTCACCGGCGAAAAGATGGAGTCAATTTCAATATAACCGATTTCTTTCTTGCGATTTTCTCGATTTTCAATGGTTTCATAACCCATGCCGCGGCTGGCATAAATTTCCATATTCAGTTTGCCGGCCATATCGGTAATATGGGCGATAGTCATATCTTTATTGACGATTTCCACATCGGCGTTGGCTTTGATGTCTTTGGCTTTGACTTCTTTCTCGCCGTGCGCTTCCAGTTCCAGCTTAACCACCTCATCGGTATGAATTTTTAAATTGAGCTGTTTTAAGTTTAAAATAATTTCCAACACATCTTCTTTGATGTTCGGCAAGGCCATAAATTCGTGGTCGGCACCTTCAATTTTCACGCCCACCACCGCTGTACCGGGAATAGACGATAAAAGCACCCTCCGTAAGGCGTTACCCAAAGTCGTGCCGTAGCCGGGAAACAACGGTTCAACCACAACCAATTTTTGATTCGGCAATTCGGCTGACTTAAATTCAATTTTTTTAGGCAAAGCAATATTGCTCATATTGATGATAGCCCCAACGGGCCTTAGTTAGCTAAGGTTTATTTGGAATAGAATTCCACCACGGCGGAAATATTAATTGATTTATCAACATCGTCGGCTGACGGCGCGTGCAGCACCTTGCCTTCCATATCCTCGGCCTTAAAATACAACCATCCTGGTACTTCCACTCGCTTCAGTTTGTCGGCCAAATTAGTGAAGGTTTTCTTTTGGCGTTTGTTTTTCTTAATAGCGATAACATCGCCGGCGCGCACCTGATAAGAAGGAATATCAACCAATTTGTTGTTGACGGTAAACATGCCGTGGCCGACCATCTGGCGCGCTTCGGCGCGCGACACGGCCAAGCCCAGGCGATAAATAACATTATCCAGTCTGGTTTCCAACATTTGCAGCAAGTGCTCACCGGCATCGCCTTTGCGGCCGGCGCGTTCAAACATCAGCCGGAATTGTTTTTCCCGCATACCGTACATCCGTTTGGCTTTCTGTTTTTCCGCCAACTGCTGGCTATACTGGCTGGCTTTGCCGCGCTGTTTCTTGGTGCCGTGCATACCGGCCGGATAATTGCGGGAAACCAAAGTACACTTAGGCGAATTGCATTTCTCGCCCTTGAGCATTAATTTTTTGCCGGCCTTGCGGCACCAGCGGCATTTGGCATCAGATAAAGTTGACATAAATAAATGTAAAAACTAAAAGGTAAAAGGGTAAAACTTTGGTGTCGCTGCGCGACGAATTATTTTATTTTTTTTCATATTCTTTTTACATTTTACCTTTTACTTTTGAGTTTATTAAACCCGTCTCGGTTTCTTGCGGCGGCAGCCGTTATGAGGAATAGGGGTAATATCTTTAATAAAAGTGACATTTAAACCATTGGCGTTTAACGACCGGATAGCCGATTCGCGGCCGGTGCCCACGCCCTTAACAAACACGCTGACTTCGCCCAGACCGTACTCTTTGGCTTTCAAGACCGCCAATTTGGTAATAATGGTGGCGGCGTACGGCGTTGATTTCTTCGGGCCTTTGAAACCGGCCATGCCGGCCGAAGACCAGGACAAAACATTGCCGTCCAAATCGGTCAAAGTGACAATTGTGTTATTGTAAGTTGAATTGATAAAAGCTTTGCCGACCGATACCCGTTTATCAGCTTTCTTTTTCCGCTTGCCTTTCAGTTTCTTAACCGGTTTGGAGGCGGCTTTCTTTTCCAGCTTTTTTTTCAATTCTTCCGGCAAATCATCAAGCGAATCATCCGCCGGTTTGGCGGCAGTCTCTGCCGACAGATTTAATTCTTCTTTAATGTCGGTGGCGATTTCCGGATTGTTGGTTTCATTTATCATAATAAAATTCTATGTTTTTTGAGCGGCCATTTTCTTGCCGGAAGTGGCGGTGCGCCGGACATTGCCCCGCACGGTGCGATTATTGGTTTTGGTGCGCTGACCGCGAACCGGCAGACCTTTGGCGTGCCGCAAACCGCGGTAAGCGCCGATATCCTTCATCCGTTTAATGTTGGCGGAAACATCGCGGCGTAAATCGCCTTCCACGCGATGCTGTTTTTCAATCAGAGTGCGCAAAGCGTTAACTTCCGTTTCCGGCAAATCTTTAACGCGGGTATTGGGATTAACTTTCGCTTCGGCCAAAATTTTCTTGGCGGTCGTTAAACCGATGCCAAAAATATAGGTTAAGGCAACCTCGACTCTTTTTTCATTGGGTATAACAACACCGGCGATTCTTACTGCCATAAATTTAACCTTGTCTTTGTTTATGCTTCGGTTCTTTGCAAATAACCCAAACCCGGCCTTTGCGGCGCAGGACCTTGCAATCTTTGCAAATTTTCTTAACTGAAGCTCTGACTTTCATAATATTTTTAAAAATAAAAAACTTTAGGCTGGATATTTCAGACTGTGCTTTAACGCTTAGAGTCTGTAAGTTATCCGACCTTTGCTTAAATCGTAGGGGCTCATTTCAATCTTGACCTTATCACCGGGAGCCAGCCTGATTTTGTTCATTCGCATTCGGCCCGACAAATAAGCCAGGATTTCGTGCTCATTTTCCAGACGGACTTTAAAAGAGGTTCCGGGCATGAGTTCAACGACTTCACCCGTGACCTCTATGAAATCCTTGGAGTTAGATTGTTGATTTGGTTCGCTTACTGCCATTAAAGGCTAAATTATCTTGTGTTTAACAAAAAATAATAAATTAAAACCAAGTTTAATTTATCACTGCTTAATTATATAGTTAATCTATAATAATGTCAAGCTATTTGGGCTAATCTTAGCTATTATTATTTTTAGTTTAAAATTAGCTAAAAAATAAACAAAAAGAACCCTTTTAATTGTTATTATGGGTTCTTTATAAAGAGGTTTTTACCTGCTTATCACCCGCTCCTAGGGTTTTGTCCAGTTCGGCAAAACTCTGAAGAGA
>JAKAFD010000040.1 GCA_021818075.1 bacterium
TTAACGGCGGTGTCCCACAGCAAGCCGGATTTATCAATATCGCCGTAAATCACACAACAATAAAAGTTGCCGCTAGAGTCTAAGGACCGGGCCGGTTCCTGGCAGCGCTGACCCTGGATACCGTAATTGGTGCCGAAGTCCAGGCCGGCGGTGGAGGAGGTGGCTTGTTGTTTGTAGGCGATTTGTCTAACCGGACTCAAGGTGCAAGTGACGAATTCGTCGGAAATGGAAGCTAAAAGAATAAACGAGCCTAAGGCCAAGAGCAAGCCCAACAGGCCGCCGATAACCCAGGATTTGCCTTCGGTCACGCGCGCCCCGGAGCCGCCGGACAGCACCCAGATGGCGCCGCCGATGGCGATGGCCACCACGGCGAAAATACCGACGATGGCAATGGCATATTTATAGATAGCGATAATATAATCGCAAATCATCTTGGTGCTGTCGCCAACCGCTCTTTCCTGATAGGCGATAAAGTCGCTGCCGGGGATAGTAATTTCCGGCGTAAATTTGACTGGTTCAACCGCCAGCGCGCCGTGAGCCGCGGCCAAAGACAGTAACAGCAGACTGGCGCCGATTAGTTTTATTTTTTTAGACATACTGGTAAAATTTTGAATTTCTAATTTTGAATTTTAAATCAATTTTTAATTCGAAAGTTTTAATTAGAAATTAGTCATTCATACTTCATTAGAAATTCAAACTTCAAACTTCTAAATTTTATTTTATTCCAAAAACAAAACCTCCCCATCATTTTTCATCTTTAAAAGTTTAATAATATGCTGTGTCGTAATATCCTGTCCGCCCAAGCCGCCGACAACATGCTGTAACCGGCTGTGGCGGCCGGCCAAGGCGGCGGTAATTTCCGCCGACAGCGGCGGCAGCGAACCCGGACTAATGGCTTTATTAAGAATAATGACTCGTTTATTGGCTAATAATTTTTGACAATCGGCCGTTGGGAAGGGGCGCCAACTTTTTATTTTTAAAACCGCGGCCTGCTGGAGGCGGGAAGCTCGCCGGTTATATTCCGTCACCGCCGTTTTAATGGTGCCGACAACCGAACCCATGGCCACAATGACGGTTCGCGCTTTGGCCGGACCATAAAATTGCACCAGACCGTTATCAAAGGCGGCGCCGGCGTCGCGCCCGCGGCCGGAAATTTTTTGCCAGGCCGCATAAGCTTGGTTAATGGCGCTGCCGGCCTCGGCTACATCCAGCATTAATTGGCGGCGAAATTTATAAAAATCTTTGGGACCGACCAAATGGCCCGTGGTTTGCGGCTGTTTGGTATCCAGGCGATTGGCGGCGGACGGCAGCGCCGGCACAAATTTTTTCAACTGGGCGGGCTCGGGTAAAATAACCGCTTCACTCATATGAGTTAAAATAAAACCGTCAATATTAACCATTACCGGCAGCTTTAGTTTTTCCGTTAATTTATAAGCCAGAACATGCTGGTCTACCGCCTCCTGGTTATCTTCCGCAAAAAACATCAGCCAGCCGGTATCGCGCGCCGCCATGGCGTCTTGGTGATCGTTCCAGATGTTAAGCGGCGCCGACACACTGCGGTTGGCGCAGGTGATGACTGCCGGCAAACGCAAGCCGGCCAGGTTATATAACACTTCCAACATCATTAACAAGCCCTGAGAACTGGTGGCGGTATAACTGCGTACGCCCGCGGCGGCGGCGCCCAAAACAATGGAAGCGGCGGCAAATTCGCTTTCCGCCCGGACAAACTCAAATTTGGCCGCGCCGGCGGCTTGCAAAGCGGCTAATTTTTCCACGATTTTAGTTTGCGGAGTAATGGGATAAGCGCTAACCACGCCGACTTTGAGCCGGTTAATGGTTAAAGCAATGGCTTCGGAAGCGTTAAGCAACTGTGGCTTGTTCATATCCGGTGGTAAGGGCCGCCAGATTGGCGGCGATTATTTTTTGTTCTTTGTCGGCTAACTTAGCCTTGACCGCCCGTACGCAATCAGCCAGTCCGGCCAGATTATATTTTTTGGCGGCCTGACCCAGAATAAACATATTCACGGCCTTGCCTAAATCAGCCGGCGGCTGGCATAGACTGATAGCTTTAACCGGTAACTTGGTGGCGGCGCTAACGGCGGCGGCGTCGCGTGCGGTGTTAATCAGTAAACGGCTGTGCGTTTTGGCGCCGGCGGCCAAGTCTATGGTTTTAAGCAATAAAGCCTCATCCAAAACTATAATTAAATCCGGGGAGTAGATTTGTTGTTTTAATTTTATCGGCTGGCGATCCAAACGGATAAAGCCGGTAACCGGCGCGCCGGTCCGTTCCGGCCCGAAATAAGGAAAGGCCTGGACTTGCCAGCCGCCGTAAAAACAAGCTAAAGCCAGTGCGTCAGTCATGGTCACGACTCCCTGACCGCCTAAACCGTGAAGTCTTATTTCGTACATAATTTATTGCAATTCTTTGATTATCGTTTCAAAATCTTGCTCGCTCATTTCGCCTTCGTATTTTTTACCATTAATGAAGAAGGTCGGCGTGCCGTTGACGCCCAGGTTAACGCTGTCCAGAGTGTCCTGTCTTAGAGCTTCCAGATAAGTTCGGTTGGTTAAACACAGCTTAAAGGCATTCATATCTAAATTAAGGCTTTCACCCAAGTTAAGTAAATCGGCCGCTTGGTTGCCTAAAGTGTCTGATTGATTTTGAAATAATTTATCGTGCATCGGCCAAAATTTACCCTGTGCCCCGGCGCAACGAGCGGTTAAGGCCAGTACCACCGAGCGTTCGCTGGGCGGGCGGTCGCGCCAGATAAATTTAACATCGGCCTGATGTTTAACCATCATGGCGCGGATCACGGGGAAATTTTCATGGGAGAACGGGCAGGTGAAGTCGCTAAATTCCACAATAGTAATTTTTGGCCGGGCGGCGCCGAATACATTCCAGACATTGTTTTTGCCTTCAATTTTCAATTGTTTATCCGGCGTGTACAGCAAGTCGTCGGCTGATTTCTGTTTTTCGGCCGCCGTTTGCTGAAAAATATCGGCCACCCGTTTATCCACATAGCCAGAGGAGGCCAAAGACAAAACCACCAGACCTACCACCAGGCTGATGATTATCAGATACTTTCTTTTGCGCCCGCTGGTCAGCCGACCGGGCGGATTAAAATTATTCATTGCTTATAGCAAAAAATTCAATTATAATAAAATTGCTGTCTGTTTTTAGTATATCATTATTTTTTAGGTAATTAAAGATTATGAAATTAAAGTTGTTATCGTGGAATGTTAACGGTATTCGGGCGGCGGTGAGGAACGGTTTTGTTGGTTTTTTGACCGGTCAACGGCCGGATATTTTAAGCTTGCAGGAAATCAAGCTGGACGACGCCAAACGCGAGGAAGCCAAGTTTGATTTTGCCGCTTATGACGAGTATTGGTTTCCGGCCAAGCGCAAGGGCTACAGCGGCACGGCGGTGTTGGTTAAGACCGGCCTAAAAGTTTTAAGCGTCCGCCGAGGCTTGGGAGTGGACGATTTTGATGATGAAGGGCGAACTCTGACTTTGGAGTTTGGCAAATTTTTCTTAGTCAACGCTTATTTTCCCAATGCCCAGCCGGAGCTGGTACGTTTGCATTTTAAAGAAAGGTTCAATTCGGCGATTTTGAATCATGTTAAAAAATTGGAGGCCAAAAAACCAGTAGTCATCTGCGGGGATTTTAATGTGGCGCATCAGGAAATTGACATTGCCCGGCCCAAGGCTAATGAGAATAGCCCGGGCTTTTCTTATCAGGAGAGGGTGTGGGCCGATAAATTTATGGCCTCGGGCCTTGTTGACACTTTCCGCGAGCTTTATCCAAAAAAAGTCCAATATTCCTGGTGGAGCTATCGCGCCAATGCCCGCGCTAATAATGTCGGCTGGCGAATTGACTATTTTTTGGTATCGGCTAAACTGATTAAACATGTTAAAAAAGCGTTTATTTTAGACGAAATTAAGGGCTCTGACCACGCGCCGGTCGGATTGGAAATTGATTTATGACCGAATTTAAAATTCACTCACACTGGTATCGCGAAACGGTGTTTGCGGCAGGCATTGTTGCCACCATCGCTTATCGGATTATTATTTTCTTGAATTATCTGCCCAGTCATTTTTGGTCGGATATCGTTTGGTATATCGGCACCATCGGTTTTATCTGGTATTTTGCCCATCGCTATAATATTGAAAAGCGCCGTTCGCTGATTATTAAAGAAAGGAAACTGGAAGCCAAAGTGGCCGGCGCCAAAATTTTGTCGGACGACGACCGCCAAGCTTTAGTTCAAACCCTCAAAAGCTTAGAATCTTCCAAAGCTCAATTAAACTACATTGTCATCTTTATCGCTTCCGGCTTGGCCTTGCTCGTGGACATTATTATTAGATTGGGCTTGTTTAAATAAATATGTATAACCATAGAAGCATAGAACAAAAATGGCAGGAGGAGTGGCAAAAAGACGATTTGTATAAAACCGGAGAAACCGCCGGCCAAAACAAATATTATGTTTTGGATATGTTTCCTTATCCGTCGGGAGTCGGTTTGCATGTCGGCCACCCGCGCGGTTATATCGCCACCGATGTCTTGGCGCGTTATAAAAGGCTCCAGGGTTTTAATGTTTTGCACCCCATGGGCTGGGACGCTTTCGGCTTGCCGGCGGAAAATTACGCCTTAGCCAACAAAGTTCATCCTAAAATGGCCACTGATAAAAATATTATTAACTACAAGCGCCAGCTTAATTTGCTGGGCTTAGGTTATGATTGGAGCCGGGAAATCAACACCACCGACCCGGATTATTACAAATGGACGCAGTGGGCTTTTATTAAAATGTTTGAGCGCGGCTTAGTTTATGAGTCGCATGAACCGATTAATTGGTGTCCGACTTGTTTGACCGGTCTGGCCAACGAAGATGTGGAAGACGGGCGCTGCGAACGCTGCGGTACGCTGGTGGAAAAAAGGCCGCTACGCCAATGGGTGATTAAAATTACCGACTATGCCGAGCGCTTGCTTAACGATTTGGATAAGTTGCCGGACTGGGAAGAACCGATTAAGGAGATGCAAAAAAATTGGATCGGCAAATCAGAAGGAGCCATTATTAAATTCCAAATCACAAATTCCAAATCCCAAATAAATTCCAAATCACAAATCGCAAAAAATTCTGTCATCCCAGCGAAAGCTGGGATCCAGGAGGGATTCATTGAGGTATTCACGACCAGACCAGACACTATTTTTGGGGCAACTTATTTAGTTTTAGCGCCAGAATTGATTTCAAATTTAAAATCTCAAATTGCCAATTATTCGGATGTAGAAAAATATGTTAATAAAGTAAAGAATAAAACAGACTTAGAAAGAACGGATTTAAATAAAGATAAAACCGGCAAGGAGTTGAAGGGGATTAAAGCAATTAATCCGGCGACCAAAGAAGAAATCCCGATATTCGTGGCGGATTATATTCTGCCTAACTACGGCACCGGCGCCATTATGGCCGTCCCGGCGCATGATGAACGAGATTTTGAATTCGCCAAAAAATATAGTTTACCCAGTAGATGTGTAATTAACCCTCCAATAGCCATGGTTGCAGTTTCTGGTGATAATAGTTTGGATGAGGCAGAACAATTAACAAAAGATAGATATGATAGGGTGCTAAAAGGGCAGGAAGTTTACGAGGGCGATGGATTTTTAATTAATTCAGAAAAATTTGATGGATTAAAATCTACTGAAGCGAGACCGAAGATGGCAGTAAAGTTTGGAGAATTAATGACACAGTATAAACTAAAAGACTGGGTGTTTTCCCGCCAGCGTTATTGGGGCGAACCGATTCCTTTGATTCACTGCGACAAATGCGGCGTAGTGCCGGTGCCGGAAAATGAATTGCCGTTGAAACTGCCCGAAGTTGAGCATTATGAACCGTCAGGCACGGGCGAATCACCCTTGGCCAATATCAAGGACTGGGTTAATACCACTTGTCCCAAGTGCGGCGGGGTGGCCAAGCGCGAAACCAATACTATGCCACAGTGGGCCGGTTCCAGCTGGTATTACTTAAGATATTGCGACCCGCATAATGATAAGGAGTTAATCTCTAAAGATAAAGAGCGGTATTGGCTTGGTGGCCCGCTTGCCCCTCGGAGCTCCGCTCGCCAGCGGAGCGAAGGCGGGGTTGATTTTTATGTCGGCGGCGCCGAGCATGCCACGCGGCATTTAATCTACGCCCGTTTCTGGCACAAATTTTTGCAGGATATCGGCGTTGTTTCTAATAGCGAGCCGTTTATTAAATACCGCCATGTCGGTTTAATTTTAGCCGAAGACAATCGCAAAATGAGCAAGCGCTGGGGCAATGTCATTAATCCAGATGAATTTATAATTTCGCACGGCGCCGACGCTTTGCGGGTTTACGAAATGTTTATGGGGCCTTTTGGCGAAGCGATTGCCTGGAACACTAATGGTTTGTCCGGTGCGCGAAAATTTTTGGAAAAAATTTATAAATTATCGCGCAACAAACAACAAACAGCAAACAACAAACAACAAATAACAAGCAACAAAGAGGTTAAAACTTTACTCCATAAGACCATCAAGAAAGTCGGCG
>JAKAFD010000041.1 GCA_021818075.1 bacterium
GGTTATTTTAACCGGCCACATCACCAAGGACGGCGCCATTGCCGGCCCCAAGACCCTGGAACATATCGTGGACACGGTGCTCTATTTGGAAACCGACCCGAGCGAAAATTATCGATTTTTACGCGCCACCAAAAACCGCTTCGGCTCCACCAATGAACTGGGCATTTTTGAAATGACGGCTGGAGGACTTACGCCCGTCGCTAACCCGACCAGCATTTTTTTGGCCGACAGCCAGGATAACGCGCCCGGCTCGGTGATTAGCGCCGTGACCGAAGGCACGCGGCCGTTTTTAGTGGAAGTTCAAGCCCTGGTTTCCAAAACCGTCTTCGGCTATCCGGTGCGCCGGGCTTCCGGTTTTGACTTAAACCGCCTGCAAGTTCTGACCGCCGTCTTGGGCAAACGCAGTAAAATCAATTTATCAACTTCGGATGTGATTTTAAATATTGTCGGCGGGTTAAAAATCGCCGACCCGGGCCTGGACTTGGCCGTGGCCTTAGCCATTGCCTCGTCGTTGAATAATAAAGCCATCAGCCCCAAAACTCTGGTTCTCGGAGAAGTCGGCCTGGGCGGGGAAGTGCGCCCCGTCGCGCGCTTGGAAGATAAACTAAAGGAAGCCGCCAAGCTCAATTTCACCCGCGCTCTTATCCCCACCAATGCCAAAATCGCTGGCGCTAAAAATTTGGAGATAATTAAAGTTAAAAATTTGGAAGAAGCCTTAACGAAGATTTAGGCCTGCCCGCGGACGCGGGACGCGGCCAGGGATTTAAGATTTAAGATTTACGAAAAAACCGCTAATATTGCTTGGCGTTTTTTTATTAAAAAAATCCCCAAAACTCAAAGAGTCAAAGGGATTTAAAATACAAAGGACTAAGTTCCAAATTATCACAGTTTCGGTACAACCAACTGATGGGGGCCGTCGCCGAGCAAGAAGTCGTCCTCAAGCCCGTAGACGAAGACATCTGGACCGTCGGAGGGAATGCTCACACAGGCAACGAAAAAATGCTTATTTTCCTTAAAGAGGAAGAATGTGCTATAGCCATCGTCTACTAGCTGGTCGTGATGGGTCAAACAAAACTCTTCTATTTGGTCCTGTGTGAAGCATAATTTATCCAAATCATTGGATAATAACTCGAATATCTGGATGAAAGTTTCATCAGCAACTATTTCATAGACATTGACTGGCATATCCGGTGTAGCATGGCTGGTCCGGTCTAATTTCCAATTTTTGAAATTGGAATCAACATATGACTTGAAAGTGCTTTTAGCGTTAGCTAAAAATCTTTTGCCGGTTGTGGCTTTTATAACCAAATTTTTATCAATGGTTAAAAGCCGAAGAATGCGGTTGTCCGGCTTATCAGATATTCCTGAATTGCCGTTTAAGAAATTAGTTAAATCTTCTTCTGAAGAATTAACAAGTTTTTTTAACGCGCTGCCAAACAGCGATTTAGTATTTTGGACTCTCTCTATTGTTGCTTTAATGAGCCCAAGACCAGTGTTGCTAAGTGTTTTCATTTTGCACCAGTAAAATTGTGAAAAAACTAATTATTTTGTTTTGCTTGGTTTAAATGGCTTACCAAACCGGTTAAATAGACATGCCGCCACTTGTTTTCCAATTAACCTATATAATATAAGTATAGCACATCTGACAAAATTTGTCAATGATTTATACATATTTTACTTAAAATTAGCCAATTATTTATAAAATAACTCGTCGTCCTGCGCCAATAAGAAAATCGGCGTGATATTTTGACGCAAAGCGTTACATAATTTCATTTGTTTGACCCTGAGCCTGCCGAAGGGGAGTTATGAAATTATGTTAGCGGAGCGGCAAAATATAGCTGATTTTGTTCCAGGCGCAAGCTTTAGGCTCCACCCTTTGGCTACAAAGGGTGGAAAAGAAAAAGTTAATACAAATTAACTTTAGATTCCTGCTTATGCAGGAATGACGAAAAAATGATTATTTTTTATATTTAGTTTGACCTTGTCTCCATTTCCCTATTTCCTTATGATTCCCGCTTAATAAAACTTTAGGCACGGCGTATTGCTTCCGGCCGGCTGTGAAGACCTCCGGCTTGGTGTAGTGCGGATATTCCAGGACGCCCGGCTGGCTGTGCGACTCGTCCACGGCGCTTTCAATGTTCCCTAAAACGCCGGGCAAAAGCCGGCTCACGCTATCCACAATAACGGCCGCCCCAAGTTCCCCGCCGGTCAAGACATAATCCCCGACCGAAATTTCCTCGTCCACGAACTCTTTGACGCGCTCGTCCACGCCCTCATAACGCCCGCAAATTAAAATCACCCTATCCAGTTTGGCATATTTATGTGCCATCGCTTGCGTCCAAGTTTTACCCTTGGCCGATAACAGCACGACTTTCGTTTTTTTATTTTTACTTAAAACTTGCTTTATCGCCCGATACAGCACGTCAACTTTCATCACCATCCCCGCTCCGCCGCCATAAGGCGTGTCATCCACGCTTTTATGTTTGTCCGTGGCCCAATCGCGCAAATTGTGTATTTTAATCTTAACCAACTTTTTGGCCTGCGCGCGCTTAATAATGCTCTCGCCGAAGTAAGAGCCAAAAATTTTGGGAAAAATTGTGATAATGTCAAAACGCATATTAGCTTAAATAAAAACAAAAAGCCGCAGAGCAAACTGCGGCTTTTTGCATAATCATCGTTTAGATTTTTAAATCATCAACACTGGAAGTGTCAATGTCCATGGCGCTGTCATTGCTGCGCATGGCATGGCTTCGTTTGGAGCCTTCCGGTTCGTAGATCTTCAGATTGACTCTGGCGTTGTTTTTGGCGCCGATAATCTTCAACAGAGTTCTGATGGCCTGCGCGGTTTGACCTTTGCGGCCAATCACATAACCCATGTCGGACGGGTCAAGCTTTAAAGTTAAAAGCACGCCCATTTCGTCTACCGTTCTGTCCACTGAAACTTTGTCAGGGCTGGCAACAATAGACTTAACAACCATTTCTAAAAACTCTTTATCCTTGTAGTCTGCCATAGTTTTCGCCACATTTTCAAATCAGGTATGCTGACTTTGAAAAATATCGCTTATTGTTAATTAATCACCAAACAATTTTGGCTTTTATATTATATCTTAAAGGGCTGGAAATGTCAATAATTAAAAAAACAACAGGATTCTGTTATTTCCCTCCTTGCTGAACTTAATTGGAAAGCTTAACGCAGAACGACAAAAATATAATCAACCGTAAACAGCCAGGTGATTAAGGAAATTACAAAGCCGATAGAAAAGCTGGCGACAAAAATTAAAACAAAAGCTTCCACGCCGACCTCGCCGCCAAAACTTTTACCCGTTTTCTTAAGCCTGGCATTTTTAAACGCCGTTGCCATAAATTTATAAAAGTTATTTTAAGACCTAATCACATTATATCAAAAAAAGCCCGGCCTGAAAATAGCCGAGCCGTCCGCCGTCAAATCACTATTTTTTCCAGTCAACTTCCAGCGTATAATCAGCTTCGCCCTTATCGCCCTTAAACCTGACTTGCAATGATTGTTTCAATAAATTTTGTCCGCTAACCAAGCCTCGTTTGCCGCCGATAGTAATGGCTTCGCCGACCGCCGGCAGTTTGGCGGCTAAATCTTTATAGCCTTCAGCTTCGTAAGCCAAGCAACACATCAAGCGGCCGCAGGCGCCCGACAAACGGTCGCTGCCGCGACCGGATAAATTTTGCACTTCGGCCACTTCACTGGTCACCGAAGAAAATTTGGTCAGAGAATTCTTGCAGCACAGCCCCCGGCCGCAACGGCCCTGGTCGCCCGTGGCCCGCGCCTCGTCGCGAATGCCGATTTGCTGCAAACGAATGCTTTTATTAAAATGATGCGTTAATTCTTTGACTAATTCCCGAAAGTCCACCCGGCCGTTAGCCACAAAGGCAAAAGTCAGACGCGAGCCGTCAAACGAACCGCGCACATCAACCAGTTTCATACCCAAGTCCAGCCGCTTGATTAATTCATAACACACTTGAAAAGCGTTGCTTTTGTCGCCCTCTGACAGCAGGCCCCGGTAATCCTCGCCGGTCGCCCGTCTGATAATCTCCGTTTCCATGGCCAGCGCCTCCTTGGTCTCGTATACATCCAAAACTTTAGCCAAATCCAAACCCTGGTCGGTTTTAACAATCACATCGTCATAAACCGCCAGGTTGTCCGGCTGGCACTCGGCCAGTAAGATTTTTTCCCAAGGCGCAATTTGCAGCTCGGCAACGCGCATATATTAGAGACTAAAAATTAATTTTTACTTACAAACTAAAACGGATGAACTTATCCACAGCCACACCCTTTAACACCTGTTCCACTTTTTGCTTATCATCTTTGATGTATTCCTGTTTAATCAGACAAACTTCTTCGTAGTATTTATTAATTTTACCCATCATGATTTTTTCAATCATTTCGGCCGGCTTGCCTTCTTTGGCCAGTTGTTCGCGATAAACATCTTTTTCTTTGTCCAGTTCCTCGGCCGGCACTTCTTCCGGTTTGATGTAACGGGGCTGGCTGGCGGCAATCTGCATAGCGATGTCGCGCGCCAAATCAGCCTGACCGGCCTGGTTCAAGGCCACTAATACGCCTGCCGAACCGCCGGCATGCAGATAAGCGCCCACGCAAGCTCCCGCAAGCACGGCAAAATTTTTCAAACCAAGTTTTTCTCCGATAACGCCGCTTAAGTGGTCAATATTTTCTTTAACTGTGCCGTCAGCCATAGGCATTGCCAGTAAAGCGTCCAAATCAGCCGGCTTATTGGTTTTAACGATATTTAAAATTTTATCAGCTAAGGCCTGAAAGTCGCTGTTCTTAGCCACGAAATCGGTTTCCGAATTTAACTCAATCATATAGCCTTCGGTTTGGTCGTCATTTAAGGCCACTCTAATCAAACCCTGGCTGGCCTCGCGGTCTTCGCGCTTGGCTGCCTTGGCAATACCGCTTTTGCGTAACAATTCCACGGCCTTGTCTAAATCGCCTTGCGCCTCGTCCAAAGCTTTTTTGCAATCAACCATGCCGGCGCCGGTCAGTTCGCGTAATTTTTTGATATTCTCCATATAATTATAACAATTTTTAATTTTGTAATTTTATAATTTTTAAATAAATCTTAATTTTTAAAAATTCAAAAATTATTTATAAAATTAAAAATTTAAAAATTTATTTCTTCTCTGCCGCTTGTTTTGACGCAACGACTTTGTCCTTACCCTCCGCCACCGCTTCTTTGATGAGGTCAAAAATCAGCTTAATGGCGCGGCTGGCATCGTCGTTGGCCGGAATAACATAAGCGATACCGGTCGGGTCAACGTTGGTGTCGCACACCGCGATAATCGGCACTTTTTTCTTTTTGGCCTCGGCCAAAGCGGTCTGCTCGGTTTTGATATCCCAGATAAAAATCGCGTCGGGCAGATTATTCAAATCGGCCATACCGCCGACCGACAATTCCAACTTGGCAATCTGGCGGTCAAATTGCAGCTGTTCTTTCTTGGTGTATTTAGACAATTTGCCGAGTTCTTTTTTCTCCAGCAAATCTTTGTATTTCTTGATGTTGCGCTTGATGACGCTGAAATTGGTCAAAGCGCCGCCCAGCCAATGTTCGCTCACATAAGGCATACCAATTTCCTTGGCGGTCTTTTTCAACAAACCCTTAACCTGCGCTTTGGTACCGACAAACAAAATCTTGCCGCCGCGCGCCGTGACTTCGGTAATAAAATTCAAAGCTTTGTCCAAATTCTCCTGGGTCTTGGCCAAATCAATGATGTGGACTCCTTTGCGGGAGCCGAAAATGTAAGGCTTCATCTTGGGGTGCCAGCGCGAAGTGCGGTGGCCGAAGTGCATGCCCGCCTTAAGCATGTCCTCCGTGCTTGGTAGTTTTACCATAGTTTTTCCTTTTTACCTCTGCCTGTGGTAACCCCGATGTGCATCGGGACAAGGATTTAACCCAAAAAACAGGCATGAGAGATTAGTTATTAAAATTAGCCCAAAAAGGGCCTTGAAACTATTGCCCAGTTTATAATATTTAAGAAAAATTGTCAACTACTTCATGTAACATGTAACACAAAACATGTAACAAACCATTGTTTTTAGTTAAGGGTCTTATTAACGCTCTGTTACATGTTTCATGTTTTGTGAAAAGCTTGCCAAATCAATAACTTTGTGATATAGTCGGAAAAGTCAATTATTACTGAATAACTATGAAGAAAGACATTCATCCAACTTATTACCCCCAGGCCAAGGTCAGTTGCGCCTGCGGGGCGACTTTCACCACCGGCTCAACTTTGCCTGAATTAAAGGTGGAGCTGTGCAGCGCCTGCCATCCCTTTTACACCGGCAAACAGAAATTGGTTGATACGGCCCGCCGCGTGGAGAAATTCAAATCCCGCGTCGCCGCCAAGACCAAACTTGGCACTGCGGTCAGTAAGAAAGCCAAGCAAGCGGCCCGTGCCGCCAAAAAGGCCGAGAAATAACAACCCCGACGGTTGTCTGGTTTGTTTTGTTTAGGATTGTTATAATCTTAAATAGAATAAAGCA
>JAKAFD010000042.1 GCA_021818075.1 bacterium
GCCGCTTTAAACATTTGGTTGATAATCCGAAAAATAAATACCTGCTGAACCAACTGCAACAACTGGCCGACGACAACATAAAAAAATATAGTTTATAAAATAAAAAAATCGCCTCGCCAATTGGCGGGGCGATTTTTTATTGCTTATTGCTGGTTAACGCATTTATTATCCATACAATCCAGGGGCGGCTGGCATTCGCCGCACAACAGTACGCCGCCGCAGCCGTCGTCTAAACGGCCGCACTCCGCTCCCCGGCCTTGGCAAGTAACCGGATTGCAGATTTTAATTTGACCGTTCACCGAACCGGTATGGCCTAAAACATCCTTAATGGAAAAAGTCACATTAAAAGTATCGTAAGTTTTATTGCCGGTTAAATTAACTGACCGGGCGCTGATGGACCGGGTATCTTCATCGCCGTTAGGCACTTTTTGTACATTCAGTTGATTATAGTTATAATCCCAGCGCCAGCCGCGATTATACCAATCGGCCCAGTCGGCGCTTAAAGTTAAAGTGTCCCAATCCAAGGGGTACTGGCTTTGGACCGTAAAATAATCTTTAAACGGCTGGCCGGACTTGCTGCGGAAGCTGCCTAAAATAATGGCTGGCGCCGTCTCGCTGACCGCGTTGACATACTGGTCGCAGCGATGTTCTTCCGGCAAACCCTGAAAGGGCGTCTCAAAATTGGCGCACAAACGATACTGGTCGCTCTTGGCGTTATATTCATAAAAAAAGGCTAAACTGTCCGGCGGGAAAACGGTCGGATTTTTTAAATTGGTGGCGAATTTTTTGGTGTTTTCATCCCAGCAGGTAACGGGGTCAAAACCGGGGCAGGCCCCCAAGCGATTAACCGGGTCCAGCGGCAAACTGTAACCCAATTTTTTGCCCAAAGTTTCGTTCCAGCTGGGCCAGACCGAAATTGTTTTGTCGGGCAAATAAGAACCGGACGGCAAACTGGGAAATTGTTTATTCTTGTCATGATAAGCGTTGAGCGCCAAACGCGCCTGGCGCAAGTCGGCCATTCTTTTCACATCGCGAATCAGCTGGGCTTTGCGGCTGGAACAATATTGGTTGTTGGGGCAGTCGCTGGACAGCAAACAATGTTTAACGCAGACATTATTCTCGCAGGCGTAATCGGCAAACTGGCCGCTGCACGGCGTAGTCCCGTCGCAGCTTTGCTGGCTGGACGGCCGGCAGACGCCGCTGCCGGTGCGGTCAATCAATTCGGTATTGAACTGCCAATAGTTTAAAATTTGGCCGAAAATATCTTGGGTAGCTGTTTCGGCTTCCTGATTATAAGAAATAATATAAATGTTGGTGTAAATAGTGGCGTTGTCGGTCTCGTCCGACAAATTGGCGGCACTGACATAAACCGTGCGGCCGTCGCGCACCGCCTCATAGCCGTCCACAATTAAAGATTGCGGCGCGCCCTTAATATTCACATTGCCGTTATACCAAGACAAGGGCGACAAATGTTCGGTGTTGGGCATGACTCTGATGGCGATAGCATCGGGCGAAGGATTAGCGGCGGCCTGGGCCGGCAAAGCAAACCAGCCAGCAATTAATGCTAAGCTCAGTAAAAGTATGTTTTTTCTGAAAAACCGCAACATGGTTAATGTAAAATTATTTTTGGCAGTGATTGCACCAATGAGTGCCTCTGCCGGCTAATTTGGTTTTACTAAGGGGTCTGCCGCAACGCGGACATGATTGGCCGCCGCGCCCGTAAACTTTTAATTTGGCAATGAAATTACCTTTAGCACCGCTGGCATCGCGATAATCGCTAAACGAGGTGCCCCGATGTTTGATGGATAGCCGCAAAACTTGTTTAATGGCTTTGGCTAAGGCCGACCAATCCTTGGTCCGCACTTGGCCAACCAGCCGGCTCGGCTTAATCCGGCTCAACCACAGCGCCTCATCGGCGTAAATGTTGCCGATGCCGGCAATCTTAGTCTGGTCCAAGAGCGCTGTTTTAATTTTACTCCTGGCCTTAGTGTCGAGCAACTCTTGCAATTTTTTACCGGTAAACTGCGGCGATAAGGGCTCTTGGCCTAAACGGCCGAAACTGACGGCTAGCTCGTCCGCGGCTGCTATTTTTAACCAGCCGAATTTTCTGATATCGTTAAAAAATAATTGGCTGCCGTCCGTGAAATAAAAAATCGCTCGCGTAAATTTATTGGGTAGAGATTGCCCCACTCCGATAATCGGATGTCCGCCCACGATTATTTTTTGCTTCCGGCCTGCCCTAAGCGAAGTCGAAGGGTGGCGCCAAATCAACTGACCGGTCATTTTTAAATGAATAACAATATGCTCGCCGCCCGCTAAATCAAAAATCAATTGCTTGCCGCGCCGCCAGACCTTAATAATTTTTTGTCCGACCACGCGCCGCCGCCACTGGGCCAAACTGACATTGATGGCTCCGGCATAAAGCAGCTTAAAAGCTTTAATTTTAGCGCCCGGCAAAGTGGCGGCCAAATCTCGGACAATAGTTTCCACTTCCGGCAGTTCCGGCATAAATTTATCTTTTTTTCTTTTTAGCCTGCTTAGCGTACAACCTGGCCAAACGCGGCAAATCGCGCTGGCTTAAGAGGCCGTTTTGCGCGCCCTGCTGGCTTAAACAAGCGGCGGCATTGTGCGCGGCCAAGAATAAGGCTTGTCTGATGTCTTTATATAAAATTAAGCCGGTAACAAAACTGGAGCCGAAAGCGTCGCCCAAACCAGTGGTATCCTCCCGCCGTTTGGGTTTGATGATTTCCTGAAAATAAAGTTCTTTGCCGTCGTAGGCATAAGCGCCGTGTTCGCCGTTAGTGACGACCACGATGGCCGGGCCCCAGGCGTGAATGGCGCGCAGCAAATTTTCCGTACCGGCAAAAAAGTCATAAGATTTGCCGGAGTGATCGCGATGACTAACCACCAGCTTGATGGCCTCGTCTTTATTCATGGTCAGGACCGTGGTTTTTTTAAAATACTTGGCCAAAACGCGATGACCGGCCGCCAATTGCAGTTCGCCCGGATTCCAGGCGACTTTAGTACCGTCCACCACGGCGAAAATTCTGTCCAAGTCCGTTTCCCAGCTGCCGGAAAAACTGGTAACAAACAACCAGGGCGCTTGTTTCAAAGCCCGCTGGTCGCTTAAGGAAATTTCCAGCCAGGAATTGGCGGCGCGATGGGAAAAGGCCACATGTTCTTTGTTGGCGCCGATAACGATAAAAGAAAAACCGGAAATATCGTGATTGATGCGTTTCAGCAAACTAGTGTCAACCCGGCGTTTTTTTAAATTGGCCACGATTTTTTTGCCGCGCTCATCATTGCCGTAAGTAATCATACCGGCCACTTTCAGGCCCAGCGCCGCAAAACTAACCGCCGTATTGGCCGCGCCGCCGCCGAAAGTCATGGCCACTTTTTTAATGTCAATTTTGGTGCCGTAATCAAAGGCCAGCAACTGATTGCCGGACGGGTTCAGTTTATTTTCCAATATCTGATAATCGTCAACGTAAAAGTTTATATCCTCGGTCGCCCCGCCGATAGTAATAACGTCGTATTTCATACTATAAGATAACCAAGTTTTCTACTCGGATGATGATTATATTATAACACGAAAACTAAAAATTCCAAATCATAAGTTACATGCTACAAATAAATCCCAGGCTCCGAGTTCCAAACTATATAATGCGCCAATAATAAATTTAAATTTGGGAAATAAAAAAGTCCTAAGATACAAAGCATCAAAGGACTTGAATGATTTGAGGTCTGAAATTAAATAACAAAATTATTGATAATCATAATCAAATAGCGCTACGTACGTACCGGACATTAAAATTCTTCTATCCGATCTAAAGAGCCACTGCCAGCATTTACCATCCCAAAATAATTCGGGATAGTAGTCGCCTGGATCAATCCCACTCAATTGCATTTTAACTGGTATCACAATTGTCCTGTACAGACTATTTTTTATTTCGTTTAAACTATTTGAGTCTGTTACCAACATTTGATGCAGAGCGCCGATTATGAACAGGCCAATTTGTCCCCCAAGTTTTTCGATTAAATCTGAGACGGTGTCAACGGACTCTATGGTCGGAACAATTTTTAATGTTGCCTTATTCGGAACGACCACTGATTCGTTGACTTTTAAATATTTGTCTTTAAGACATTTGTCCACAGAACCATATTTAAATTCTGCACCGTCCCTGATTCTCTCATTAAAAGAAAATGCCTTGTCAATACTTATCTCTTTTTCTAATAACGGCTTGCCGAATATCTTATATTGGCTGATTTTAAATTTGCCATTATTGTTGAGAAAATTTTCAAAGGCACTAATACTTACTATCGTTCCATAATTAACATGTCTGAACAAGGTGATTTGTAAGTGAAGAAATTTTTCAAAATCAACAACATTTGAATCGCCTAAACTTGATTCTCTGCCATAGATACCAAGGAATTTTTCTGTATCTTCAAGACTAACGCTGCCTTGAAGAATTTTTTGCAACCAATTAATCTGTAACTTAGTCAATTTGGCCGTTTTTTCGTTGAGATTTTTAACCATTGTTGCGTCTCCTTAATTGTTAAAAAACTAATTGTAGCATTTTGCTATGGCTTAGATATAACTTATTTCGTACAATTTGTCAATATTAACCAAAAACAGCCAAAATCATCTAAGTTCTCGGCTGTTATTTTTCGTTTTTCGTCATCAGTTTTTAACCTCTTAAATCTGATAGGCCCACATTTAAAATGTCTATCTGTTCCTTCCTAATTAAATAAACATTATTATTTTGGTCGGTTCTAACATAAACCTCGTCGGCCGACTTGGCCTGGCCGACAGTTAAAACCCGCTTCAGATTCTGGCCGCCGGCCTCAATAATCAAAGCGCTTTTATCTAAACCGGTTGCCGTCTCCTTAGCGCCGGGCAAGGAACTAGCGCTTAAATTAGTCATTAAAGACGCAATCTGCGCTACGCGATCCTGCTTGAGTTTGATTTTTTTGTCGCTCACGAGCAGCCAAGAATCATTTTCTTTAACCAAATTAATCGTCTGGCGGCCGCGCTTAATGGTCAGCTTGGTAATTTCGGCCGGAGCGGTCCAAATCACCATATCGCGCCACTCGGCATAATCAAAAGCGCTTCTTAAATCGCCTTTGACTTCGTAGGTAGCCTCCGAGTCAGGCAGCGACAAATAAGTATAATCGGCGCGCGTCAGGCCCAGGCGCCACTCACCCACTTGCCGGTCGCTTTGAAAAAACTTAACGGTCAGGCCGCTGCCATCAGTTTTAAAATCCGCTTGCGCCGCTTTATTTTGGCTAACCAAAAATAAAGGGTTGCCGGCAGCCGTCTGCCAAGCCTGATTCATAGCCTCGGTTAATAAGTTATTAACCTGCCAATCGCCGGCGGTTTGTACCTTAAAACGCTGGCCGTCTCTAATTAAAGTCGTGGCCGTCTCGCCGCGCTTAACGATTATTTTATCAACTTGTTTAAAATTAATATCCGCCAAAAAATTTTTTTCCCGGCTGGCATTATTAACGCGCGGCAGCCACCAGAGCTGATAAACGGCGGATAAACCAAGCAGCAGAGCCAAAACTAATAATAAAATAAGATTCTTTTTGGACATAATCAATAAAATTAAAAATGCAAAAGTCAAAAGTCAAAATTATGGTATCGCTTCGCGATAGATAAATTAATTGCGAGCAAAGCGAGCTCGTAAATTTTACACTTTGAGTTTTAAATTTTAAATTTTTCTAAATTTCTATCATTTTGGTTTTTTTCCTAAGATAATAGCGCACCAGGCCGAAAATTAAAACCACGGCCGTTAAACCGAAAATATTAAGATATCTGACCAGTTCTTTATTGACGCCGGCGGTGTCTAAGCTGTGGTTGCCGACATTTTTAGTGCGGATGCCGACTAGACCAGCGTCCAGACTGGCGCCGTCCAATAAATTTTGCGCTAGTACCAAATTGACCGGATTGCCGCGCCAAAAGTTATCCTGGATAAAATCGCCGTCGCCCACCACATACAATCTCCCCCGGTCGGTGGTCTCCGCCGAGTAGGCGCTGGTTATTTTCCCCGCTAAAACTAAAGCTAAGTTATATTGATTAAACGCGCCGGGAGTAAAACGCTGCGAGGGATTAAGCGGAAAACTGTTGTCCGAGAGCCAAGCCTGGCGGCTGGATTTGGCCAAATACGTCACTTGGGCGTCCGGCGCCAATTGCTTTTGATCAACCTCTAAGGAACTGGCCCAGGGCAAGACCACGCCGTCCAAGCCGGAAACCAAAGGACTCGTCTGGTCAAAATTTTTGTTAACGATTTTCGGCCAATAAGGATAAGCCAAACTAAAAGTGACCAAGCCCTGGCTAAAAGACGCCAAACCGGCCGAAGTATCCAGCACCAAATTGCGATTAACCTTGACGCCGTATTTGGCCAGCTGGTCAATTAAATTGGTTTTATTGGGCGCGGCCTGCAGATCCTGGCCGACGCTGACGCCGTCTACG
>JAKAFD010000043.1 GCA_021818075.1 bacterium
TTGCCGCCGGCCGCCGCTTGGCCGGAAGCGCCGCCCAAACAATAAACAATGGCGTAAGAATCGTTGGCGGCAGAATAAGAGTATTCGCTATCGGCGCAAGTTCCATCAGTGCGCGGCGTGGGATTTTGCGGCACAAGCTTCATAAAAGTAATGCCGGAAGTAGGGCCAACCAGGGGTTGGCCGGGAGTAACAGCAGCGGGATACGCGCCCTCGCTATCGTGATATAATTCTAAAGCTGCGGCCAGCTGTTTCATATCAGACACCCGCTTAGCATCACGGCCTTTCATTCTTATCTGATTGATGCCAATAATGGCAAAAGTCACCAAAATACCGATTACCGCTACCACAATTAAGAGCTCCACTAAAGTGAAGCCCTTGAATTTGTTGATGTGATTACGGGAAATAATTTTAAACATGAGAATACTTGCCCGCCGCCACCAAACTGGCCAGCATATTAACGATGGAAGCGGCTAACAATTCCAAACCGAAAATCGCCCAAAAATTGCCGCCAAAATAGGCGATGATATTAAAACTATAACCGGTGAAAAAAGTTTCCAGATACGGCTGCAAAAGATTTAAGAATAAAAAGAAAGCGAAAATCACCACCAGCATGCTGACTAAAGAATAAATGACGCTGGACACCAAAAACGGCCCGCGGATAAACCAGTTGGAGGCGCCGACCAAACGCATAATGGCAATTTCGTTGCGGTGGGTATAAATCGCCACCCGTACCGTATTATAAATGACCAGCAAAGTGATAAACATGAAAGTTAAGCTGACGGCAAAACCCACATCGCTAATACGCTGCGTGATGGCGTTAATTTTGTTCAGCATCAGTTTATTGTCCTCAAAATTACGGGATTCAATAATCGGATCATCAATTTTATTGAGCTCGTTGATTAAATTGTCAAAATCATCGGTATTGGTCGGTTTAATCACCAAACTGGGCGTTAGGGGATTTTTATCCAATTCCCGCAGGGCTTCAATAATTTGCGGGTCGTTGACGTGGTCGCGCTTAAACACCGACAAAGCTTCGTCCTGAGAAACATAACGCACCTCTTTTACATCGGAGAGCGAACTGATTCTGGCTTTCAGGGCCATAATACTGTCGCGCTCGGCCGTGGTGCGCAAATACAAATTAATATCCACCTTCTCTTTGACGGTACCGACGGCCGCACCGCTAATCGCCCGCACCGCCAGCAATAAATTAACGGACAGCAAGGTTAAAATTAAAATCATGACTGTAATCAATGACAGCCAAATATTACGGATTATATCCTGAAAACTGAATTTGATAATACGCCCGAGTGAGAGTAAAAAAGCCATATTAAATTATATACTTACCCACCGCCTGGTCGCTGACCAACCGGCCCTCGTGCAAAGTTAAAACGCGGCGGTGTAATTTATTAACAATATCGCGGTTATGCGTCACCAGCACCACCGTGGTGCCGAAACTATTAATTTTCAAGAGTAAATCAATAATTTCCTGGGCGTTAATGGAATCCAGGTTGCCGGTCGGTTCGTCGGCCAGCAAAATTTTCGGCTGGTACACCAGCGACCGCGCGATGGCGGTGCGTTGTTTCTCGCCGCCCGACACCTCGTGCGGATAACGATTCATTTTGTTTTCCAGCCCGACAATCTTCATGACTTGCGGCGCGATTTTTTTTATCTTGGCCATGGGCTTGCCGCAGACCTGCAGGGCAAAGGCCACGTTTTCCAACAGCGTTTTCTTGGGTAATAATTTAAAATCCTGAAAGATGACGCCAATTTGGCGGCGCAGATAGGGGATATCGGACTGGCTGATTTTGGTAATATTCCAGCCGCCGACAAACAACTCGCCGCGCGTCGCCCGCTCTTCGCCGATAAGCAATTTAACCAAAGTGGTTTTACCGGTGCCGGACTGTCCGACTAAGGACACAAACTCCCCCGGCTTAATATGAAAACTGATGTCGTCCACGGCCACCACATTCGGCTGATAAAATTTGGAAATATTTTTTAGCTTAATCATATCAAGCGGCCCAAATATTTTATTAAATCGGCCATTTCGTTAAAACTTTTTTCCCTCGTTGGCGAACCTAAGGTTACGATAATGTAATTAGCCTCCCCGGCCCTGACTCTAGTGGCTAGGCAATAACCGGCTTCCACCAGATAACCGGTTTTGGAAGCGCTAATGGGGAATTTATCGGCCCGTAAATTAGCCTGCGCCTGTTCAATAATCAATTTATTGGTATTTTTAATGGTGTGTTTTTTGCCGGACAAAGTTTTAAAAGTGTAAGTCGGTGTGGCGCTCACCTGGGCGATTAGCTGATTATTGGCGGCTTCTTTCAAAATTAAGGCGTAATCCAGAGCCGTGGAAGTATTGGCTGAGGACAAACCGGTCGGTTCAATAAATTTGGTGTGAATCGCTCCCCAGTCTTGAGCCTGCTCATTCATTTTTTTAATAAATTCCGGCCGTGACAAACCGCTGACCCGCACCAAAGTTTCTACGGCATTATTAGCCGAACCGACCAACGCCGAATAAAGCAAATCTTTTATGGTTAATTTTTCGCCGTCTTTTAATTTAAGTTTGACCGAATCACCGACTTTGCAATAAAGATAATTATATTTTTCATCCTGTAATTTATAAGCCACTTTTTGACTCAGGTCGGGATTGGTGTCCAAAAAAACCTCCATTGCCATAATTTTGGTCAGCGACGCCAGCGGCAGGTTGGCTTGGATATTTTTGTCTAAAATAATTTCGCCGGTGCCTTCATTGATAATCACTACCGAACGAGAACTTAAATTCGGCCGGCTGGCCACGCTTTCGGCTTTGACGCCCAGTACCCGCCCGTTGCGGTCGGTGGCCAGTTCAATCGGGCTGACCATGACATTAATCAAGCCGTCAGCCGGATCGGCAATGGCCGCGAAGGCCACTTTATCCAAATCAATCGCCCGGTCGGGATGCTTGGCCCGGTCCGGACCCCAATCGTTAATTTGCACTTCCACCGACTTACCGTTATCCAGATTGGTTACTCGTAATTTGGAGCCTTGCGGAAAATCGGGCGACGCGGCAAAAAGACCGCCTTTATATTTATACCAGCTAGCCTTGCCGACGGTCAGTACGCCCGGTTTGGCAAACACCGCCAGTTGAGCAGCTGTTTGATGTAATATAGCCTTCACTAAATGGTCTTGAGGAAAATCAGTGGTCGGTACGGCTTTCCAGCCGCCGCTGGCCTGGTCAAAATAATAAACCTGCTTAAAGTTATTGTTATCACCCTCATAAGCCACAGTCAGCGCCAAAACCTGGTTGGCATCAAAACCGAAGGTCGGGGAGAAGGCTATTTCGTAAATCGGACTGATACGGTCCAAGCTCCAGGGCATCTCCAGCCCTTGCGTAAATTGTTTAACCGTTAAATCGCTGTCGGCGGTAATAAAGTTAACCGGCACTTCCAGCGCCAGCCGGTTATTGAAAAAATTAAGCAGTTGTGTTTGGCTGAAGCTGCCGGCCGACAATTTAAGGGTTTCGGTCGCGGCCGGCTGTTGGCTAGCCAAGGGGTCTTGAGCTGTTACTGGCTCGGTAAGGGTTGGCTGATAAAAACCAAAACCGACTTCCGCCGCCACCGGGTTAATTATCAAATAATTGACAAAAAAAACTAAAGTAATTATAATTAAATTTCGTTTAAGTTTCATACACAAAAAAATACCCCTTTGACTTAATGGTCAACCGACAATATAATTATTATACCATAGGACTCTAAAACATTAAAATGCCGAGATAGCTCAGTTGGTAGAGCAATGCATTCGTAACGCATAGGTCAGGGGTTCGAATCCCCTTCTCGGCTCAATAATTGTACATTTTTTAACTAAAGACGGAGCGCAAAATGTTATATTTAATTCAAGGTCTGTTCTTTCAAAGTGAAGAAGAGCGAGCATCTCTGGCAAAAATTGATTTGCGTAAATCAACATACCAAGGAATAATTTTTACTGATCCAACCGACGAATCTCAATTAACAGGCAAGATGTTTGATTTTTACGGAAAGGCGGAACTTTTTGATATAAGCATCTCCGAGCAAGTATTGTTATTTACTAAACAATACGGTTCTGATAACGGCTATTTAGTACTCAGGTATCAGTTTAAGCGTCAAGACAATTTTTATGTTGGCGAATGTATCGAATGTATGGAATTACGTCCGGACAGAGGAAATGATGAAAAACGCGCCACTAAGTGCGTACTCACCGAAGTGCCAGATGATTTTTTCATTGACCCGAAGTAATTTTTCAGTTAATTTTTCCCCATATGATATATCGTATGGGGATTTTATTTTTCTGCCAAAAAATAATCCAACCAGTGCCGCCAATTACCGCCCAGCGCCGTATTGGTTGAACCGGCGGCCGTGGTAGTGGCAGCGCTAGTGGCAACGTCTTCCAGGCCGGTAATCACCGCCACCTGCTCGCCGTCTTTTCTTAAACCCAGTTTCAGCTTGGCCTGTTCTTCCGCAAACTGATCCGACTCCAGATATTCAATCATTTTTTTGAACTGCGAATTTTGCGCTTCGGCTTTAGCCGCTTCCTCTTTTAAGGCGTCTATTTCTTGATCAATATCGCTTTTTTTATTCCAAGAACTAAACAACTGAGCCAAAATGAAAATCAGCAAAGCTAAAAGCGCCAAACTTAACCATAGCTTGGGCTTTAAAATATTGCTCAAAACTCCTTGATGCTTCATAAAGTTATTATAACAAAAATAGGGGAAATTAACCAAAAGTTGGTTAATTTGAATAAATTAAATAAAAACATGCCAACCTATAAAAATTTTGTTACAAAAATTTTCTGTCTGACGCAGGAGTTAAAATTTTTGTTAAAAATTTTAGGAGCCAAGCCAAAATTTTTATCTGTTGGCAAACTTTTGGCTCTCGCCTTTCAGTTACAAAAGGTGGAAAAGAAATAGATAGTTTATTTAAATAACTTTAATCTAAAACTTTTCTTTCTCTACTTTTTTTAGAAAAAAGTAGCAAAAAATCGCGCCTAGAACAAAACCAGCTATATTTTGCCACTCCGCTAACATAATTTCATAACTCGCCTGCGGCTCAAACAGATGAAATTATGTAACGCTTCGCGCCAAAATATCACGCTGATTTTATTAGTGGCGCAAATATTACTTTTTATATTAAAAAACGGCTTGAGCAAGCCGTTTTTTTAACTAAGTAAAATTATTCCTTAATCCCGTCTAAATTAACATCGTAAAGAATCTCTTCGGCAATTAAACGATAATTAACCAGTTCCTCCGGTTTAAACCAAATGGCAATTTCCTTGTCTGCTTCGCTAACCGTGCCCGAGGCGTGAATTAAATTACGCACACTGCGGCTGGCGGTATCGGCCAGACTGTAAGAGTCTAAAGTAAAATCGCCGCGAATAGTGCCGACATCGGAAGTTAAGGGTTCGGTGCCGCCGGTAATTTTACGAACTAAAGACACCGCCTGGTTGCCCTGCCAAACCATAGCCACCACCGGTCCGGCGCTCAAATATTTAGCATTGCGCGCGAGGACCGCTTCGCCGCATTCGCGCGGCGAATTAAAAGGGGACCTATCGCCTTTTTTCTCATAGGCGGCCATCGCCTTCTTGCCGACATCTTCCAGCCATTGCTCGCCGCCGACCAGATAATGCGCTTTGGCCACTTCCGGCGTGGGAATAATAAATTTTAAACCGGCCAATTTTAAACCGACCTGTTCATAGCGCTTGATGATTTCACCGATTAACGAACGTTGAACGCCGTCCGGCTTGATAATCACTAAAGTTCTTTCCTTGGTTGCTGTCATCATAAAAAAATTTTAATTATCTCAAACATCATATCTTTTTTTCTCCTGATTATCAATATCTTGACAAAAAATTGATAATATGATTTAATAAAGAAAAATCGTTATTTTCACAAATCAGGAGTTAAAATGCCAGATATCGTTTATGCCACAGCCGTCATCAGGGACCGTCAAACCAAACAGGCCAACTCAAGAATATTTGTGGTGGGACAAAGCGCAGAGCTCATCGAGCAAAATATTCATGACGCCATCGCCCTTTTTAACCATGAAGAAATTGGCTCCATAGAAACGATCGCTATGCAGTTGGTAGCTATACATCGTTTCCCCGCTTTTGAAACGGCCACTAAAGCGGTTATTAATCAAGGCGTACCAATGGTTTACATTGACGCTATCAAACCTTAAATTTTTATCAAAACAGGCTCACTCGCGGCCTGTTTTTTCATTCCAATAATTCCAAAGTTTGGCCGTCGCTTAAAATATCAATCGTCCCCCGTTCATCCGTGCGCAAAATTTTGACGCCGGCGCGCT
>JAKAFD010000044.1 GCA_021818075.1 bacterium
CCGAGTTCGGCAAGATTGCCGCCAAACTGGGCCAACCGCAGGAACAAAGCGATTTTGAAGTCGGCATCGCCCGTTTCGGTTTTTTTATCATGCGAGTGATTATCTTTTTAGTGCTGCTGATTTTCTTGCTCAATTCATTAATTAATAAACAGGTTTTGGAGTCGTTTATGTTTGCCGTGGCCATTGCCGTCGGCATTACGCCGGAGCTGCTGCCGATGATTATGTCGGTGACCATCGCCCGCGGTTCGCTGAAGATGGCTAAGCAGGGCGTGATTGTTAAAAAGCAGGCGGCCATTCCCAATTTCGGCAGTATGGATGTGCTGTGCACCGATAAAACCGGCACCTTAACCGAAGATAAAATTACTTTGATTAATTATACCGACGCCGCCGGCCGCGCCAGCGACCGGGTATTGCTTAACACCTATCTCAATAGTTATTTCCAAACCGGCGTCAAAAACCCTCTGGACGAGGCGGTCCTAAAATTTAAAAAATTGCCGGTCGGCGCTTATAAAAAATTTGAAGAAATTCCTTTTGATTTTGTTCGCAAAATGATGAGTATTGCCGTGGCCGGCCCGGCCGGCCAATATCTAATTACTAAGGGCGCGCCGGAAGAGGTAATTAAGCGCTGCCAGTCTTATCGCGAGGGCGAGCGGGCTCATGTCTTAACCGAAGTGGCCCAGGCCAAAGCCCTGGCTTATTACCACCAGGCCAGCGCCGATGGTTATCGCGTTTTGGCGGTGGCCAGCAAGCCGCTGACCGTGGCCAAAGCTAAATATACCAAAGCCGACGAAGCGGAGTTGACGCTGGAAGGCTTTGTGGCCTTTTTGGACCCGGCCAAAGCGGGCGTGAAAAAAATTCTGCGCCAGCTGGCCAGCCTGGGCGTGGAAGTAAAAGTCATAAGCGGCGACAATGAGCTGGTAACGCATAAAATTTGTTATGAAGTCGGTTTGGACATCAAGGGCGTGCTCTTGGGCGCGGAAGCGGCAACTATGACTGATGATGCTTTAAAAATTCGGGCCGAGCATACCACCATCTTTGCCCGTTTTTCGCCGGACGATAAAAATCGGGTCATTAATGTGTTGCGCGCCAATAATCATGTGGTCGGCTATTTGGGCGACGGCATTAATGACGCGCCTTCACTTCAAGCCGCTGATGTCGGCATCAGTGTTAATAACGCCGTGGATGTGGCTAAAGAATCGGCCGACATCGTCCTGACAACTAAAAGCCTGGAAGCGCTGGTGGCGGGCATCTTGGAAGGCCGCAAGGTTTTCGCCAACACCATGAAATATATTCTAATGGGTTTAAGCTCTAATTTCGGCAATATGTTTAGTGTTATCGGCGCGGTGCTCTTTGTGCCGTTTTTGCCCATGCTGCCAATTCAAATTTTACTGAATAATTTTATTTACGATGTATCGCAGGTAACAATCCCGACCGATAAAGTGGACGAAGCCTGGCTGACCAAACCGCGCCGCTGGAATTTAAAATACGTTAAAAAATTTATGTATACCTTCGGGCCGATTTCTTCCATTTTTGATATTCTAACTTTCGTCATCATGCTGTATGTGTTTCACGCCGGCGCCGGCCTGTTTCAGACCGCCTGGTTTATGGAGTCGCTGGCCACGCAGACTCTGGTCATTCATTTTATCCGCACCCGCCGCTTGCCTTTCTTGCAAAGCACGGCCAGCAAGTGGCTCTTGGCGAGTACCCTGTCGGCCGTGGTTATCGGCTGGCTGATTCCCTATACGCCGCTAGGCGGTTTTTTCCAGTTTAGTCCGTTGCCGGCCAAGGTGCTGATAGCTATCGGCGGTTTGGTGGTGATTTATCTGTTCTTAGTTGAAGTCGCCAAGCGGATTTTTTATCACCGCTATGACGCTGCCGGAAAAACAGTTTAAGCGTGCTCTTGACTTTTTTAAAGTAAGTAAGTATAATCAAATAGTTAATTCTTAAAGAATTACGTCCGACGCGTAATTCTTTTATATTGAGCGAAAAAAACTATGGAAATCAGAAATATCGCCATTATTGCTCATGTGGACCACGGCAAGACTACCCTGACCGATAAGTTAATGCTGCAAACCGGCATGAACGACGGCAGCGTCAGCATGGACTCTAATTCGCTGGAGCAGGAACGGGGCATTACCATTTATTCCAAAAACACCTCGGTGCTTTATCAAGACACCAAGATTAATATTGTGGACACGCCCGGCCACGCCGACTTCAGTTCGGAAGTGGAGCGGATTTTGCGTTCCATTGATTCGGTGCTGCTACTCGTGGACGCGCAAGAAGGCCCCATGCCGCAGACCAAATTTGTTTTAAAAAAATCTTTGGAATTGGGTTTGCAGCCGATTGTGGTGATTAATAAAATTGATAAGCCAGCCGCGCGGGTGGCTGAAGTTCAAGAAGATATTTACGAATTATTTTTGGATTTGGGCGCGACTGACGAACAACTGGAATTCCCCGTGGTTTATGCCGCGGCCAAACAGGGCTGGGCCAAGTTAAAAATGACGGATGACGGCAAAGACTTAAAGCCGCTTTTGGATTTGATTCTAGCCAAAGTCAAACCGGCGTCCAATCCTGATTTGGAAAATTTACCCTTAGCCGCCCAACCTTTTAATTTGGCTTATGATAATTTTTTAGGCCGCAGCGCCATCTGCCGCATCTATCAAGGTAAAATTACCACCGGTGCGCCGGTCTTGGTAAAAAATGAAGCGGGCGAAACCCGGTCGTTTAAGATTACCAAATTATTTACTTTTTGGGGTTTAGTGAGAAAAGAAGTGAGCGAGGCGACGGCCGGCGATATTGTGATGGTGGCCGGTTTGACTGATGTTAATATCGGCGAAACCATTATTGACTCGGCTGACCAACCGGCTTTGCCGGCGATTAAAATTGATGAGCCGACCATTGCTTTGGAATTTTTGGTTAATAATTCGCCTTTGGCCGGCCGCGAGGGCAAATTCGTCACCAGCCGCCAGTTAAAAGAACGCCTGGCTAAAGAATTGGAGATTAATGTCGGTTTGAAAATTGATTTTAGCGGCACCACCGGCAGTTATAAAGTTTACGGCCGCGGTGAACTGCATATCGCCATCTTGCTGGAAAATTTACGCCGCGAAGGCTATGAATTGCAAGTGTCCCAGCCGCAAGTCATTATTAAAGAAGTGGACGGCGTTAAACAAGAACCGTATGAAGAGGTGACGATTGACGTGCCCGAAGCCATGTCCGGCACGGTGATTCAAAAACTAGCCAAACGCGCCGGCCGCCTGATTAATCTTAAAAATCACAACGGCCAGGCCCGCTTGGTGCTGGAAATTCCGACGCGCGGTCTCTTGGGCTACCGTAAAGAATTCGTGGTGGACACGCGCGGCGCCGGTATCTTGTGCGCTAACTTTTTGGGCTTTCGGCCTTATGCCGGCGCCATTGCCAAAAATGATTTGGGTTCCATGGTCTCCATGGCTACCGGCAAAGCTTTGGCTTTCTCGCTCTGGAATTTGCAGGACCGAGGCGTTTTATATATTGCGCCCAATACTGAAGTCTATGAAGGTATGGTCATCGGCGATGTGGCCAAGGGCCGCGACCTGGCAGTTAATCCGATTAAAGGCAAGGCCCAGTCCAATATTCGTTCTTCCGGTTCGGATGAAGCCATTACTTTAACGCCGCCGGTGGAACTGACCTTGGAAAGCGGTTTGAGCATTATGAGCGACGATGAATATTTGGAAGTGACGCCTAAGAGCGTGCGTTTGCGCAAAAAATATTTAACGGAAATTGAACGCACCCGCGTTAAGCGGCAAGCCCAATAACAATACCCCCCCGATGGACATCGGGGGGGTATTTTTAGCTTAAGCTTTTTGGTTTTCCCTGACGGAGAGAAACAAGAATAAACCAAGTAGCGTCAAGGTCACGAGCGGCGCCAGCCAGAAAGGATAATGCCAGCCGAAACTTTCGCTGACCATAATACCGCCCAGTGCGCCGATGGAATACATGGCGCCGTTTTTTAAATAAGCGAATTTGGCAATCAGGTCCAGGCCGCGCACCGTGAATTCGCGCACCACGAAGGCGCCCAGACCGTTGCCCAAGATAATTAAGGGCACGCTGATGGTGAAGGCAAAGGCGCCGATGACGCCGTCAATGGAAAAGGAGGCATCCAGAATTTCCAAATATAAAATTTTGCTCCAAGCGCTCATTTTGGCCGACAGCAAATATTTTTCTTTTTCCTCGGCATTTTTCTTAAAGCCGTCAGTCAAAAAGAAAGCCGAGGCGCCGATGGAAGCGGCTAAAGCCAGCATCGGGCTTTCCTTTAAGGACAAATAAATAATAGCGGTTAAAAAAATGGAAGCAATGGCGTAAAACCAAAAACCGCGGCGGTGGATAAAGCCCTCCACCAAAAAAGCGTACTTTTTTTCTTCCAAAAAGAGCCAGCCCAGAAAGACAAAAAATAAGTACATGCCGCCGCCCAAAAGCAGGAAGGGTTTAGATTTTTCCACATAGCCGGTAATGGCCGGGTCGCTGGAAAAGGCCACGCTAAATACCTGGACAATAGAGAGGGCAGGGTTAGCCACCCAGACGATAATGAAGGGCAGGAGGCCGCGCACCACGAAGACGGCGAAAATAATGCCCCAAACCAAAAAAATCCGGCGGTACTTAACCGGCATGGTTTTAAGAACATGCGCGTTAACCACAGCGTTATCTACGCTGGAAATAATTTCAAACAAACACAAACCGACGATAACGATGAGGAGTTGAAACCACATAATATTAATAAGTTTACCGTTTTTTGAGAGAATTAGCAAAAATTTTGAAGTTTGAAGTCTGAATTTAGATTCAATTTTTAAGTTTTAAGTTTGAAAGTTATTTTATGAAGATATTTAGAAATTAAAACTTTTAACTTCATTCAAAATTCAAAATTTAAAATTCAAACTTATCCTTCCCGCCAGTTCTTCAGCGGTTGAAAAGATAATCTATGAATTGGGCTTGGGCCTAAAGCCTTCAGACGCTCCAAATGCAATTTGGTGCCGTAACCTTTGTGGGCGGCAAAACCGTAACCCGGATAGGTTTTGTCGTATTGGTTCATTAGATAGTCGCGGCTGACTTTGGCGATAATGGAAGCGGCGGCGATGGAAAAAATTAGCGCGTCGCCATCCACGATGGCACTTTGCGCCAGGCTTAATTTGGGAATGGCAAACTTACCGTCCACCAAGACAAAATTCGGCTGGACGCTTAATTTATCCACGCTAGTGCGCATAGCCAGCAAGCTGGCTTGTAAGATATTTATTTTATCAATCTGGCGATTATTGACGGCGGCGATGGCCACGGCCGCGGCTCGCTCTTTAATCAGGCCGAAAAGTTTTTGCCGCTGTTTGGCCGATAGCAACTTAGAGTCGCGCACCAAGGCCAGTTCGCCATGTTCAAAAGGCGCGCTAAAATCCCAAACCACGCAGGCGGCCACCACCGGTCCGGCCAGCGGTCCGCGGCCGACTTCGTCTACGCCGGCAATGAGCCGATAGCCCTGACTGGCCAAATCGTTTTCCAGTTTAAGTTCCAGCATAGTTATATTATCAGATGAAAATATAGGCCCCTGTGCCAAGGGTGCGGGGTAATAACCTCGCTACGCTCGCGCCTGACCATGCTCAGAGTGTGGGGGACTAAACTTATATTAGCTCCTCAGCTCGGAAATGAAAATACTTTGCATTTTTATTTCTCTCGCTCTACGTCGCTAATAAAAAAAGAGCAACATTAAAATAATCTGCGAGCCTATTTGAAATAAAACTTGTGCCACTAAGAAAATTGGCGTCATATTTTTGAGCGAAGCGTTACATAATTTTTCTGTCCGAGCGTAGCGAGTTAAAAATTATGTTAGCGAGAGCGAAAAAATATAGCTAATTTTCTTCCAGGCGCGATTTTTTGCTACTTTTTTCTAAAAAAAGTAGAGAAAAAGAAATTTTAGATTTAAGTTATTTAAATAAACTGTCTATTTCTTTTCCACCTTTTGTAACCAAAAGGTGGAGCCAAAAGTTTGCGAGCAGAAAAATTCAGCCAAATTTCACGCTCGTTTTGGGCGCCTCGCCTAACTCCGCTTCGGCAGCGGCCGAAGCGTCAAACAGAGGCTCGGCTCTAGCCCAAAGCCTCGCTTAAATTTAAGGCTGAATTTTAAGGCTCGCAGGCACGGGACGGTACTGATTTATTAGTGGCGCAGGACGGACGGGACGGTAAAATTTGTATAGGCTCGCAAATTATTTTAAGTTTTATTTAAAAATAAAAAAAGAGCAATCGTTCGTTATGATTGATTGCTCTTAT
>JAKAFD010000045.1 GCA_021818075.1 bacterium
TCTGGCCAATATAAGTTATTTTTGGTTCTGCGGCTTACTCTTGGCTTGGCTGGCGGCTAAATTTAAAAACTTAAAAACTTGGTTGCTGCTTGGCCTGCTGGTATTTATTACCTTAATGGCCGGTCTGGCCAAAATCAGAACTTGGGCCTGGTACGATAATTATTCCTTGTGGCGTGACGTGCTGCAACAAAATCCCGAACAGTCTAGTGTGTACAACAGTATGGCCAATGCCGAAAGCCGCGACGGCAATTTAGCCCAAGCTATGACTTATTATGGCAAGGCCTTGGAGGTTGACCCCAAAGACGCTTTTACCTACAACAATATCGGTTCGGCCATTGTCAAAAACGGCGGCGACAATTTACAAGCTCTGAATTATTACAACCAAGCCATCAAACTAAATCCCAATGAACCCCTATTTTACTACAACCGCGGCAATATCTGGTTTCGTCTGAAAGAATATAAGGCCGCGCTGATTGACTACCAATTGGCCGTAACTTTAACGCCGGCGCAACATGAATATTATTATGTTTTTCTAGGCAGCCTGGCCCGCACGCAATATGAGTTGAATATGTTTCAGGAATCCATCGCCACCTATGACCAAGCTATTGATATTTACGGTTTAAACGAGGCTTATTTTTTCCGCGGTTTGGCTAAGACTAAGTTAGGCCAAATTGGCAGCGGTTGCCAAGACCTCAAAGAAGCTGATAAACTTGGATATAAAGATGCTAAAACAGAACTAACTAAAAATTGCCAATAATATGCCTTATCAAAATTTAAAAAAAGCCGACCCGCAAATGTTCAAGCTGGTGGACGCGGAAGCGAAGCGCCAGCAAAAATTCATCACTTTAATCGCTTCGGAAAATTACGCCTCGCCCGCCGTCTTGGAAGCGCTCGGTTCGCCACTCAACAATAAATATTCGGAAGGCTACCCGGGCAAGCGCTATTATCCCGGAAACGAACTGGTTGATAAAATTGAAATCTTGGCCCGCGAGCGCGCTTGTAAATTATTTAAGGCCGAACACGCTAATGTCCAGGCGCTTAGTGGCGGTCCGGCCAACCTGGCGATTTACTCGGCGCTTCTTAAACCTGGTGACAAACTGATGGGCGCCAAACTGGCGCACGGCGGACACTTGTCGCACGGCCACAAAGTTAATTTTTCCGGACAGCTTTACCGGCAAATCGGCTATGAACTGGATACTGATGGCCGGCTCAATATGAAAAAATTGGCCGCTTTGGCCAAGAAAGAAAAACCCAAATTAATTGTGGCCGGATTTTCGGCTTACTCGCGCGATATTGACTGGGCCGGTTTTAGAAAAATCGCTGATTCGGTCAAGGCCTACCTCTTGGCTGATATTTCCCACACCGCCGGCTTGGTAGCGACTGGGCAACTTAAGAGCCCTGTTAAATATGCCGATGTAGTGATGTTTACCACTCACAAAAGTTTTTGGGGCCCGCGAGGTGCCGTGATTTTATGCAAAAAATACTTAGCCGAAATTATTGACCGCGCCGTTTTCCCGGGTTTTCAAGGCGGACCGCACGACAATGCTATCGCCGCCATTGCCGTGGCTCTAAAAGAGGCCTCTACTGCCAAATTTAAAACTTACGCCAAACAAGTTATTGTTAATGCCAAAACTTTAGCTACTGAATTAAGCAAATTGAATTATAAAATAATTTCCAACGGCACCGACAACCACTTAATGGTCGTTGATTTGACCAACAAAAATTTAACCGGTAAGGAAGCCGAAGCCAAACTCGCCGCCCAAGGCATTTTGGTCTCCCGCTCCACTATCCCCAATGACCCGCGCGGCCCCTTTAACCCCTCCGGCATCCGCCTCGGCACCTACGCCATAACCACCCGCGGCTTTAAACCAACCGATATCAAAAAATTAGCCCAGCGAATTGACGCGATTCTCTCACGCAACACATAACACGCCTTCACCCTGCCCACTTTCCTCGTCATCCCTGCGAAAGCAGGGATCTCGGTGACACTTCACAATATAAAGATTCCTGCTTTCGCAGGAATGACGAAATAAAAAAAGCCGGGTTGATTACTCAACTCGGCTTGTTGTTATCAATGCTAACACCCCTATTACTCAATTCTTTTTCTACTGCTGAAATCCGCTTTTTAATCCCAGCTTTTTCTCTTCCCAGTTTTTTCTCCCAATCAGGGAGAGCATCACCTAAAAATATAGATATGCCTACATACATATTTGCCCCTTCATAAGCGCTTAATAATTCGCTTCTTAGCCTCTCAAGTTCTGATGTTGATTGTTTTGCATATTTCATTTCTTTCCCCTTTATAAATAATTTATAAGAACAATTTTTAATGTTTTAACATACTATAAATTATTAAAAATGTCAATGGTTTATCAATTTTACGCCTAAAATTAAGCAAAATTGCCTGTTTTTGGGGTTTATGATAAGCTTTTAGACAAATAGCAAACAGCAAGCAACAAACAGCAAAAAATAACAATTTAATGGACTTTCGCTTTTAATAAAATGTTGTTTGTTATTTGTTGTTTGATGTTTGATAAGAATATGAATCTAATCAACGGCCGGTTGCTGGCCGAGAAAATCAAAGACGATATTGCCAAGGAGGTCTTTGCCTCTTGCGTTAAAGCCGACTGCCGCCACCCCGGCCTGGCCATTATTTTAGTCGGCGCGCGCCCCGACTCCACGCTGTATGTTGACTTAAAAGACAAAGCGGCTAAGAGTGTGGGCATTGATACTAATCTCTACAAATTTGACGAAACCGCGAGCGAGCGCGAGCTTTTGGACACCATAAATTTTTTGAACGCCGACGACACCATTGACGGCATTTTGGTCCAGCTGCCCCTGCCGGAAAACTTGGACACGGACAAAATCGTCAACGCTATCGCGCCCGACAAAGATGTGGACGGCTTTGCTGCCGCCAGCATCGCCAAACTGACTGCGGGAGAAGTTGTCTCCCCTGTTTTTCAATCGGTGCTGGCTTGCTTAGCGGAAGCTAAGTTTGATTTAAATAATAAAAATGTTGCCATTGTGGCTAAGCCCGGAATTTTTATTGACAGTCTTGATAAATTATTAGAGCATCTCGGCGCGAAAGTTGTCTCAATTGAACCGAGCGAGGTCGGCAAAAAAACCGCCGAAGCTGATTTATTGATTACGGCCGTCGGCCAAGCTGATTTAATCAAAGCTGAAGATATTAAAGACGGCGCCGTCTTAATTGATATCGGCATCAGCAAAGATGCCACCGGTAAAACTTGCGGCGATGTTGACGCCGAGAGCGTGGCCGATAAAGCATCTTGGCTGACGCCCGTGCCCGGCGGCATCGGCCCCATGACCATCGCCTTTGCTCTCAAAAACACGCTGGCCTTTTACCAGGCCAGAAATCGCAAATCACAAATTCCAAATCTCAAATAAATCCCAAATTTCAAATACCAAAGTATGAATTATCAATATCCTTTGGAAGACAGATTGTTGGAATATAGTAAAAGGATTATCAGGATGTGCCAGGCCTTACCTAAGAACATTATTAATTTCAAACTTATAGACCAAATAGTGCGCTCAGGTACTTCAATTGGCGCCAACTACTGCGAGGCCAATGAAACTGCCACTACCAAAGATTTTAAATTTAAAATCAGAATATCCCTCAAAGAAACTAAAGAAACTATTTATTGGCTGAATTTAATCATGGAAGCTAACCCTAGTTTTATTGAAAGAATAAAACCATTGCTATCAGAAACGCACGAATTTGTAAAAATTTTTGCGAGTATTCTAGGAAAATATAAATAATTTTGTGATTTGTGATTTGAAATTTATTTGGAGCTTGTGATTTGTTATTTGGAATTTATAAAACATGAATAATTTTTCCTACAAAAAAGACGAAATGACCAAGCTAATGAAAATCCACTATGGGTTTTCTTCGTTTCGGCGCGGCCAGGAAGAAGCGCTAAGCAGTGTTTTGGCCGGCCAATCGGCTTTAGTGATTATGCCAACCGGGGGCGGCAAGTCGCTGTGCTATCAACTGCCGGCCCTGGTGCTGCCCGGCGTCACCGTGGTTATCTCGCCTCTGATTGCCCTAATGAAAGACCAAGTGGACCAACTCAACGCCATCGGCATAGAAGCCACTTTTATTAATAGTTCATTATCAGAAAAAGAAACTGCCGCCCGTTTGGATAAATTAAAAAATAATAAATACAAACTGGTCTATATCGCGCCGGAACGTTTTTACAGCCAGGCCTTTATTAATAGTTTAAGCGCCATTAAAGTCAGTTTGCTGGCAGTGGATGAAGCGCACTGCATCAGCCAGTGGGGCCACGACTTTCGCCCCAGCTATTCCAAGCTGGGCCAAGTGGCCGAATTGCTAAAGCACCCGACCGTTATTGCTTTAACGGCCACGGCCACGCCGGAAGTCCGCCAGGATATTATTAAACAATTGAACTTGGTTGAACCCAAAGTTATCATTACCGGTTTTGGCCGCGATAATTTGCAATTCGGCGTTGTCCCAGTCTCGGAAAGCCATAAAGCCCAAGTCATCTTAGACACCGTACAAAGCTTGCCCGAACCAATAGGTATTATTTACACCGGCACGCGCGCTAAGTCTGAGACTATTTTACAACTTTTAATTGACAACGGCTTGGACGCGGTCGGCTATCATGCCGGTATGGACGCGGCAGCCCGCGAACAGGTGCAAAATGATTTTATGTCCGGACGCGTACCAATTATTGTGGCCACTAACGCCTTCGGCATGGGCGTGGACAAAAAAAATATCCGCTTTGTCATCCACGACCAAATGCCCGGCACCATTGAAGCCTATTATCAGGAAGCCGGACGCGCCGGACGCGATGGAGCGATCAGTCTTTGCCTGATTTTATACCATCCGCGTGACCGCTACTTAAGAGAATTTTTTATCAAGGGCGATAATCCCGACCCCCAGCTCATTTTGGAAATCTATGAAATCTTGAAAAACCTGCCCGTGGCCACCGAAGCCGGCAGTATTTTAATCACCTACGCCGACATCAAAAACGACTTAAGCTCCGATGTGCCGGACATGGCCGTAGGCACGGCTATTAAAATTTTAGAATCGGCCGGTTATGTCAGCCGTTCGCGCGAACGCCTAGGCAACGCCCGCTTGAGCCTTAATACTGCGCCCGACCAGGCCCTAAAAACTTTTGACGCCAAAAAACAAACGGCGCTCTGGGACAATTTAATTAAAACTTACGGCGACAAACTGGAGGCCGGCTGGGAAATTAATTTGGAGGATTTGGCCAATATGCTCGGCGCCAAAAAATCTTCATTGCAAAGACTGATTAAAAAATTAACCGAGGCCGGGCTTTTGGACTATACCCCGCCCTTCAAAGGCACGGAAATTTTTATTAAACAGCGGGTACCGAACGAGGAAGTAAATTTAAATTTTACCGCTTTAAACGACAAGTTGCAGGCCGCTTATGCCAAACTGGACAAAATGGAAGATTATATCTATCATCAAGGTTGCCGCCAGCAATTTATTCTTAAATATTTCGGCGAAGATGCCGTGCCCTGCGGCAAATGCGATTTATGCCTCAACGGTCGCGGCCTGGCTCCCAAAACCAAAACCGGCCTCAAACCGGCCAAAACCTATTTAAATTATTACGACAAGGCCTATGAAGCTAAAAAACTAACCGAAGATGATATAATCGTGGTAGAAGCGCCCTTTGCCACCAAGCTGACCCAGTTTATTACCCAAGATTTTTGGCAGCAAGGCTTAAGCGTAGCTGAAATTGCCGTCAAAAGAAATTTAACGCCCCAAACCATTGTCAATCATTTATGCTGGCTCTTAGAGAAAAAAGTGTCGGTTGATATTAAAAAATTAGTGCCCGAGGCGATAGAGAAAAAAATTATCAAAGCGTCGGCCGACCATGAAGGCGGACTCAAAGCGCTTAAAGAAAAATTAGACGGCGATATTAGCTACGACCAGATTAAATTAACTCTGGCTAGCCATAAAGGTAAAAAATAAAAGGTAAAAAGGAAAAACTATGGAGTTCGCTTCGCTCACGGATTTATTTTAAGAAATAATTCATCCGCCCATGGCGGATACAATAACTTTTACATTTTCCCTCTTAGCTTTTACATTCTAACATGGACAAAAAAACGCAAAATGATTTATTAAAGCTGGTACGCGACAATTATCGCACGATTGCCGGCGATTTTGATATTACCAGGCGCAAGGGCCTGTGGCCGGAAGTGGCCAAGCTGGCCGATGGCGTTGACTGTTCGCTGGTGAAAAAAAGCGTCTTGGACGCCGGTTGCGGCCA
>JAKAFD010000046.1 GCA_021818075.1 bacterium
AAGGTCAAAATCAGTGCGGTAAGCCAGGCCGTATAATTCTTTTTGGCCGAAGGGGAATTTATATTCAAAATCAATGGTGCGCCGGGAATAATGCGCCAACTCATTTTTTGGCACTTCCAGTTCAAAGATTTCTGCCGGTTTAATGCCCAAATCGGCAATCCAAGCGAGCATATTCAGGCGCCACTCCTCAAAATATTTTTGCCAGTCGGCGGCGCGGACGAAATATTCAATTTCCATCTGTTCAAACTCGCGCATGCGGAAAATAAAATTGCCGGGCGTGATTTCGTTGCGAAAAGCCTTGCCGATTTGGGCGATGCCAAAGGGCAGTTTGGGCCGCATGGTGTCCACCACATTTTTAAAATTAACAAAAATGCCTTGAGCTGTTTCCGGTCGAAAGTAAACCGTGTTGTCCGCCGATTCCACCGGACCTAAAAAAGTTTTAAGCATTAAGTTAAATTGCTTTGGCGAAGTTAATTCGCCCTTGCCGCAAGCGGGGCAGGGTTTTTTTAGGTTAATTTCTTCGGCGCGGAAGCGTTCGTGGCAGGCCTTGCATTCCACCAACGGGTCGGAAAATTCCTTGAGGTGGCCGCTGGCTTCGTAGACTTTGGTATTCATTAATAAGGCGGCGTCCAAACCGAACATATCGGCCCGCTCGTGCACAAAAATTTGCCACCAGCGGCGTTTGATATTGTTTTTCATTTCCACCCCCAAGGGGCCGTAGTCCCAGGCATTAGCCAGGCCGCCGTAAATTTCCGAACCGGGAAAAATAAAACCCCGCCGCTTGGCCAGGGAAACGATTTTGTCCATTAAAACGCCATTATCATCAGCCATAAGATTTAAATTATATGATAATTTTAGCGGTAATAACGCTAAAAGTCAAAATACCACGCAGTCTGCGGTAAATAATATATCAAGTATCAAACCTTGACTTTTTGATAAAAATATTTTATTGTGGCCATAATAGATCTTTGAAAATTAATTAACCACATATAAAGTTGGAGGCTATTATGCAGGAATGTTTTTGGGAAAGCACAGTCCCGTTTAAAGTATGGGCAATACTATGGAATATTTTTAAAAGAGTAATCGTTTCTGTAATATCTGTAGTAATATTTACCCTGATTGTCGTTGGTGCGAAGTATATTAATCATAGCGCTTATAATACTAACTTTGATTTTGTTCAAGCGTTGCGACAGCTAACCTACACAGAACAGTTTGTTCCGTTAGCGCTATCATTATTTATTTTAATGTTTTTATCCGGCGGCCTAGGTATCGTGGAAACGCCAAGTAGACGGTATCTCAAACATGCGTACTATAAAGTTTTATGCGGCAAAGAGTTTTCTGACAAAGTGATGGCGGGAAAACACGAGCAAAATTGTGAGAGCTGCTTTCAAGTTTTAGTTGCGGAAGATAATAGAAAAAAAGCAGAAGAGAAACAACGACTTAGGGAACAAGCGAATAGAGAAATACTTTTAATTGAAAGAGCGGTTGCAAAGAAAGTTGCAGAGGATAAACTGGAAGCAGAAAAAACAAAAATGAAAACAGATCCGGAAACGAAACTCTCTATTACAACTCCCTCTCAAGATGCCCATAAACCGTCAGCTTCTAGTTCAAACAATTATAAGTCGCCGGTTACTTATGTGCCGCCATATAAAGACAAAGGGCAGATGTTTATGCCACCCAGTGGCATTAGCCAAATGTTTAGACCATAATAATTTTATAACTGCGTTTTTTAATAATAACGCAGTTTTTTATTTGCGAGGTGAGTGAGAGAAAAACAAATTTATTTGTTTTTCCGAACGAATGAGCAACTACAGGGCTGATACCATTTATTTAATAAAAAAGGAGCTGGTTTAGCTCCTTTAAAATTAGAAAGATTTTTAACAACTGATTGCTTTTGGCGGTTTGCCCGTCTTTTTTCTTTGATAGGCCCTTTTCAGACCCAAAGCCATTGAACCGCCTATGACAAGGCCGAAAGTTGTCCCTACGGTAATTATAAAAATAATTTTTTTCATTACCTCCCCCATGGTTAGAAAGTACTAAAATAGTTAATTATTAACGGCGATAGTTTCAGTTGGTGTTTGTGTGTTTTTTATTATTAAACCGACCAGCAACCAGAAAAATAAGACGCCGAAATGCAAGCTCCACAGCCAGTGGTCAAAAAACATTATGGTTATCGGTGGCGCCAGCAAGGATAAATTAAGGGCGATGGTCGGACGATGGTTAAAAGCGTCTATTAATAATTTAAGCAACAAGGCCAGCCAAAAAATTAAACCCAGCGCGCCGACTTCGGCCAGGATTAGTAAGAAGACATTGTGAACCGGTTGATAATAATAACTTAATTGTTCGGGGACGATTTCTTGGGCCACGGCCAAGCCGTAATTACCGGCGCCCACGCCCCATAGGGGATGTTTTTTTATCAAAGCCAACGCATCCTTAAGATAAGTGGCGCGTTCGGCCAAAGATTTGGTTTCCAGTCTGGCGCCCACCGTCGCGCCGTCCAAGACGGCTAGACGGGTGTTATAGAGCCGGCCGTACGGCACTGATAAAATAAAAATTGTCAGTCCGATAATCAAACCGGTCAAGAGCAGGCGCTGCCAATTTTTTAGCTGGAAAATTGTTAGTAGTAATAAAGCCAGACTCGCGCCTAAAATGGCGGCGCGGGAAAAACTGAAAAACAGTCCAGCGGTCGTTAAAATCAAAGCCAAAGATAAAGCGACTTCTTTAGTTCGTAAATTTTTAGTTTTATTAAGATTGATAAATAGATAAACGGCAATAATTAAACCCAAGCCGGTTAAGCCGCCCAGCATATTGGGGTGGTCCAGCGAACCATAGGCGCGCAGCCAGCGTTCCGGCAAACTATTAGGCGGGGTTATTTCCACCACCGATACGCCCAGTTCGCTAGGCTGATGAGAGGCCAGCCCCAACCATTTATTGCCCCAGGTGGCTTGCCGGTTAAATTGCCAGACGGCCAGCGCGCCCTGCAAACAAACGGCAGCCAACAGCACGGCCAGGATTTTTTTATAATCCAAGCGGCTGATAATCACCAGCCAGGCCAAGCCCGCACCGATGGCCAGCCGCGCCCAGACAAAGAGCGTCAGCAGGCGGTCGCTGGCAACAAAAATGGAACCGCAGGTAAAAAACAGCAAACCTAAAATCAGCAGCCAGTAAATTTTATAGTGAAATTTGTCGGTGCGCTGCCTATCAAACAAGCTGGCCAGCGCCGCCAAGCCGATGGCGGCGATAATTAACAAGTCGGTGGCGTAGAGCGCAATGGTGGTATATTCGTAGGGCCCTTGATTCAGCTGGCCGGCTTCCCAGATATAGCGGGTTTGAAGGGGAAGTAAAAAGACGGCAATCAGGGTTAAAGCGTCAGAGAATTTTTTTAGTTTGTTCAACACAAAATATCGATTTATGATTTAAGATTTAGGATTTAGAAATTATGTTTATTGCGTCATCCCAGGCCACGACCTGGGATCCGGGAGTAATTTAATGTTCACATGAAGTTTAGCAGTTTTTATTCGGAGCGTTAAACCCTGGATTCCAGCTCACTGGCTGGAATGACAAGGGGAATTTATTTGGGAATTAGCAAAGAATCAAGGTATTTAGGCATATATTGACAAAATTGATAAAGTATGATATAAGTATAGTACAATAAAATTAATTGTTATTTTAAAATTTGTTTAACTATAAGGAGTTTTGTGATGAAAGATAATCTATATCATTATAGCGTGACTCTGGTGGTGATGGGGGTCGTGGCTCTTCTTTATGTGTCTATTATCTTTTTTACCGTGGGCCAGTCATTAGAAATAAGACTGTTACAGGGGCTAATATTATTAGTTGCTGTTGTGCTTTTAACAACCGGCCTGTCCTTGATTTATTATGGTCTAGGAAAGGACAAGGGGCATGAACAGGGCCTTAAAGATGGAGAAAAAAGATTAATTGCGTCGCTGATTGATAAAGGAGCAATCGCCGACGAAAGACCCCTGCCAGCTGGTGAATATGAGCTAGTAAAAATTTTGCATTATGATACTAGTCGTGGATTATTGCTAAATATTGGATCCAAGAAATTATTGGCAGAGTCATATTTTAAAGGCGAACCGATGGACCGTTTACAAGAAGGACAAATATTCACCGTTGATACTGATGGCACATTGTTAATCAAAATTAGGGACGCTTTAATTGAGGGCGACAAGGCATTCGTAAAAGTTTAAAAAAATTATCAATTTCCCGAACTTAAAAAGTTCGGGATTTTTTTATGTTAATTTTTCAAGGTTGCTTTGGAATTTGTCTAAAAACTCCTGCCGGCGGTCAGTTAAGTGAGCTTTGAAAACATTATCATTGATAACCACGCGCGTGTCTTGGTTGGCGGCTGCCTTTAAAGCGCGTGGCAAAATAGCCAGCTGAAATTTTTTAGCCCAGTTTTCCAAAAAGTTAAAAATGTTATGCGGCGCGCGTTTGGTTGTGGCTTTTAAATTGCGGCGCGGCAAGGTGGTGAGCGGCTGCCAGTTAGGCAGTTCTTGCGTTAGCCAGCCGTTGGCGGCAATTAGTTTTTCATAAGTCGCGTCGCGGTTTAAGAGGGGCGTTAAGCCGGCCAGCCAGTAGCGAAAATATGGGTCACGAGCTAAGCGATAATTGCTTAAGTCCAAATTATCGCTCGCTACCCAGAAACTCAAGCATAATGTGTTATTGGATTTACGGCTCGTGGGGCGCAAATTAAGCACGGTCAAAACGCTATTTAAGAAAAAACGCGCGAGCCATAGGCGCCGGGGACTAGTGACAATAAAAAAATCTAAATCGCCGGCAGCGCGCATATTGTGAGCGCCGATTTGGTTGGCCAGCGCCACTAATTTAATCCAGGGCAGACGGCCAAACCACCAAGCGGCTTTCAGCGCGCGCTTGAATTTTTGGTCGGCGATATTATAGCGCTCGTGACGGCTGATAATTATTTCTTGGCGCGCGGGCAAACAATAAAAACCGTCCTGACTGGCCAAGCCGTTTGTCGGTAACTGGGCTAGAACTTCTTTAAAAGATTGTTTGACGGGCGAGTAGCGCCATAATTCGCGGGGAGTGAGGGGATAATTGAACAAATCAAACCAGTAAATTGTTTTTATGATGCCTTGAGGCATAATTTTATTCCAAGTTTGGTTTATCAATTAGAATCGTTTCCACTTCCGCCTCCTTGCCGGCGATTTTAGCCACATCTTTATCAACTTTTTTAAACTCTTTACTAGCGCTGTTGTAGTGGTTGACGGTGGTCGCTAAACTGGCGCCGACTTTTTTCATAAATTCATCATAAGCGTTCAAATGGCGGCCGAGTTTTTCCACATTGGCCAGAATTTCTTTGGCGCCTTCTTCAATTTGCATGGCTTTGAGGCCCTGCAAGACTGTTTGCAAATAAGCCAAGAAGGAAGTGGGCGAAACAATAATAACCCGCTTTTCAATAAAGGCGTATTCAATCAAGTCGCGGGTGTTAATTTGCACGGCGCCGACTTTGTTGACCAAGAGGTCGTAATAAATCGCTTCCGAGGGAATAAACATAAAGGCAAAATCCAGCGTGTTTTCGGACGGCTTGATGTATTTAGCGCTTTCATCAATGCGATTTTTCAAATCCTGCTTAAATTGTTTTTCCAGTTTTTCGCGCGCCTCGCTATCGGCGGCGTTTAAAATCTTTTCGTAATTTTCCAAGCTGAATTTGGAATCAATGGGAATGATTTTATCTTTAACAAACACCACCGCGTCCACGATGACGCCGTCTTTAAATTTGTATTGCATTTGATAGGTGCCGGGCGGCAAAACATTTTTCAAGATTTCTTCCAAAAAATATTCGCCCAAGACGCCGCGCTGTTTGGGGTTTTTCAAAATGTCCTGCAGGTTTTGCAGCTGCGCCGAAAAATTAACCACTTGTTTGTTGGTTTCGTCCAGTTTGGTCAGTTTTTCCGTGACGGCGGTCAGGGACTCTTTGGCCTCGCGGCTGATGGCCTGCACCAAATTGGTGGTTTGGGTAAATTGATGTCGGTTAGTTTCCTGCATTTCCTGCCTTAGACCGGCGATGATTTCCCGCAGTTCGCGGTTTTGTTC
>JAKAFD010000002.1 GCA_021818075.1 bacterium
CCAAAGTCCAGTTGGTGGTGTTTTGACCTTTGATGTTAAAATTTTCCGTAATATTGCCGGTATTAGTAGCCGACTGGGTGTCGCCCAAACCGCCGTTTAAGCCGCCGTTAACCGTGGTAGAAGCCGACGAGCTTAAGGCCACGGTGCCGTAAGCGATACTGCCATCGCCTACGCCGATGGAGATGTTTTGCGCAGTCACGGTAGCCGTCACCGAAGAAGTGGAAGAGGCTCCGTAAACCAAAGAGGCCGCCAAAATGCCGGTCACGACCAACAGGCAAACGCTGGATAAGGGAAATTTTTGCTTAGAGGTTTGTTTCATAAGTTATATGATTTTATGTATGTATTATAACAAAATACCAGGCCAGCGGCAAATATTATTGGCTATATTTTGTGCTTCAGACTTATCCACAGGTACTACACTTATTATTATAACACAAAATAAAAAAACCAACAATGAATTTACGGGGTCTGAACAGCCTGGACCACCACATCCACCGACTGCGGCGTGTTGCAAGCGGTAGCGGTGGGTATATTGACTTGTAAATCAAAAGTGGTTGTGGCGGTGGAAGAAACGGAAGTAGACAAAACTTGATAATTGGTGGATAAAGGCGTCCACAAACCGCCGCTATTGGTAGAAAATTCATGCTTATATAGTTCGTTGCCGGTGCTGGTGGCCACCAAGGTCCAAGGACAGGCGGTATTCTGACCCTTGATGTTAAAATTTTCCGTTACCGTACCGTCATTGGTGGCCGATTGGGTGTCGCTGTTAGTTATAGTGGAAGAAGAAGCGCCGAAAGCAACTTGGCCGTAAGTCACAATACCGTCAGTAACACTGACGGAAATAACCGACCCGGCGTCGGCGCTGGCGCAAATTTTAGTGTTATAGGCCGTGGTATCACCAACATGAGCATTGGTGGCAGACGACATAGAGGCTAAAGTCGTGTCATAGCCGGTACAATTAGCGGTCTGATAACCAACTGCTACGCTGCCGCCGCCCGGCGCTGACAAACAAGCCAAACTAGTATAAGTAGAATAAGAATTCTGCTGAATATGAGCATTGGTGGCGCCAGATAGTCTGATAGCGGTGGTAGCCACGCCGGTGCAATTAGTGCCCAGACCGGTAACACCGCTGCAACACACTAACTGCAAATAATTAGTGGAGGTAGCCAGTTCGGCGTGCGAATCAGTCAGGCCAAACATTTTAAAAACAGTCGTTTCGCCGCCGCTGCAAGAGGTAGCCCGAATGGTGCAAGTTAAAGTACCGGCCCGGCTAAAGCTAAAAATTGCCAAAGCCACGGCTACAACCGCCGCCAGATCTAAAATCGAAATTCTTATTTTGTGGCCTGCTTCCATAATTAAATTAAAATATTTGGCTAAAAATACAAAAATAGGGTTATCAACAACTTTATTTTAATTATAGCATAAATTAAACTGCCAAACAGCCGGCCAAACCGCTATTGACAAAGTCTTTATTTTTTTCCAGTCTCCTTGCTATAATAACGAGGTAATTTAAATCGCTAACCGAGCTTGAATGACTATACGCCATTGGCTGTCCGGCCGCTTTAGAGCACCGGCTCTGAAAACCCTTGTTCACGCTGTCGGCTTGTTGCTGATTATAGCGTTGTTTTTATTTTTAACCATCTATTTCTCCTGGCCCAGCATTTTTTCCGACCCCATTAAATATGCGGCCGATGACGGCGTATATCATATGCGCCTCATTGAAAATATGCTGCTGGGGCAACATTTCCCGCACCGGCTGTTTTATGACCCCCTCACCTATTTCCCCTATGGCGCCTATACACAGTGGGGGCCGTTTTATGAATACCCCCTGGCTTTTATTATCTGGCTCGCGAGCTTCGGGCACCCAACTTTGGACTTAATCAATACCATTGCGCCATTTTACCCGCCGGCGCTAGGCGCCTTAGCCGTCTTGACGGTTTACTTCATCGGCCGCGCGCTGTGGGATAAAAACACCGGCTTGGTAGCGGCGGCTTTAGCGGCTGTTTCCGAACCGTTACTCTTTCGGTCGCTTCTTGGCGCTACCGACTATCACCAGGCCGAAGCCCTCTATTCCTCGCTGGCCATGCTGTTTTTAATTTTAGCCATCAGGGGGCCGCGTCATAAAAAATTTCTGCTTTGGACAATTCTCGCTGGCGTCAGTCTGGCGCTTTATTTTTTGGTCTTTAAGGGCGCTTTGCTGTTTTTGCTGATTATTTTTCTGTTTATCTTTGGTTACTACCTGATTGAATACTTGGCCGGCCGTAATCATCTCTGGCTCTTAAAGACCGGCTTGATTATTTTTGTCTTGCCTTTGGTGGCTATTTCTTTTTTCTATCAGCATCCCGATATTTTTCACTCTCGCCTTTATGATATTCGCTATCCCGTGGCTATCCTCATGGGTATGGCGCTTTGGCTGCTCTTGGGCGGCCTGGGTTATTGGCTGGAAAAAAAACGGGTCAAAAGATGGTCTTTGCCCTTGGCTTTGCTGGGCCTGGGTTTAGCGGCTTGGGCGGCGGCTAAATTTGGCTGGCCTAATTTTTACCAGGCCATGCTGGATACTTTTCGCGCAGTCAATAACGGCATGACGCCTTACCCCTTAATCCGCGAACTGGTCGGCGAAATGGCGCCCCTGACCATCGGCGGCGCCTTTGACACTTTCTCCTGCTTGTTTTACCTGTCGCTAGTTGTCTGGCTTATCTTTATCCTAAAATTTATTAAAAACCGACAACCCCAGCATCTGCTTTTGATTATTTGGTATGCGACTATAGTGATTATTTCGGGAGCAATTTGGCCGGGCATCGGTTTGCGCCGCTACAATTATTATCTGTCAGTCTTAATCGCTCTTTTGGCCGGCTGGCTGATAATTAGAGGCCTGAAACTAGCCAGGCGCGGCTTGAGCTTGTGGCGCCACAACAAACAAGGACCGCAATCCGTGTTTTTGCTCCTAGGCTCGCTCCTGATAATTTTTAACTTATTTTATTTTGTCTTTTACCCCTTTCCCCTGAATTTAATTGAAAGCTTCCCGGATAACCTGCCGAAAATTTTTATCAAAGCTTTCACGGCCGCCAATTTTGAACCGATTATTGTGAAGCAAGATTGGTACGATACTTACAAATGGCTCAAAAGCAACACGCCTGACCCGGGCCTGGATTATTATGGGCTCTACGATGAACCGCCTTTTAATCCGGCTACCGGCAAACCCTATCCTTATCCTTATCCTGACACGGCTTATGGTATTATGGCTTCCTGGGATATCGGCCACATGCTGCTTTACTACGCGCACCGCTACCCTATTGCTAACCCCTTTCAGCTGGGTATCGGTAAAATTACCGACGGTAAAATTGACCCGGGCGAAACCACCTTTTTTATTGAAACTAACGAGACTAAAGCTTGTCAGATGCTGGATATTTTGAAAGCGCGCTATGTCATTACCGACTTTGAGGGCGCTTACGCCTTTTCCGCTTTCGCCACCAAACCGGAATGGGCCGAAAATAGTATCACCGGCTATTATACCGAAAAGGACGGCATGTTTTCGCCCAACGACAACTACGATAACTCTATGGCTGCCCGCCTGCATCTCTTGGACGGCCGTGCCTGGCAGCCGCCAGTTGACAGCAAAGCCACTTCCACCATTACCGCCCTGCATCATTTCCGTTTGATTTATGAATCAAGTACGCCCTCCGCTTACACCAACAATCTTTTTACCAATAATAGCGGGGAAGTAAAAATGGTTAAAATTTTTGAATATGTCAAAGGCGCCGTTGTCAGCGGCACTGCGCCCAAGGACGCGACAGTCACTCTCAGCACCAAAGTCGTCACCAACCAAAACCGCACTTTTGTCTGGCAGTTAAACGCCAAGGCTAAGGATGGTAAATTCAGCTTTGTCGTCCCCTACTCCACCGGCAAACCAATAGCCGGCGGCACTAACTTTGCGGTTAGGGCTACAACCTATCAATTAACTATCGGCAAAATTAAAAAGTCCGTGCCGGTGACCGAAGCAGATATTATAAGGGGTAAAGAAATTAAAATTTCCACTAAATGAAACCGTCAACCGCCCAAGCCCTCGACCTGATTGCGGCCAGTTTTTTGGCCTTATTCCTGGAATTGATTTTCATCCGCTGGCTGCCGGCCAATATTTTATCACTGGCTTATTTTTCCAATTTAGTGCTCCTGGCTTCCTTTTTTGGCTTAGGCTTGGGGGCGCTATCGCTTAATAAAAGTCGCGACACTTTCCGCTGGTTTCCTTTAGCGCTCCTGGCGGCGGTGATTATTTTTCGCTGCCTGCGCTGGTTTGAAGTTATTGTCTCACCCGAACAAGGCGAACTGATTTGGAGTTATTTTCGCGGCAATAAAACCGGCGCTTTCCCTTTTCATATTGGCGTTCTGACCGCTCTGGGCGCCACCTATATTATTTGCGCGGCGCTGTTTACCCTGTTGGGCCGGAAAATCGGTTCGCTGATGAACGGTCTGCGTCCGATTAAAGCTTACGCTTTGGACTTAACCGGCAGCCTTTTAGGTATTATTATCTTTACTCTCTTATCTTTTGCCTCCAGTGCCATCAGCCGTCCGGCCACCTGGCTGGGTTTAGTCGGCTTGATTGCTTACTGGCTTCTGCGCCAAGAAAAAAAATTTGCCCTTATCGCTCTGCTCTGCGCCGTTGCCGTTACCGGCACGGTTTATTTTTCCTCCATCTACGAAACTTGGTCGCCTTACTACGGCATGCAGACCAATAAACTGGAAGACGGCTCGGTTCAGTTATTTGTTAACCGCTTTTTTCATCAACAGGCGGTTAATTTTGACGCCGACCAAATAATAAAAGACAAATACAGTCTGCCCTACGCTTTAAAAAAGAACCCTGACAAAGTCTTGATTTTAGGCGCCGGTATGGGCAATGACGCGGCCATTGCTCTGGCTAATAACGCCAAGGAGATTCAGGCAGTAGAAATTGACCCCGTTATTGCCGATTTGGGCCGTCAACTGCATCCTAATCATCCTTACGCCGACCCGCGCGTCCGGCTGGCGGTTGATGACGCCCGTTCCTGGCTGAAAAAAGACCAGAACAAATACGACATGATAGTGCTGGGTACGCTGGATTCGCACACCCTGCTGTCGGCCATGTCCACAGTCCGGCTGGATAATTTTATTTATACGCTGGAAGCCATGCGTGATGTCAAAAATCACCTCAAGCCCGACGGCATCGCCGTTTTTATGTTCTCGCCGCCGCCCAGCCACTGGCTCGGCATTAAACTGATTAATAGTGTGGCTTTTGTGTTTAATCAACCGCCGCCCCTGGTCTATTTAAGCACCAAAGCCTTTCTCTTCAATTTAATGGCGGTGGCCGGCCCTGGTCTCAATCAAATTATTGCTGACCAAACCATCAGTAAAAATCCTTTTTTACAAGTATACGGCCAAGTAACCGATGTCGGCGACTTCCAAACCGATGACTGGCCATATTTATATTTAAAAAACCATACCATTCCCAGCCACTACTTAAAAGCCATCGGCTTGTTCACAGTTCTTTCCTTTTTCAGCATTTTCTTTTTTATGCCCCGCAAGAAATTAGGCCGGCAGGATTTAAACTTTTTTGCCCTGGGCGCGGCTTTTATGCTCCTGGAAACCAAAAGCGTCACCTCATTATCCTTGCTGTTTGGCTCCACTTGGCTGGTTAATGCCTTTGTGTTTGGCGGCATTATGGTCTTACTCCTGGCGGCTAACCTGCTGGCGGCCAAACTCAAGCTCAAGCGCCTGGGCGCGGTTTACCTGCTTTTGGGCGCAACCTTATTACTAAACTATTGGTTGCCGACCAGCCTCTGGCTGGGACAAAATTTTTGGCTTAAAGCAATCTTACCGTCGCTCTTAACGGCCCTACCCATCTTTTTTGGTGCTATTATTTTTTCTCATCATTTTAAAGGGGTAGTAAGTCCGGCGGCCTATTATGGCATCAATCTGGCTGGCGCGGTGCTGGGCGGCTTTTTGGAGTATAGCTCTATGCTGTTTGGTCTGAATAAACTTTATTTATTGGCCGGCGCTCTATACTTAATTTCTTATCTGGCCTCAAGCCGCCAATCATCAGTTAAACCGCCTACTCTAATCCTACCCGGTGAATAGAAAAATTTCTTGAATTAAAACTGCAATAATAGTAAAATAAAGATAAAGGGAAATGCGCTTTCCCAAATTTTTTAATAATGAAATTGCTAAGCACTAAAAACATTTTAAGCGTCATTTTGCTTGTTGGCGTTGTTTTTTCTTTGGTACGAATTATTAGGTCGGCGCCCATTGACCCGGGGCACCCCTGGTCGGAAATCGGCGACAACCCCTCGGATGCCTTACCAGCCAGCCGCGGCGGCACCGGACAAACTTCGCTGACGGCCAACAGCGTCCTGCTGGGCAATGATGCCGCCGCCATCCAACTGGTGGCGCCGGGCACCGCCGGTAATATCCTGACTTCCGATGGTACCACCTGGTCCAGCCAGGACTTCCACGGTTTGGTTTTACTGTATTCCGATGAAACCAATTCCGCTGAAACCGGCACCAGCGTGGCCGAGGCTACGCTTAAATCCTGGGCCATGAATGTCACCAACACTAATTACGCTTATTATATTTTAGAAGCCGAAGTCATGGCCAATGACGCCCGCGCTACTAACAGCAATGTTCAATATAACTGGAATTTCAAAGTGGGTACCACTTTGAAAAAAAGTATTGTTTGGCGCGCTATTTCCTCTAACGCCGGCAATCTTAATAATGGCAGCCGCTACGCCGCCACCATTAAAACCATCATTGACAACACCATGGCTAACGGCTCCACCTTAGTCTTAAACGGTCAGATGAATTTATCCAATGCCAGCGTAACGATGATGGCGGAAAGCTTTCGGGTCTATGGCGTTAAATAAACCACTAATTAACACTAATAATAAACTAATAAACACTAACTCTAAAAATGGGTGAAAAAATAAAAATAAAATTTACCCTGCCTAATCCGCCCCGAATCAACCGTAATGTAGTACTGGCTGTTTTGCTGCTTGCGGGCATTGGCTGGTCCATAAGCAGAATTATTTCCGCGCCGCCCGACCCGGGCCACGGCTGGTCGGATATCGGCGATAATACCAACGACGCTTTAACGGTTAGCCGCGGCGGCACCGGTCAAACTACCTTAACCGCTAATTCGGCTCTCGTGGGCAATAACACCAGCGCGGTGGTGCTGGTAGCGCCCGGTACAACCGGTAATATCCTAACCTCCAACGGCACGGCCTGGGCCGGCGCCGACCCTTCGGGCGCCGTAGTTTTGCTGTACAGCGACGAAACCAATTCCGTGGCCGTAAATAATACCACCGAAACGACTTTAAAATATTGGGTAATGACCAATGACCCGGCGATTTATACCTCCTATATCTTAGAAGCTGAAGTATTGGCTAACAAAAGCAATGCCACCAATTCCAATGTCACCTTTACTTTTAATTTTAACGAAAGCGCTAATCTGAAAAGAACCATTACCGACCGCATGATTGGCAGTTCCGCCGCCGGTCTGGCCAACGGCGCCAATACCGCTTCCACCGTTTCCGTCTTAATCAGCAATAGTATCCCTGCCAGCTCCAATTTACTTTTAACCGGCGATGTCAGCGGCACCGATGCCGGCGTTACCGCTATGGCACACAGTTTTAGAGTGTACGGCGTTAAGTAATCCACTAATTAACACTAATGTAGAACCAATAGACACTAAAATAAAAAATGAAAAGGTTGATAAGCAAAAAAAATGTATTAAGCGTACTCCTGCTGGGCGGTTTGGTGTTTGCTGTGGTGCAAATCAGCCGCTCGGCCGCGCCTAACCCGGGGCACGCCTGGGCAGATATCGGCAATAGTTTAAATGATGTCTTGACCGCCGACCGGGGCGGCACCGGCCAGTCCAACTTAACCGCTAATTCACTGCTCTTGGGTAATGGCACTAATGCCGTCCAGCTGGTGGCGCCCGGCACTTCGGGCAATGTCTTAATTTCAAACGGCAGTACTTGGGCCAGCGGCGCTTCGCCGGCCGGCTTGACCGGCGCCGTAGTTTTGCTTTACAGCGATGAAACCAACTCTATTTCTCTAAACAACAACTCCAGCGAAATTGTCTTGAAAAACTGGGCAATGACTGTCACTAATACTGCTTATTCCTCTTATATTATAGAGGCAGTGGTCAATGGCAACGACCAAAATAACGCCAACAAAAATGTTACTTTCAATTGGAACCTTAAAGAGGGCGCTAATCTGAAAAAGGCTTTTACTTGGCGATCTATTTCTATGACCACTTCCGGCATCAGGCGCGGCTTGCTCTATACCGGCACCATAAAAACCATAATTCCCAATACCATACCCAACGGCGCCAATCTGACCGTGACCGGCCAAAAAAGCAACACCCAAACCACCATTACCATGATGGTGCATAGTTTTCGGGTTTACGGCGTTAAGTAGATCGCTAATACAAAACTAATAAACACTAGGGTTGAAACCCTGTGTTTTTTTTGCTAAAGTTTACTGATTATGAGACGACTAAAAGTTTTACTGATTAAACCCTACTCTCAAGCCGACGAACTTATTCCGCCGGTTGGCTTGGGCTATCTGGCGACCGCCCTTAGAGCCAATCACGAGGTTAAAATCATTGACGGCCTTAAAGACCGGCTGACCACCGAGGACCTAACCGCCTTGCTTAAAACCGAACAGCCGGACTGCTGCTGTTTTCAAGTCTTCACTTTTCAAATACCGATAGTTAAGGAGTACTTAAACATCGCCCGCCATCTCCTGCCGCAGGCCACCTTGATTTTGGGCGGACCGCACCCCTCGGCCAACGCCGATAATATTTTCAATCTTTTTCCCACCGCCGACTTTGCTTTTAAGGGCGAGGCGGAAATCGGCTTGGCCCGCCTGCTTGATTTATTGGCCGAAGCCCAAACCGCCGACCAAACTCTGGCCGGCGTACCGGGTTTAATTTGGCGCTCGGGCGGTCAGACTGCGGTTAACGAGCAGAATTTTGTCATGAATCTGGATGACCTAGGCCTGCCGGCTTGGGATTTAATTCGGCCGGATACTTACCCCCTGGCCCCCCACGGCGGTTTTTTCAAAAATTATCCCATTGCGCCGATTATCATTACCCGCGGCTGTCCTTACAACTGCACTTATTGCGCCGGCTATCTAATCGGCGGCCATCGCCTTAGATTTAGAAGTGCCGACAATGTAATGAGCGAAATTAAACTGCTTTATAATAATTACGGCATCAGAGAAATTCACATTGAAGACGACAATTTCACTTTTAACAAAAATTTTGTTAAAGAGTTTTGCCAAAAATTAAAAGACAGCCGGCTTGGTATCACTTGGACTTGCCCCAATGGCGTACGGCTGGACAGCCTGGACGAAGAGATATTGCTGACCATGAAAGACGCCGGCCTGTACAGTATTTCCGTGGGCGTAGAATCCGGTTCGGATAAAATCTTGCGCGACATGAAAAAAAGCCTGACTGTCCAAACTATTAAAGACAAAATTGCTTTAATTAAACGCTGCGGCCTGGAAGTGGTCGGGTTTTTCATTATCGGTTATCCCACTGATACCCGGCAAACCATTAAGGAAACTATCCGGCTGGCCTGTTCCCTGCCCTTAAAAAGAGCGGGGTTTTCCTTATTCAAACCATTTCCCGGCACCGCCATTGCCAATGAACTGATACTTAAAGGCGATATCCAACCTATGTCCGAAGAGGCCTGGGCCAAATTTATTTTGGCTGATGCGGTTTACGCGCCGCCGGGCTTTACCTTGCCAGATATGAAACGGTGGCGCCAGCGAGCTATTATTAGTTTTTATTTACGGCCAAAAATTATCTGGCAATTTTTGAGCGAAATAAAAAACTTCAATCACTTGAAGTTGGTCTTAAAAAGAATTTATAGCTGGCTCCTTAGAGCTAAATGAGCTGTAAGCTAACAGCTAAGGCTAATGGCTAATGGCTAATGGCTAATGGCTAATGGCTAATTTTCCCAGTCCGGTCCCTGCCGCACCAAAAGCTCTGCAGCGCGCTCGGGCTCAGTCAACAAACCTTTAACGATTTTTTCCATGCGCATGCCCTGTGAACCTTTGACTAAAACAATATCACCCGGCTCCAGGCGTTCGCTTAAATAATCAATAATTTCCCGGTGATGGCTAAAGTGCTGCATCGCCTCTTCCGCCATACCGGCTTGGCGCGCGCCAATGCCGATATACAGCGCTTCCTGGCCTAAGGTTAACAACTGGGCTTTTTTTATTTTAGCCACGATTTGACCAGTTTCTAAATGGCCGGTTTCGCTAGCTTCACCCAGCTCCAGCATATCCGCCAGCACTACCCATTTCTTTTTACCTCGTTTTAAATTCATCTCGTTTAAAATTTCCAAAGCCGCGGCTGTTGATTGCGGCGCCGCGTTGTAAGTGTCGTCTATAATGATAGAGCCGTTAATACCGGGCAATAAATTCATCCGTCCCGGCGGCGGCGTAAAATCTCCCAAAGCAATCGCCATATCCACCGGATTAAGGTCATAGGTTAAACCGACGGCAAAACCGGCTAAAGCCGCCGACACCGCCGCCCGGCTGATAGCCCGCGGCAACAGCACCGGAATATAGGCTTCCTTATAAGCAATTTTAAAACTGATGCCCAACAGTTCGTCTTCAGCGTCCTCCTCTTGAAATTTAAAAATCAAATTTGTGCCCCGCACCTCAGCTGCTTCGTCCAGGCCGTAAGTGATAATCCGGCTTTTGATTTCATCCAAAACTTCACGGCTGCGTTCGCTATCCCAGTTAATAACCGCCCAGCCGGATTTATCCAGCCGGTCAAAAATTTTCTTTTTCTCCGCCGCCAGCTTGTTTAAGCTGCCAAAATTTTCCAAATGCGACAAACCGATCATGGTCAGCACCGCCACCCGCGGCTTGATAATTTTATTAAGATAATCCATATCGCCCGGTCTGTCCACGCCCATTTCCAAAATTAAAATTTGCGGATAATGTCGGTCGGTGATTATTAATAATTTAACCGCACCGGCCAGTACTTTCAGCCAGCCCCAAACCGACCGACCGGGCGCCATGGCGCCAATAATGGTTAAAGGCAAACCAAATTCGTTATTATAATTCTTAATATTGGAACGCAGGCTGAATTTAGTCGCTAAAACCGTGGCAATCGCCTCTTTGGCGCTGGTTTTGCCAATGCTGCCGGTGATGCCCACTATTTCCGGACGATATTTGGCCAGAATCAGCTTGGCCAGTAATTTTAAAATTAATTGAATAATATTCTTCATAGGTCGTTAATGGTAGGGCTATAGTTTAGGCTAAAAATAAGAAAAAATCAAGGCCGGCCGACTACCGTGTTTTGGGGATTTGTAAATAATTTACTAAAAATTCAATGACTTCGTGAGCCAGGGGTACGGCCGTAGACTCGGCATACTCAAAGCCCCGGGGGTTATTCAACCGGACCAGGACCACAAACTGCGGCTCAGCCACCGGGCCATAACCGATAAAGGTATGATTATATTTGCCTTCGGCATAACCCTTTTTGCCGGCTTCCGTTACCTGAGCGGTGCCAGTCTTGCCGGCGATATAATAACCGGCCACCTGCGCCCGTTTGGAATGGCCGTTTTCCACCACATTAACCAGCATACTGCTGATAAGGTCGGCGGTCTCAGGTTTAATAACTTGTTTTAAAACTTGCGGCTGACTGTCCACTACTTTATTGTTTGGATTGCCAAAACAACGAACCTCCTTAACCACATACGGTTTCATCAATTTGCCGCCATTAGCCAAGGCGCCGTAAGCCATGGCCATTTGCAAAGGGGTGACGGCAATACCCTGACCGAAAGAAGCGGTGGCCGCGGAAATCGGTTTAATGTTTCTAGCCAGCAGGCCGGAAATATCGCCCGGCGACTCGCCCTCCAGCTCCAAGCCGGTTTTGGCTCCGAAACCGAAATTCTTAACATAATCGGTAAAAACTTCCGGGCCGATACTTTTCATGGCAAAAATGGCGCCGGTATTTAACGACTTTTCCAGCACCTGAATCATGTTAGTCGGACCGTGGCCGCCGGCGGTATCAAAATCGGAATTTTTAATGGGTTTAGACCAGCCGGTAATCATTATTTGCCCCGGGTCATTATAAGTCGTCTGCGGCGTAACCGCGCCCTTGTCTAAAGCCGCGGCCATGGTAACGGCTTTAAATACCGAGCCCGGTTCGTACTGGTCAAAAATTACCGCATTATTAAAAATTGTATTATCTTTAACCTCGTTATACTTATTGGGGTCAAAATCCGGCCAAGAACTCATGGCTAAGATTTCTCCGGTTTGCGGCTTAAGCACTAAAATGCTAGCGCTGTCCGGCCGGTACTTATCCATGCCTTGACGCAAAGTCTTGTCAATGAAAAATTGGATGGAGCGGTCAATGGTTAAAACCAAATCGCAGCCATCCTGTTTGTCTTTATATTCTTGCTCCTGGGCAATCACCAGGCCGCCGGCGCCTTTTTCTGATTTTAAGGAACCGGTTTTGCCGAACAATTCTTCGTCAAAAAAGCCCTCCAAACCGTAATTGCCGTGTTTGCCCAATTGGCCGTGCCGTTCGCTTTGGTCAAAGGCCGTAAAGCCCAGCAGGTGCGCCGCCACATTATTTTCCGAATAACTGCGATACGATTCAGGGACATAACCAATGCCTGCTACCGGCAAATCCCGCCCGGTTTGTCGGTTAATCATGCGGCCGTTCTTTATTTCCAAATCATCGGCCGTTAAACCGTTGGCCTGGTTGGTCAAGGCCAGCAGGGCCAAATGGAATTGCTTGGCGGTAGCTGTTTCCACCTTTTTGGCCAAAGCTTCATAGGGGTCGCCCACTCGCTCAAAAATTTTTTGATATTCGTCCAAAATCGCCTGTCGGCGTTCTTGTATCATCTCGGCGCGCCGCTTGGCTTTAGCCTCCAGATAAACCGGGTCAACTAAAAAAGCCTGATGGTCGGTTTTAAGGGCCGCCTCCTTGGCGGATCGCTCTTCGGCCGGTAAATCTTTAACTGTCGCCAAATCACGATTTAATCTGTCGGCTTCCTGCGCCAGCAATGCTTCATCAACTTCCTTGGTTACGAAAGGCGCCTTAAAAAATTCATATAACTTATCTTTAATCAGTTCGGCTTGCTTGACTTCAGCCGGCACGGCATAAATCAACACATAATCTTTATTAGTGGCCAAAGGGTAAAGCGAGCCGTCTTTATCTTGAATAAAAATTTTGCCGCGGCTTGGTTCCAGTTCAGCGTAAAATTCATGCTGATTGGCGGCAGTCGCTAAATAAGCGCCATGCCGGATAATTTGCACAAAAAATAACCGCGCCGTCAAGCCGACTATTAACAATAAAACGAGCACCGCCAACCAGGTTAGGCGCCGCTCCTCATTTCCCCGTCTGCGACCAAGTTTCCAGGGTTTCATACTGCTGCAAGATTATCGTTTGGCAAAAAGTTGATTATTAACCGGCAAATATTTGACTATGGTAGCCGGCACGAATTTCAATTCGCCGCTTCTTTGGCTCAAGCGCTGATAGGAACTTAAATCCGTGGTTTTAACTTCCAGTTCTTTATTCTGCCAGGTTAATTCGCTGACTTTGGTTTTTAAATCTTTCAAAACAAAACTTTTAACCGCCAAATCGTTATTACCAATCAAATAAACCACGAAGCTGACAATAATGCCAACCACTAAAAAACGGTTGACGGCGCGCAAGTTGATTTGCCAACCGGTGCGGGAATGGGCCTGGCTTATTAAATATTGATTGGTTAGGGCGTTAGCTTGATACATAGAAAGTTATTAGCTTTTAATTTTTAGTTTCTCTGCGGCGCGAAGTTTGGCGCTGCGGGCGCGAGGATTATTTTTTATTTCCGGGACCCCGGGTGTTAGCGGTTTGGCGGTTAAGATTTTCAGCCGCCGTTTATGATCGCAGATGCAAACCGGCACGGCGGGCGGACAGAGACAATCTTTAGCTTCGTTGCGGAAAAAATTTTTAACGATGCGGTCTTCCAAGCTGTGAAAACTGACAACCACCAATCTGCCGCCGGGTTTTAACAAGCGTAAGGCTTGCGGCAAAACGGCTTGTAAATTAGCTAATTCATCATTAGTGGCGATGCGTAAGGCTTGGAAAGTTCTGGTCGCCCAATGAATTTTGCCGTTTCTTTTGGCGGCTGCCGGCAGACCGCGGCCGATAGCTTCTAGAAGCTGGCTGGTGGTCGCGAGCGGCCGCGCCGCGACTATTTGGCGGGCAATACTTCTGGCAAAACGCTCTTCGCCGTAATTTTTTAAAATAGCGGCTAAGTCTTCGGCCCTAAACCTGTTAATGATGACCTCTGTTTTTTCCTTTGCCTGGTTACCGAAGGCCATATTAAGCGGCGCTTCACGCAGGAAAGAAAAACCCCTCCTTGGGTCATCCAGTTGGGCCGAAGACAAGCCTAAGTCCAAAACTATGCCATCAACGTTTTTAAATTGTGCGGGAACCAAATCCATCAACTCGCCGAAACTTCCTTGAATCAACTTAATGTTATTTAAACCTGTCTGTTTGATAATGTCTGCGGCATTGGCAATGGCCAGTTCGTCTAAATCAATCGCCAAAACCTTGCCTGTTTGTCCAACTCGTTTTGCTAGTTCAAAGGTATAACCGCCGCCGCCCAAAGTACCGTCAATAAATTTTTGTCCGGCGCGCGGCGCCAAGATTGCCATCACCTCCTTGAGCATTACCGGCACATGGTGATACATAAAACTATTTGTCCAAAGTTACTCCCTCCAGCGCTTCGGCGATTGAATTACTGTCTTTTTCCATTTTTTGCTTATAACTTGACCAAGCCGTCTCGTCCCAAATTTCCAAACGATTATACAAACCAGCGATAACTACTTTCTTTTTTAAATTAGCAAAGGAGCGTAGATACTCCGGCAAATTAAGGCGGCCTTGAGAGTCAAAATCCAGGTCCATAGCTCCGGCTAAGAAATGCCGGGCTAAAGCGCGGTCATTGGCTTTATTAAAAGGCAAAGCCGCTAATCGGCCGGCAATCGCCGCCCACTCTTTTTTAGTGTATAAAAACAAGCAATTATCCAAACCCTTAGTTACCACGCCGCCGTTCTTAAGCCAGGCCCTGAATTTAGCCGGAATAGCCAAACGGCCCTTGTCGTCTAACGCGTGTCGGTATTCGCCAATAAACATAATTTTCACCACTTTTCACCACTTAAATACATTATACCCCACTAGACTTAACTCCGTCAACATTTTTATACTAAAAAAACCCTTTAAAAATAAGGGGTTTGAACCAAAAATGAAAAAACAGCCACTTATACACAGGGCTGTTTAATATTGTTGGATTTATCCACAATTTAGCTAATATTAGCCTCGCCGTTATATCTTGGTTCTACTATTTGCAGTTTGCCGGAGCGTTTAAACTTGCAGCTTGAGTCCTCCACCTTAATACCCCAGGCAAAAGCCAGGGCGTTGGCAGCGGCAATGCCGATGCGCAAAGAAGTGAAACTCCCCTGCCCATTGCCGACAATTATTTTTTTCAGGGCCGTAGGTTTAATTTTTTTCTCTTTTAATAATTTATCCAAAGCCGGCCATAATTTTTCCGACTGATTAAAATTGGTCTTGATTTGTTTGGACGATAAAACCCGGCCTTTATCGCGCAAGGCCAAAATTAAAAAATTTTTGTCAGTGGTGTCAATAAATAAATTCATCAAGACAAACTTAACATTAAAAATATTTTTTGTAAATACCTCTTCTTTATAAATTTTAATTAAATACTGCGCCACTAATAAAATTAGCGCGATATTTTGACGCGGAGCGTTACCTAATTTCATCTGTTTGAGCCCCGATGGCCATCGGGGCGAGTTATGAAATTAGGTTAGTGAAGCGACAAAATATAGCTAATTTTATTCCAGGCGCGATTTTTTGCTACTTTTTTCTAAAAAAAGTAGAGAGAAAAAAGTTTTAGATTGAAGTTATTTAAATAAACTGTCTATTTCTTTTCCACCTTTTGTAACCAAAAGGTGGAGCCAAAAGTTTGCCAGCCGATAAAAATTTCGGCTTCCGCTTCGTAAATTTCCAACAAAAATTTTAACTCCTCCCCCTCGACAGGCTCGGGGTCGTCAGACAGAAAATTTTTGTCAGGAAATTTTACTCGCCAAGGTACGAAATTTTTATATGCTGGCAGGATTTTATTTATTTTTCAATATTAAAAAACCCCTTTCCTGTTAAAGAAAAGGGGCCGAATTATAATGTACGATTATGGACCCTGTAAAACTTGCCCTGAAGAATAGATGAGATCTGAGAAATCTTGCCCATTAAAGTGAAAACCGTATTTCATATGGTCAAAATTTGACCGACTGAAATCTGGATTTTCCGGGGAGCCATCATACCAATGGCTATAACCGGATTTCAAAGCGATAATCGGTTTATCCAGCGGGATTTCCACATAAGCCCAACCATCATGGAATGGGTCAAATTGCAGTCCTGCTCCCACATAATACAATTTCCAAGGCATTTCGGGACCATTAAAGTTACCGTGAACCTCGGGTTTACTGCCGAGTGGAGTGACTGGGGCTTTCTTAAAGTTATAATAAGCCAGCACGACATTACGCAGAAAATTGAAATGGAATCTGTGATAGCTGTTGCCAATTTCACCCGGACCGTCCAAGGCTACGACGCTAATCTCTGTTTGCGCCGTATGCTTGTTGCCTTGATTATCCGTGACGGTTAAAGAAGCTCTATAGTTTCCCGGCTGTTGATAAGCGTGATTAACCGCTCGACCATTAGCCACCGTTCCGTCGCCGAAATCCCAATCCCAGATAATAATCTCGGACTGTGGATTGGCATTGCCGGTTGAAGTTGAACCGTCAAACCAAATATTATCATCAATAGCCGCTTCATGAGTGGAAACAATAATAATGGCTTGCAATTTAGTTAAAGGCGGCTGGACAATCGTGTCGAAATTACCGCCTCGGCAAGTAAAACCGATGCGGGGCTCGCCCTTGTAATCCCTCAGCCATTTTTGAGGAATATGACCGACCATACCCCACTCTTCCTTGTCGGGAGCGAGTTGATTATACCCTCCCACATTAACATAATAATCGCCGTCAGGCAGAGTTAAAGTTGAACGATAACCGATTTTATCCGTCAGCGGATTTAAAATTTCAATTGGATTATCATTAACTTGGATGCCGATATTTTTCCATTGCTTACCCAGCCCGGCTTCCCAAGCCGGCCAAGAAATATCATAAGCAATCTTGCCGTTAAGTTGCGGGCTGAATGAATTCAGCGTCGGCTCCCACACCGTCTGCGTAAACGAGTGAGGATCGTTATTACTCACCCCGTTATCACAACCAAAAAGCGGCAATAAAACCGCCACCACCAGAAAAGACCAGAATCTTTTCATCTTCTACCTCCTAAATTAATTTAACATTTATTTAATTTTTAATTTGCTATCTTTAATCGCAAATGAATAAGGCTTTAAAGCCGCATTCATCTATGATTAAACTGTGTGGCCGACTTCAGCCATGGCCGGCGCGCGCTGGCCGGCCTCTTGGTAAGCTTTAATCATGTCTAAGGTAATTTTATCCCAATTAAAATTTTGAGCAACCCTGGTCTGTCCCGCCCGAGCCATAGCCTTAACCTTCTCCGGCTGGCTGACCAAAGCTTGCAGTTGATGCCGCAAATAAGCCGTATCTTTGTTGATAAACATAAAACCGGCATCGCCCACCGCTTCCCGGTTAGCGTCAATATCAGACACCAGCACGGCCGTGCCGCGCGCCATCGCTTCCAATAAAGCCAAAGACAAACCCTCCGATTCGGACGGCTGGACAAATAAGTAAGCATTGGCGTACAGCTGGGCTAAAACTTCGCCGGTCTGATTGCCGGTGAAAATAATGCGCTCATCACCGGCAGCTAAAGCTTTCAGCTCTGATACATAACTATCGGTAAAAGCGCCGTCGCCGACAATGACCAATTTTTTATCAGTGGTTAATTTTTGGTAAGCGGCAATTAAGTAATGCAAACCTTTGTGGCGCACCAAACGGGAAATCGCCACGAAATAATTGTCCTTAGCCAAACCCCACGGCGCCAGCAAGTCGTCACCGACCGGCTTGGCTAAATTAGCACCATTGGGAATGTGACGAGTGGTAATGCCGTATTTATCTTTAGCATATTGTTCCATTGTCTTAGTGACGACAATCACCTCGTCGGAAAACTTACACATCAGGCGTTCGCCCAGTTTCAACATCAGCTTGGCGAAACTGCCCCATTTCTGGTGCTCGTAATCCAAGCTTTGCAAAGTGGACACGATTTTCATTTGCGGCCGCAATAATTTAGGCAGCCAGCAAACTAAGGCCGGACCGATAGTTTGGAAATGCGCCACCTCCACGCCCGTCATAATCGCGTGCCAACAAGACAAAGTGGAATGGATAATAGTATCCAGATGTTTAGTGTGAATGGTCGGCAAATTAACCAGCCGCACGCCCCGGTATTCGGTTAAAGCTTTGGGCGTATAATGCGAACGGGTATAAACCGTCACCTCGTGACCGGCCGCAGCCAAACGCACAGCTAAATCTTCAACGTAGCGTTCAACGCCGCCGCCGCTGGCTGGAATGCCTTTTTGTCCGATAAAAGCGATTTTCATAATCATTAATTGGTCACGTTAAAGGTGGTGGAATAAGTTAAATTGGATTTTTGGCCTTGGGCTTTAATCACAACCGTACCCTGGCCCCGGGCGCTGGCCGGCACTAACACCGCGGCGCTGAAATGACCGCTGTCATCCGCCTGCGCCTGGTAATTAACCTCGGCAAACGCTAAAGTAACGTCTTCGCCGGGCTGGAAGCCGCTGCCGTTAACCGTAATTTCGTCCCATACCTGGCCGCTGCCCTGATTAACCGTTAAGCTTAAAGCTTCCGGGGATTGCGGCCGCACCTCTTCTTCGGTGGCCAGCACCGTGGCCAACGGTTTCAAATTTTTATCCAAAACTAAAATATTGGAGTTATTGAAGACTACCAGCACTTCGCCTTTGGCGGTCGGCACTAGTTTTAAACCCATGGCCCAGCTTGAGGAAATTTTAAGGTCGCGATTTTCAAAACCGGCCGCGAAAGTAAAATCATTTTTATTTAATTTAGCTACGCTATTGCCGTTGGCGATGTAAATATAATTATCGTCAATGGCTGACGGCACGACATCATAACCGAAACGGCTGTCATGGCTTAAAGTTTTATAAACATCGCCGTCCGGATTCATTCTGGCCAGACGAGCATCGTCTAAGACATAAAGCATATTAGCCGGCGCGTCAAAATAAACTTGTTTGTTGCCGGTGGCAATATTGGCAGTCACTGGCAGGCTATTCTTGATTTGCCGCCAGTCACGGTCAAAGATATCCAAGTTAGCGCCATTGAAATTAAAAATAAACCGGCCGGCTAAGCGGACATTGTAAGGATTACTGGCATTAACCACCGGGAAAGAATCAATCACTTGCAAGTCGTAATTCCAAATTTTGGTCGCCTTGCTGCCGGCGCTGATAATCCGGCCTTCGCCCTTGTCCAAGTGTCCCAGCCAGTCCCAGGTGGTATCGCGCACCGAGTTGATTAAAGTTAAATGGCTTAAATCGCTGAAGTCGTATTTGTAAAGCGTGCTGCCGGCCGAAGCGTAAACATACAGCTGGCCGCCTTCTTGGTTAAACACTAAATCGTTATAAGTATTGCTGCGAACCTCGGAGTCAAGGGGCGCGGCCAATTTCACTGCGTTAACCAATTTGCCGTCCACGAATTTAAAAATTTCCAAACTGCCGGTATTAGCCGTGCCGATAACCAGCTGGCCATTATACTCAATAGCATCGCCTGAATAATAAGACTTAGTCTTGCTTTGGCCGGCCTTAAGCAACCAGCCGCCGATAACGGCCACAGTTAAAATAAGGCTGAAAATAAACCATTTTTTGTTCATACTTTTTTTACAAATATAAGTTAATTTAGTTACTTGTTTTTCTTAAATTTAATAGTAAACAGTAGCATTTTTTGGCTAAAAAGTCAATAATAAAAACATTTTGAAAAATAAATAAAAAATGGCTAAAATTAAATAAAATTTAAAAATCCGCCTCAGCGGACTTTTAAATACTTTTTCTTATTTTTTTCATCAACCGTAAGTAAAACTCTAAGTTATTGATGGTGGCGAGACGCGCAGCGAGCGGCTCTTTAACTTTGAATAAATGATGCAAATAGGCCAAAGACAAATTCTTTAAATCATTAAAAGTTGAATGAAGATTAATGGCTTTAAAGTCGCGGGCAAACTTGGCGTTGCTGATATTTAACACTTCGTAAAAATTTCCAACCTTGCGGCCGCTCAAAGCCGCGGCAATAATTTTATCGGCATTGGCCTTAAAGCGAAACAAACGGCCGTGCCGGCCCTCGCGCGTCGGAATAACGCAATCAAACATATCCACTCCCCGCTTGACCGCTTCTAAAATATTTTCCGGATAACCCACGCCCATCAAGTAGCGCGGTTTATCTTCGGGCAGTTCGGGCGCTAGGTAATCTAACACTTGATACATTTCTTTGGCCGTTTCGCCGACCGATAGGCCGCCGATATTGTAGCCGTCAAAATCTAAAGCGACCAGCTCGCGCGCGCTCTTTAAGCGCAAACTTTTATTTAGTCCGCCTTGCACCACGGCAAAAATAAGCGGCGGCTGTTTAAGTTTGGCGGCGTAATTTTTTGTCCGCTTAGCCCAGTCGGCTGTCAGGTCAACCGCCTTGGCCAAATACTCACGCTTAGCCGGCAAGGCCACGCACTCGTCCAAACACACGGCAATATCCACGCCCAAATCAACTTGAATCTGTAAAGCGCGCTCCGGCGTCAGGAAATGTTTGCTGCCGTCCAGATACGACCTAAATTCCACGCCTCTGCCACTAAGTTTCACTAAACTTTTTTCGGAATTAGTTTTGTCTTTTGCTAATGAAAAAATTTGAAAACCGCCGCTATCCGTTAAAATCGCGCCGCGCCAATTCATAAACCGATGCAAGCCGCCCGCTTTTTTTATTAACGCCGCACCGGGCTTGAGCATTAAATGATAAGTGTTGGCTAAAATTATGGGCGTGTTCAAGACCTTGACTTCGCTTGTACTTAAATGCTTAACGGCGCCGCGCGTCGCCACCGGCATAAAAAACGGCGTGGCAATTACTCCATGAGCCGTTTTTAATTTGCCGCGCCGCGCTTGGGTTTGCTTGCTATGCTTTATAACTTTAAACATAATTTATTATAAATTTTTGAATTTTTGAATTTTATAATTTTTAAATAAATCAAAATTTTTAAAAATTAAATATTATTTATAAAATTAAAAATTACAAAATTATTTTACGAGCCCCCCATTATTATCAATATCCGAAGCGCCGATAATCGGATCATCTTCCAGCTTGGAGGTTTTAATGACGCCGGCTTTGCTGATTTGGCTCATCGTCACGCTGTCGGTGGCTGTAATTTGCGCCTTAGGCATAATCACCAACAGTTGATGGCGCTGGCTGTTGCCGGGCGCCACCGCCAGGTCAAAACTGGCCGTCAGGGCATCCTGACCGGCCGTCAGCTGGTTTAAACGCCAACTAACGGTGCGGCTGGCCTGGTCGTAGGCCAATTCGCCGGCGCCGACTTGCCGTTTCTCGCCCCAAGCCACATAATCCGGCAGTTTCAAACTGACCGTAAGATTATTTAGATCGTGCAAACTGCTGAAAATACTCCAACTGCCTCTGACGACGGTGGTTTGGCCGGCGGTAAAAGGAATCGGGCCGCTGCCCAAAGGAATATTATCATTATTGAAATAAACCAAGTTAGTTTGGAAAGTTAAATCGCTGTTTATTTTATTAACGATAGTGTTGCTTTTATTGCTGTCCGGAATCGGCGTGGCGGCATCGGGTGCGACCTTGGCGGCAAATTTGGCATAGCTGGTTATTTCCTGGTCAAAGGTTTTTAAGTTTTTTATCTTGGCAAAATCTTTTACCTTCAAAGAAAAATCAATAATACCTTTATCACCCGGCGCCAGACTGGCCAGTGCCGGTAATTCATTTTTACTCCAGGTAATGGACTTGTCGCCCAGCCGGCCTTTCAGACTGTCTTTAAAACTGCTCCAATCAACAATATCGCCTTCCACCACTGCCATCATGACCACCTCTTCAATCGGCTTGGCGCCTTTATTGGCATAGCTCAAGGAAAAATTAAGCGTCTGACCGAAATTAATACCCTGATCCTGGTCAGAACCGTTGATCACCAGGCTTAAATTTAAATCATTATTAACAATTTCGTAATCCAAAACTTCTTGATAAAAAATATGGTCGGGTTTTGGTTCGCTGACAATATTTGGTTCTAACGACGAGGTGGCAGCCGTGCCGGTAGCCATCAAAGCCGGAGTAGAGGTGCCTGTTTCTCTACTTATTAGTTTCAGCGTCAATTGATAATTGTCCTTAACTTTATCAATAAACTTAAAATTAATCGGCACTGATTTTTCTTTATCGTCGGCCTGGTCAATTTCCCACATCCAGGGTTTAATCAGTTTGGCGCCGGCTAGCGGCGTATCGTCATTAATAAATTCCACTTGGGAAATATCGGACGGCTCCAGCGTCAGCCAAAAATGATTAAGTTGACCGTCCGGCTTAAGTTTATATTTAAAAACAATTTTTTGCGCCTCGCCCACTAAGGCGCTGGCATCGCGCAGCACCACCGTTTCCAAACCGGTGCTGGCTACCTGTAAATCCACGGTAGCGACTTTTTTATATTCACTGGAAAATTTATCAATGGCATAATACATTTCCGCCAAAGCCACATTAGACTTGCCGACTTCATTAATTATTTTGCCCCTGATGGTTATCTGGCCGGCGGCGCCAGCTGCTACCGAGTCTAGGCGCCATTCTTTATTGGGTCCGGCGTCCGGCTGGCTGCTTAAGAAAATAAAATTCTCCGGCCATTCAACTTTAATATAAACATTTTTCAAAGCGGCGCTGTTGTGATTTTTATAATTAAGCACATAATCAAATTCTTGGCCGGCCACCAAATTGCCCGGTCCGCTCAAACTAAGTTCCACTGCCGTCGGATCAATACGGCCCCTGAACCAATACCAGGCGCCGCCGGCCGCTAGGGCGACCAGCACCGCTCCGATAGCGATCTTAATCACCAAGCTGCGCCAACCGCGTTGGGGTTTAATCTGTAATTTTTTAACATCAATAATATCGCCGGCGTCGTCCTGGTAAATTTCCGACAGACCGTCCTTAATCGTCTGCTGGCGGTCAAACTCCACCGCCGCTTCGTTCATTTGGTCAAATTTTTTATTTCTGGGCATAACTACTTTTTATCTTGCAAAATATAACCCCAATATTTATCCGTATCCTGCGCCAAATAATCGGCTGCCGACACGCCTTCGGGATACTGCCAAACCACATCATAATTACTGGGGACGGCTAACTTATAATTTATCTCTGAATTGCCGGCACCGGACTGTTTTTGCACCAATAAACTGTGGCGATACAGCTGGGCCGGCGCATTATTAGCCAGCACATTGCGAACGCGATCCAGCCAGGTTTGATTTGAGGTTCGGGCCGCCAGTTTAAAAGGCAATTTATAACTTAATTTAATCACCGCTATTTCGCCCGGGTCTACCATTGACCAGTTAGCAAAAACTGTTTTGTCCTGCTCGCGATAAGTTAAGGTGCCGCTGCCGTTGTCAACTTCAGCTTCGCGTTCATTGATTAAATCTTTATCCAGTTCCCAAGACGGGTCGGCCGTATCAAAATAAGCGGCGTCCGGCGTTTTAAAGCCCTCAGCCTCAATCAGCTGGCTGCCCAAAGGCACATATACCCGCAGCCAATTGACATTGCGCACGCCGCTGAACGGCTCGCCGCGTACCGCCTGATGGTCGCGAATAATTTTCAAATTATCCACCAGCGTACCGTCAGATAAAATATTAGTGGTCAATTCAACGGTCTGTTTTATTTTTTTATCGCTTTTACCGCCGGCGATATTGCTGTTGATAACCGCTAAATAATCGCCGCCGGTTTCTTTCAAACGGCCATCCCAACCCAGCTCGGCTACTTTGGCTTCCAGGCCTGGGTCGGTAAAATATAACAACAAATGTTTTTCATTAAGCGACTGTTCAATCACGCCGACAATTTTCAGCCAGGCAGACTGGTCGGATTCGGTTGTTAATTTGGCGATTAATTTGTCCAACAAGTCGCCGATAATTTTCTTAGGCGTGGCGGTATCTTTTTGTTCGGCCAGCGGCTGGATCACGTCCATAAAATTATCAGCGCCGACCGTTGTGCCATAATCGGCCGTTAAATCGATCGGCCCGGTTATTTTTAACAAACGAATAATCACTTCCGGCGTTAAACTGATCACCCCGTCAACGGTGGAGCCGTCACTCTCGTCATAAAACCACATAATTTTGCGGGCGCTTATTGGCCAATCCGGCCACCAGTTGGCATCCCACATATACCAGCGGGCCTTCACCAGTTGCAAGGGCGCCGGTGATTGTAAGACGCGGCGCAGACCGGCTTCAGTGTCATAAGTACCGCCGCCGGGCACTTGAATGCTCTTAATCTTGCCGCGGCTAAAATCAACCACAGCGAAACTGCCCATAAAACCGCCCGTGGCCCGCGCTTCGGTGTTATTTTGAAACACCAATAAATAACGTTTATCGTAAGTCTCACCCAAAAAATCTCTTAACTTGGCCGACATCTCCACCAGTTCGCCTAAATTAACTGATAAAAAAGCCACACGGTCTTTAAAGTAATTAAAATCTTCCCAATATTCCGGCGGTAAAACTTCGGGATTTATTTTGGATAAGACCGCTGCCAGCTGATCGGCCTTAGCCTTGGCCGCCGCGCCATGCTCGGTAAAACCGGCCAGAGCCGCCACAATATCCTGTCCGCGATTGGGACCGAATAAGCTGTCGGCCGCCGCGGACAAATCGGCCGCTAAACCGCTGCCTAAACTACCGGCCGCTAAAATATCGGCGCTGGCCGCTGCCAACCGTGCTTCGGCGTTGGGCAGTAAACCGGTCAAAGTCAGTAAAAAGCCGTTGACCTTTTGCAACTCGGCATCGGCCGCCATAAAATTGGTGCTGGCCTGGCTGAAACGGCGGTTAGCTTCGGAAAAATCTTTTTGTTCCACCGCCTGCTTGGCCGAGAAGGCATCATCAATGGCCGCTCGCGCCGCCGTCAGCACCTGATGTTTTAAATTATTTAGAGCCTGCCAATGACCGTAAAATTTTAAAGGCAGAATTAAAACTATAATTAATACGGCAAAGGCCGCCACCGGCCGCCAAGCGGCGCGATGCGGATGCGGCGTTAAATGTTTGACGGTAGTTTTGGCTTTATCGGCAATAAAGTGCGGTTCCAGACGCACGCCGGCTGCCAGTTTTTTCCCGCGGCCGATTAACCAGCTGATTGGCCAAGTTATTAATTTCAAGGCTTGCCAGGGCCAAAGCAATAAACCAATAAGCAAGCGCCGTAAACCCAGGCCGGCAACAATAATCAAGCGCTCGGTGCCATAACCCAACCGGTTCAACCATTGCCAAGTCGGACGCGCGCGGCGGCGAGCCAATAATTTATATTCAAAACGCCCTAAAGCAATCAACAGGGCCAAGCAACCGCTGATTAAGCGAATAATAGTCAGGGCTTTAAATTTTTGCTTCAAACCTGGCATGGGGCCTAAAATATTTTTTGATAAACTTCATAAGTGGCGCGGGCGCATTCCCACCAGCTGTATTTTTTTACCTGGGCAAATCCCCGCTGCCGCAAATCTTCTCTTAACCGATCATCATTGAGAACAGTTTTAATTTTAGCGGTCATTTCGGCAGTATTTTCCGGATCAAAATAAATAGCGGCGTCGCCTAAAATTTCCGGCAAACTGGAACGATTAGAACTGACCACCGGACAGCCTTTGGCCATAGCTTCCAGCGCCGGCAGACCGAATCCCTCATAAAACGAAGGAAAAACATAAACAGTTGCCTGTTTAAATAAGGTTTCCAATACTGCATCAGGCACATAACCGCTGAAAATTATCGGGCTGGGCCGGCCTGGCTGCCAGAGTTTACGAGCAGCGGCTAAAGCTCGTAATTTTTCGTAAAAGTAATCTTCTTTGCCCACCAGCACCAGCTGCCAATTAGTTTGCCGCTCTTGGATGGCCGCAAAAACCTCAAGCAACCTTTCCAAATTCTTATGCGGATATACATTACCCACATATAAGAGGAAAGGTTTGATTATATTATACCTTAAAAGCGCGTCCTTGTCAGCGCTGGCATCAAATAAACCGGCGCGGCCTTTGGCTAAATTAGCCACGCCTTCGTAGGTAACTACCACTTTATCGCCGGCGATGCCGAAATGCCGTAAAATATCTTGTTTGGTAAACTCGGACACGGTAATAATTCTTTTTGCCCGCCAGACCGCCGACCAGATAATCAGCCGATAAGCCAAATTCTTCAACCAATAAAACCAGGGGCTTAAGGTGGTGGCGCGCACGGTAGGATATTTGATTAAAATCAAATCGTGAATAGTGACCACAAATTTGCCAAAGTAAAAAAACGGTACGTTAAAATGAGGAAAATGCACCAAATCTAATTTTTCTCGCTTGAGTAGCCGCGGCATCAGCAATTGTTCAGCTAAAGTATACCAACGGATATTGGCCAAAACTTTTTTAACCCGCACGCCGTCGCAGTCAAAACTGGAAAAATTAGCCTCGGTTAAAAATACCACATAGCGATTAATCGTATCCAATTTTATAATGTTGTCCACCACTTCTTGAGTATAGCGCCCCAGGCCCTTGCCCACCGGACCGTAAAAACGGGCGTCAATGCCGATGGTTTTAATGTCTGTTTTGTTGGCCATAATAGTAGTAATTAAACCAAATAATTAATTTGTCCCGCCCTTGCTTGAGCCGCCTCTGAACTAGACCCCACCGGCTACGGTTATGTTCGGCCGCCGGGCGGTCAATCGAGCTTAAATAATCGCCGGCTAACTCGGGCTGGGCCGTATTTTGCCTTAATAAAATAATGCCGTCTTTGGGGCATAAAAGCAAGCTATCCACCGCCTGGCCGTTATTGATAAGCGGATCCTGCCAGCCGCGTAAACGCTTAAAACGACCGGCCGGTAAACGCAGCTGCCCGGGTACGCTACTGGCGTTAACGAACACCACGCCGCCCGAAAAATCACGACGCCACAAACCAGCCGTAATGTCAGTCGCGCCCGGCGCCGATAAATTAACCGGCCGCCCCAAACTCTCCCCTAAATTAACATTATATTCATCAAACCACCAAACCTGGGCGTGCGAAGCGGCGCCGTTGTCAAAAGAGAAATAACCGTCACCCAGCAAGGTGCTAGTTAGACCAAAACGCATTTGTTGATAAAAATTTCGGGCAGACTGCGGGTTATAAGCGACGTTAATAATATATAAATCAGGCTTAAGATTAAGCGCCGGCAAGCGCGATAAATATTGCCGCATAGAGTCGGCCCAAGTGCCCCCCGCTTCCCAGGGCGTGGGAAATTCTTCAAACATCCGGCCGTTAATGGCCCCCTGATAAGTTGATAAAGAATTGCCGTTAATCATAATTAATTTGTCCGGCCACAACTGGCGGCTGGCCGCGAGCCACTGGGCCATAGCCGCCTGCCAAGCCGCGTCTACTTGCGCCGGAGCATCGGCGCGGCCGTCGGCGTTAATATCAATGCCCGATTGATTATACAGGCTGGCCTTGGCGTCAACTAAATCATAAAATACGCCGTCCCATTTTTCTTTGAGGCTAAAAGTTTTGTCCAAATAATGTAAATTGAAATCGCGCCAGTCCGGATTAGTTAAATTAACCACGCTCATATTGGGCCAGGAGGCCACCACTTGACCGCGCGCGTCCTTAAGCCACCAATCATGCTGATTAATGGCGCGGAAAATATTTTGCCGCCAACCCCAATAATCGTACCAAACACTGGGACGATAAAAGGTGGCCGGATAAGTATAAGCCAATAGTTTGCCAGCCGGACGCTGGGCGCGGTAATAAGCAAAAAATGGCGCCTGATAATAAACCAGGTCCGGTTGCAAAACTAATAAATCCCAGCGGGCCAGCTGGGCATATTGTGCGCGGTTAAAGTAAGACAAATAATAATTGGCCAGACGCGGATAATCAGTTTGGGCCAGCGTTATTAACGGCCAACTTAAACCGGCCATAATTAAACTAAGACCGAGGCGGCGTAAAGCGTTCATAAATTTTTAGCAAGCCGGCGAAATGTTTATCGGGCGAAAAGTTCTTGATCACAAATTCCCGCGCCTCCTCCCCGCCTTCCGCCACCGCGCGGCGGTTAGTCCAGCACCAATTCATTTTAGCGGCCAAGTCGTCAACATTGTGCGGCTGAAACAGTAAGGCGGTATGTTTCCCCTGCACCGCTTCGGGAATGCCGCCGATATCGGCAGCGATGACAAATTTACCCAAAGCCGCCGCTTCCAAGTTAACCAGGCCAAACACCTCATACCACTGCGACGGAATAATCACCACGTAAGCGCGGGCGATAATTTTTTTCAAAACATCTCCATATTTCGGTCCCACAAATTCCACCCGGCTGCCCAAACCTAATTTTTTGGCTAAAGCTTTCAGAGGCTTGTATTCCGGTCCGGAACCAACGATTTTCAATGACTGGCCCGGCTTCACTTTCACCATGGCCTGCAATAAT
>JAKAFD010000047.1 GCA_021818075.1 bacterium
CCGATCTGTAGAGAGATAATAAATTCCCCTTTTTTCTAAAGCCAAACATATATAAAAACCTTTCGCTAACACGAAATTGATATTTTTATTATACTGAAAATTTGATAAATATTCAAACAAGGAAAATATAAAAAAGAAGGGGGTGCCGTCCTTCTAATTCCGCATCTTGTTGACTTTTTTAAAAAAGTGTATAATATGGGTATAAATTAAAACTACGATTTTTTGCGGGGTTGAAATGCAGAAAGGCTCTACTGCGGAGCGCGAGTAGTCCGAAGCAATTCGGCAACCAAAGCGTTACGATGAAGGAGTGCCACCCTTCCAACTCCACAAAAGCTCGTAGTTTTTTAAATACTTTTCATCTCGTACCCGAAAAGCCGTTATCACTACAATTTTTGTTGAGTCGTCTTCGCTTAATAATTGCAAAGAACACAGATACTCAAAATCATTAATTTTCTTAATTAAACAAAAATCTCCGCTCTTGGAGGTTTTATTTTTGTATATTTTTTCCGGGTATTTGATAATTTCATGCAGATGACAAATGATGCAATCGAATTCTTCGGCTGGTCTTTTGTCGTAAAGATGTTTTAATATCTTAGTATTCAAATAGACCTTAAAATCAACTAGTTTTGTAATTTTTAAGACTGCCGAAGTTAAACGGCAAACATAAACTGTTTCCAGGGTAACAATTGCTTTGGGTGGAGTATTTTTAATGTGATTATAAAAAATTTTCGCTACCACGCCCCTCCTCTTTGGCATAAATTTTGTTTTGGAACTCACCTTTTTGTTGTTTTATTTACAGGTTGCAAACCAAGGATAAATATCTTTCTTAATAATTTCCTTTTTAAATTCATCCTGAACAGAAACGAGCACCTCAAATGGCAAGGAAGTGCCAGGTTCCATAGTTTTATTGTAATCAGTATATCCTTCGTTGAGATATGTCATATCTTCAGTATAAATTTTGGCTACCATAGACCTTAATATTTGTTTTTTATTCGAACTATTTTTTATTAACCCTTTATACAAAATATTTAATCCTGGCCACAATGTGTAAGTGCCCGCAGCCCAATAACTTTCATCTTCCAATCTACTTTCTTTTACATCTTTTAATTCAAAACCACAAGTATCTATTTTGTTAAATGTACCTAGCGCTCCATTCATGTTTATTGTACAGTATGAATCAATTTCTCTTAATACATCGGAGTTTATAGGTATACCAAATTGCTTCGCACCTTCATATTTAATGGAAATGCATTCATTTTTCTTTTTTTCTTTATTATGTGGATTGACTATAAAATAATACAAGGCAGATGCAGAAACAATTAACAATAAAAAGACGGCGATTAATTTAAACCAATTTTCTTTTAAAAATTTCATATCCAAAATTTAATAATGTATATATCAGTAATCTAATGTTTTATCCATCAAATTAATTAGTTCATAATCTTTCTCGACGCACAGCATATTCTAATTGCCCATATTAACTGGTCAACCACTTTTTCTTCCACTCTATTTCTCTCTTTTTCTGCCGGGACTTCAATTATTCTAACATCGCCTATGGCTTTATTATTAGTGAGATGATGAGCTGCAAGAGCCATAGCACCATCAAATCCCCATTCGCAATCTATAAATGTTTCCTTAACTTGATTAGTTATTTTTTCGGCATTGTTTAAAATTGTTTCACATATATGTGGCGCAAAAGCTTGAAAACCGTGCGCACAAGTTAAGGGAAGTCTGCCATCGGTATACTGCCCGTAAAGTAATGGGAATAAAAAAAGATTGACAAAATAATCAGCGGAACCCTTCACAAGAGTATTATCAACCTTAAATTTCAAATCACCAATAACCATCCCATTATTATTTTCCACCTCTTTTAACAACTTTTCTATATACCCAACTGGATGTTCATCAGTATCCATCCTAATTATGGCATAATCTGGATATTGTTTTATAGCCTCTTTATAACCAGCTATCAAAGCCGAATTTAAACCAGGATTTGAAGTTAAAATTATAGGAGCGCATTCAAATTTATCTATTTCAGCAATTTCTTTAGCTCGTTCATATTCAGGTACAAGTGTTTTACTATCTGGTGTGTTCAATACGGGCAATAATACTGGCTTAGGATTGATATATTTTATGGTCGCCAAAAGCCCTTTAAAAAATTCCCCGCAAACACCTTCACCATTTTTATCAGGAAAAATAATCACCGATTTTAACATATCTTTAAATTTATCAAAGTATTTTTTGTTAATTTATACCTACATTATACCATAAGTTGACCAATTTTTCAACTTATTTTGTAACAATTTCCCAAAAATAAAAACCTTAAAACCTATATTTATGGAATATTTTTTACTAAAAGCTAATCGTTAACAGCTAACAGCTTTTTATTCATTTCGTAAGGCTTCAATCGGATCCAGCTTGGCCGCCTGGCGCGCCGGATACAAACCAAACAGCACGCCGAAGACGGCGGAAAAACACAAGGCCACGACATAAGCCTGGGCCGGGATGATAAATTGCCAAACCAAGCCGTAGTTCTTGGCAGTAATGGCTATCAGGTAAGACGCGCCCCAACCCAAGGCCACGCCAATAACGCCGCCCAGTAAAGTTATCATTACTGATTCAACCAAAAACTGCCGCATAATATCGCGAAAGGTCGCGCCGACGGCTTTGCGCAAACCAATCTCCGCCGTGCGTTCCGTGACCACCACATACATAATATTCATCACGCCGACGCCGCCGACAATTAAAGAAATGGCTACGATGCCGATTAACAGCCAAGTGACCGCGTTAGTTACGGTTTGTAAACTCTTTAGCGCTTCAATCATGGTAACAACGCGAAAATCATCTTTATCCGGATTGGTAATCTGATGATTTTGCCGGACAATAAAGCGCGCCTCTTCGGCCGTGTCATCGCCTTTACTGACATCTTTGAGCTGATGCACCATGTAAGAAATATAATCCACACCCATAACTCTTTTTTGCATAGTGCGCACCGGAATGTAAACATAGTCGTCAAAATCCATAAACATCACCGCGCCCTTTTCTGCCATCACGCCAATAACGACAAATTTTTCTTTACGAATGGAAATAACTTTTCCTAAAGCGTCTTCATCGCCGAATAATTTGTTTTTCATTTTACTGCCCAGCACCGCTACATTGGCCAGCGCGCGATCTTCGGTTTCGGAAAAAAATCTACCGGCGGCCAACTGCGATTTATCAATATTGATATAATCGGCGGAAGTGCCAAACAGAAAGGCCTTACGCGATTCGCTACGGTAATTGATAATTTCTTGGCCCATCAAGCCGGCGTAAGCCGCTTTGACATTATCGCTTTTGGACACATCATCCATATCTTTAAGTTTCAGGCTGGTAATTTGGACACCGGTCGCTAAAGCGCCGGCTGATTCAAATTCGCCGGCGTTGCCTTTTTTGTTGGAAGGCACTTTAATTTCCGTTTCAATAATATCCGTGCCAAATGACTCCACTTGGCCGACCACCAACTGGGAAATGCTCGCACCGGCCGAAAAAACAATAATGACGGCGGCGATGCCGATAACCACGCCCAAAGTCGTTAAAACCGTCCGCCCTTTGTTGGCGGCCATGACTTGGTATGAGGCTTTAAAAAAATCAATCCACGACATTTGGTTATTTGTTATTGGCTGTTTGTTGTTTGCTTATTCGTGCCTCAGCGCCTCAATCGGATCTAATTTAGAGGCGCGCCAGGCGGGATATAAACCAAAAATAAGCCCAATGGCAATAGAAATGGAAACGGAAATAATAATCGAAAACCACGACCAGCCCCAGCCCCAGGCATAACCCAAACTATTAACCACGGCGGCGATAACGACCGACAATAATTCGCCCAAAACAATCCCGATTAAACCGCCGACCAAAGTAATCACGCCGGACTCAACTAAAAATTGCCACATAATATCATGGTTATTGGCGCCGACGGCTTTGCGCAAGCCGATTTCGCGCGTGCGCTGGGCCACGCGAATCAGCATGATGTTCATAATGCCGATGCCACCGATTAAGAGCGACAAAGCGGCCATAGCGGCTAAAAAGAATTTCAAACCGTTGGTAACGGTTTTAATCGTGTCAATCGCTTCAGCCGAAGAGCGCACCGTAAAATCATCATTGGCGCCGCTGGAGTCATTGATGCCGTGCCGCTCGCGCAAAGTTAGCTTAGTCATATCCATCGCCTGCGGCACATCGGCGGCGCTGGCCACTTTAAAGCGCAGCAAATTAATATAATTGATGCCTAAAATCAATTTCTGTTCGGTCGTTAAAGGTAAAATCACTTGATTATCATTATTTTGAAAACCAACCGTGCCCTTAGCTTTCATCACGCCGATAACTTCAAACGCCTGATTACCAATTTTAATGGTGCGCCCCAGCGGATTGGTTTCGCCGAACAGATCATTAGCGACCGTCGGTCCCAAAACAACCACGCGAGCCACGCCTGCTTCTTCGTCGTCGGTAAAAAACCGCCCCGCCGCCACTTCCGCCTGTTCCACTTCCAAATAACCAACCGTGGTGCCTTTAATCGTGGCGGTAATTTGGTTAGCGTCCCAGCTGACAGTTTTGGAATCATTAACATAAGCGGCCACCGCCACCACATTAGGCACATTGGCCGGATCATTTAAGGCCAGCGCGTCTTCGTAGGTTAAAGTCGTGATGTTGATGCCATAAACGCTGGCGGGCGGCCCTTTGTCTTCCGACTTGCCGGGCAAAACGCCTACCAGCGTCGGCCCGAAACTTTTAACTTGGTCTAAAATCAAATTTTGCGCGCCATCGCCGATAGACACAATAGCAATCACCGAACTGACGCCGATAATGATGCCCAAGGCCGTCAAAAAGCTGCGGCGCTTATTTTGCCGCAAATTTTTTAGCGAATTTAACACTAATTCCTTGAAATATAGATAATGCCTTGACATTTGTTATAATATATGATATAATTATAATAATTAAATAAAAATAGTTTTTTGAATTTACAAACAAAAAAGGAGATTACTGATGTCTACTGCTACAATATGTTTGCCTAAAACCTTTCAGGGTTTAGTGGAAAATCTGACGACTATACCTTTTAAGTTTGAGGGGGTTGACTATGCCCTAGCTGAATTAAAGTTTCCCAGCGGCAAAACAATCATCTTCGGCCTTAACGGTGAGTATGTAGAAAATTCTATTTTCCAAATCATGAAAACTCTGAAAAAACCTCCGACGGATTGTTGCTTGGCCGAACTGGGTAATAATAAACAGATGGTTTTCAAGTATGAAACTGAAAGAGGACAAAAATTCTTGATTATCAGAGGGTCAAAAGAACAGGCCTTAACAACAGAAGAAAAAGAATTAATGTGGGACTTATTACAATAATAAGTCCGCCTAACAAAGAGCTGTCCCAACAAACACGGGGGCAGCTTTTTTCATTGTTAAGAGGCGTTATTTCAACAACTCGCCGTCGCGCGCCACGCGGCGGTTTTTTACTTGATAGTCGTCAATGATTTCCCCGTCTTTAATTTTAATAATTCGTTTGGCGTGTTCGGAAGTATAAGTTTCGTGCGTCACCAAAATTATGGTATTCCCCTGCTCATTTAAGTGCTGTAATAATTCCATAATCTGCGTGCCGGATTTGGAATCCAGGTTGCCGGTCGGTTCATCGGCGAAAATGACCGCCGGCTCATTAACCAAGGCTCGGGCAATGGCCACGCGTTGTTTTTCGCCGCCACTAATCTGGTTGGTGTGGTACTCCAGGCGGTGGCTTAGTCCGACGCTGTCCAAAACTTTAACCGCCCGTTCGGTCGGGTCAAAATTTTTATCGTGGCGATAAACTAAAGGCAATTTAACATTTTCCAGCACCGTAGTCCGCGGCAGCAAATTAAAAGCCTGAAAGACAAAACCGATAGCTTG
>JAKAFD010000048.1 GCA_021818075.1 bacterium
CGGCGGTAATGACCGACGGGTAAACATTTAAATCGCGCTTGTAAGCGGCCAAAGCCACTTGCAACTGACTGATATCAGATACTCTGGTGCTGTCGCGGTTTTGCCGGTTGACTTTATTGTAAGTGACTAAAGACAGGGTGGATAATATGCCGATTATAAGCACTACCACCAGCATTTCCAGCAGGGTAAAACCGCGATTTTTTTCAACTGATGATTTCATCATAAATTATCGCAAACAAGCCCAAGTGGGCGGCGGCGTGCCATTAGCTTTGCAATGAAGTACCGTGGCTCCCACCAAACAAACTGCGTCAGTACAGGCGTTGCCGCAGCCGTCGCTGCAATCGCCGAATTCCGGCACCGAGTTGGGCGTACAGGTCGGCGTACAAGGCGGCGTGCCGGTAGCTAAATTAGCCTGCAAAATTACTTCAGAGTAAGCATTATCTTGCCTGGTGCCGCCCGGCGTATAACAGCGGCCGATGGAATTAACTGTATAGGTGGTCTGATTGATTACATCCAAAGACAAAGCGCAACTGCAATGGTCGCCGACCGCCACCGTAGCGGCAGCCGAGTCGGATAATTCAGTGACACAGCCGCCGGTGGTATTAAACACAAAAAACTGACCATCGGTACAGGTGGTATAGTTGTCCTGTGCCGAAGAACCCAATTCGGTATCGGCCATATCCAGACAAACTTGCGCCGCCTTTCTGGCTTCGCCGGGAATGGTAAAGTTAATGCCGGCGGTAGAAGCGATGCGCCACAGCGCCGGCACCACCACGGCCAAAGCGGCCAGAATAAACACGACAAACACCAGCACTGACCCCGATTGATTTTGGCCTTTAATACTTAAAGGCTTAAATAATATTGTAATCATAATTTTACAGGCCGCGCCGTTTGGTATTGGTGACGGCTGTTTGATAATTAATAGTTTTATTATAATCGGTAGAGCCGCTGGCCCGCAATTTCAGTAAAACGCGGTCGCCGGCGGTACTGGTGGCAAAAGTCAGGGTGCTGACAGTCACATCATTGGAAGTGATGGTATAATTGGTGCCGTTGCGGTTAATGACAATATTGCTGCCGGATAAAGAGTAAGTAACGCACACCCCGTTTTTGTCCCGCAAATATAATTGACCGAGGCTGGTACAAAAATAAACATTATTACAGCCAGCGCCGCCGCAGGCCGGATCGCCACCGGCGGTGTGCGGCGTAGCGTTCTTGGCTTCATCGGCAAGTACATTCATGGCATAGCGCAAATCGCCTTCCATATTCTGCAAATCTTTGGTGCGGTCCTGAATTTCGGTAATTTTGGTATAAGCTCGGGTGGCCACCAAAGTCAGCACGGCAAACAAACTGATGGAAATAACTAATTCCAATAAAGTTAAACCGGTTAATTTGCGGCCCTTAAGCGGCCAAAATTTTAACAACATAATTAATGAAGATTGGCGGTATTAGACAGCGTAGTATATAATTTTTGCGTTGAACCGCGGCCGCGGTCGGCCCAGTACAACTGGCACTCCAAGTCCAGATAATCGGTGCTATGAACGGTAGTGCCGGTATGGTAGGTGGTTTTCAGCATACGGTAAAAGTTGCTGGGCGTACCGCTGGCATATTGATAAAAATTGGTAGCGTCATAATTGAGCCGCGCCGACGAGTCAGTCACGCTGCCGTTGCCGTTGATGCCGATTTGCGTAAAATCGTTGTTGTAATCAATGCGCAAGGTGTAAACCTGGCCTTCGCTTAACGGCGGCAAATTGGTTAAATTAGTATAAAACGGCAAGGAGCTGGTGACATTATAATTACGGCGCGCTTCCGCCAGTTCCAAGCATTCCGCCAGCAAGCCTTTGGCGATAAAATCGTTTTCGGTCACATTTTCCACCTGTAAAATCTTAGTAGCCACGCTGATAATCGCCACCAAGCTGACCGCCACCAAAGAAATGGTCACGACGATTTCCAGCAGGGAAAAACCCGCTGCGCTTGGTCGGCTGTTAAATTTAAACGGCAAAAACATAAGCTTAGTTGCCCCACTGGGTTGAGCCGGAAGGCAAAACTTTTATACTCTTTAAAATATCGGCCGACGAACCGGTATTTTCCGCACCGGCATTATTCAGCTTAATCTCGGCATAAGTCGTCGGCACGGCGCCGTTGGCATACATCATATAATTGGTCGGGCTGAAAAATATGTTCAACTCATCAACACCGACGCTGTCGCTATAGAGCCGTTCCAACACTAATCCGGGAGGCAGCTTAACTTCGCGAAAAGCTTCGTCGTCATTTTTATAAAAACTGGTTGGCCGGGTAAACCTTTCTATCCAGCGGCCGGTACCGCGGGAAAATCTAATCTCATCAATCGCGCCATTCCAAGAATTAGAGCTGCCATTATCTTCGGCGCCGATATAAATAGACACGGACTGACTGCGCACCGGCCGAGTGATGCGTTTTTTGGTCTGACCGAGGCCGTCTATAAACAATATTACTACATTCAAACTATTATCCCTGACCAGGGCCACATGATACCAGGTATCAAGGGAAATGGCGCCTCTGGACTGGACGGTGTAGGCCGTACCTAAATCATCATAAACCACGCCGTTAATTTTATCATTGGCATCTTTATAAATACCGAAAGTCAAGGTGCCGGAACCGTTGCCTTTATAGGCCAGAGCCTTTTGCGAGCCGGTGCTGGAAGCCTTAAACCAAAAATCAATGGCCCAAGAGTCGCTGCCCGGGTCAAAAGCGCTGTTGGTTGGCACCCTTAGACTGTCGCTGGCGCCGTCAAATGACCAATAACCGATATCATCCGGCGGCTGACCGGCCGCCAGAACTTGAGTCGCCCCGGTCACCGCGATGGTGCTGGCCAACTGCGAACTGTCGGTGAACACCCCGCCGGACACGGTTTCACTGCCGTGAATCAAGAGCTTAATAGGATAGTCATACTGACCGTTACGGTTAAGGTCGGAAAAAACAATGTATTTATTTAGATTACGATTAAAATAAACGCCCCAGCCGTCCGGCCGATTTTTTTGATTAATATGCCCGGTTAAAGAATAATCCTGAGCCACATTCAAATCGGTTTTTATTTTACCGGCCACGCCTAAAATTTTGCCGCGATTATCAATGGCCGAATAATTGGCATAAATAGCCACCGACATTAAAGCAATTACGGACATCACCACCACCAACTCAATTAAAGTAAATCCGGCTCTTCCAGAAAATCTATTGGCAGTCTTAACCATAAAATTAAATTATTGACCGTTTTTAATTATTGCTAAGGCTCGTTGTTTGACTTCATCAATCTGGCTATCAGCCTTTTCGGCTACAATTAGATCTGGCGTAATCCCCTGACCGTCAATGGATTTGCCTTTAGGCGTCAGCCATTTGGCCGCCGTAATTTTAACCGCGCTGCCGTTGGATAAATCTTTCAATACCTGGACCGATCCCTTGCCAAAAGTTTTTTCGCCGATAATGGTGGCCAGGTTGTGGTCCTGCAGGGCGCCGGCCACGATTTCCGAAGCGCTGGCGCTGCCGCGGTTAACCAAAACCACGGTTTTAAACTGCGCCAACGACGGCTCGCCTATACTCTTATTAATATTAGTAGTGCCGTCGCCATAGCGTTCCATCACCACCACATCATCCTTTACCCACTTGCTGGCCATCAAAATGGCCGAATCCAGATAACCGCCCGGATTATTGCGTAAATCCAAAATTATGCCCTTGGGATGTTTGGCCAAAATGTCGGCCGCCGCCTGATTAAACAAAGCGTCGGTATCGCCGTTAAAGTTAGACACGCGGATAATATAAATATTATCTCTGGTCAGCTCGGTCTTAACGCTGGCTATAGTAATTATATCTCTAATGATGGCAAACTCCAAAGGTTCCTTAGCGCCCTCGCGGCCGACGGTCAGTTTAACCTGGGTACCCTTGGGACCTCTGATTTTATTAACCGCTTCAGTTACGCTTAAACCGGCTGTGGATTCGCCGTCAATTTTGATCAACTGATCACCGGCCTTTAAACCGGCTTTGGCCGCCGGCATACCTTCCAAAGGAGAAATAACCGTGACGACATCATTTTTCAAACCTATCTCCGCGCCGATGCCCTCAAACTTGCCGGACATATCAGTGGTGAATTCCTTGTTTTCTTCCGGCGTCATATAAACTGAATAGGGATCGCCGGTGGCTTCCACCAAACCCCGCAGCACGCCGCGAAATAACTTGTCGTCGGTGACTTTGTCTTTATCAACAAAAGTGTTGGCCACGGTCTGCCACACTTCCTTAAATAATTTTTCATCAAAACCCGGCAAACTGCTGGGTTTGTCGGCGGTGAGTGATCGCAGTAAACCGGCTTCGGCCTGGCTTAAATTCCGTTTGGCCGCATATTGACCCAGCCAAAAAGCGCCGGTAAGCAATAAAGCAATGATTACTACATTTAAAATTGTCCGCTTGAGAGGCGGCCTATTATAATTATTATTTGTCATAAATTTTTATTGAATTTATTATAACACGAACCCGTGACGCGTTCAATAATTTTATACCTTGCTTTGACCCCTTTTTATTGTTAAGATAATGACGAATTACGCAACGCCCAACGCGCAACTCGCAACGGGGATAAAGTTTATACTTTTAGGCCTAAAAAACGAATTTTCTAAACAATAAAGGCCCAACTCTCCCAAGCTGACCCTACCACCCCGTTAGGTGTTGCGTGTTATGAGTTACGCGAACTATATGCTTTATTTTATCCTGATAGTTTCCCTGGTAGCCGTTGGTTTGCTTATCTTTGTGGCTCTTAAAATCAACCGCGCCAAGGGATCTGCGACTGACAATCAAGCCCTGGCCGCTTTGGGCGAACAAAACCGCGAATTGCGGGAAATTATTGCCGGCTTAAGGCAGGAAATGCAGGAAACCAACCGGCACCAATTCACCCAAACCACCAATTTGGTGCAGGCCATCAGCCGCGAGGCCAAAGAGTCCCTGACCGCCGTCACGGAAAAACTGACCAAACTGGACGAAACCAACAAACAAGTGGTTAATTTTTCGGCGCAGCTGCAAAACCTGCAAGACATTTTGAAAAACCCCAAACAGCGCGGCGTCTTGGGCGAATATTTTTTGGAAGAGATTTTAAAAAATGTCCTGCCGCCCGGCGCTTTCCAAATGCAATATAAGTTTAAAGACGGCGTCATCGTGGACGCGGTGGTGTTTGTTAAAGATAAAATCATTCCCGTTGACTCCAAGTTCAGCTTGGAAAATTACGAAAAGATTTTAAACGCCGCCGATAGCGAGGCGCGCGAAAAATTGGAAAAACAATTTAAGCAGGATTTGAAAAACCGCATTGACGAAAGCGCCAAATACATCAAACCGTCCGAAAACACGCTGGACTTTGCCTTTATGTTTATTCCCTCGGAAGCGATTTACTACGACCTCTTGGTCAACAAAGTCGGCGCCGTGCAAATTAACACCCGCGACTTGATTGAATACGCTTTTATTGAAAAGCGCGTCATCATTGTTTCGCCCACTTCCTTCTTGGCTTATTTGCAAACAGTCTTGCAGGGCCTCAAAGCCATGCAAATTGAAGAAGGCGCCAAAGAAATTCTGGCCAATGTGGAAAAACTCGGCCGCCACTTGAACGCCTATGATGAATTTATGAAAAAAGTCGGCGCCAGTTTAGCGACCACCGTCAACCACTACAACAGCGCGAGCAAAGA
>JAKAFD010000049.1 GCA_021818075.1 bacterium
CTTGTCATAATAATTGCCGTTGGCCGAACCGCAAGGAGCGCACATCGTGACATAACAATCTTCAAAGTCGCCCGCCTCATTGCCGGCATCGCCGGTACATTTCCAGGTGGCCACCACCGGACTGATTTGCGTTGTGGTCAAACCCGGCTGGCTGTTAACGCAAAACTCGCTCCAGTCTTTATTCTTATAAGCATAGTCCAGTTTAGCCTGAAAATCTTCCTGACTGACTTGCTGGCCGTTAAGTTTGCTGTTACAGGCCGTCACCTTGCCGCCGCAATAAGCCACATCGTTAGTGTTGGCGATATTGTATTTTTCGGCATTGGTTTTTTTGCGTTCCGCCGTCGCATCAAAGGCGTCGCCGGTGCAATACCAATAAAAATTATATTCTTCCTGCCACGGCCGGACATAGATGCTTTCATTCCAGAAAGTACCGTCGCCGCACAAATGCAAATCGCGGCTCATCTTGCGCCAGTAGTGGTCGGTGTGCGACTCGCTAAATTCCGAATTTTTCTTGATTATCTGCGTTAACTTGCCTTGAGCGTCGGTTTCCGCGCCAAAGGTATAACCGCGCAAAGAACAGCCGGCGTCATGAAAATCACAAGTGTAGGTTTTGTAATCAACGCCGTTAATAGTATCGGTCACCTGGGTCGGATCGTATAGTTTGCTCTTTTCATAGCGGCAACCCCAGGCGGTCAAAGTCGGGTCGTAGGGCTCGGGATTAACATTCAAACAGCCATAACTAGGCTTCATGACATTGGCCGCAATGTAATTGCGGGTGTGGTTTTCGCCCCGCAAACTGCCGCAACCCATGGTTGATAATTCGCACTGGTCTTTGCCAGGATAAACCTCGCTGACGCGGCGGTAAGTGTTGGGTGTGGTATCAATCGTCTCGCCGTTCCACACCCAGAGCAAATTTTTGTTGGGGTTGATATTATTGCCGTTTTTACCGATACAATCATAAGTAAAGGCACGATAAGCGGCTTTGGGAGTGGTCTTGGTGCCGGAACCGGTAATATTGCCAAAAGCCACTTCATAATTATAATTTTGCGGACCGCAGGCCGTTGGCTCGCATAAAGCGTTGCCGATGGAACTGCTGAGCTGATTATTTACCACCTCGCGCAACTGTTCGGCATCCACGAACTTACCAAAATTCTTACACTCGCAACCCTTGTAAGCTTCGCAATTCTTGCTTTCCAAACCATTATTACACTGCCAGTCAAAAGTCAGGCCGCCGCTATAATTAGCCGGATTGGGCTGGCCGTAAGCGTCAATTTGTTTGCTGACGATTTGCCGGCGCCAGTCGTTATAAGCGCATAAATTATAATAGGGAGGATTTTTGAAAACTTGTTTATAGGGGCCGACAGCGCCGCATTCAAATTTATAATCCAAACGGCACTGTTCGCTTTGCACTCCGGTGGTTGAACCCGGGCCGCCGGTGGTCACGCCGCCGCTTAAACCGCCGCTACCGCCCAAGCTGCCGCCGCTGCTGCCCGGACCGCAATCCCAAGTACAGCCATTAACAATGCCTTTCAAATCATAAATCATCTGAACGTTAAACGGCACAGCGTTATTATCGCATAAACAACGCGGCAAGGTATTTTTAATATAATTACAGGTATCCAACACGGAGTTGCCGGGCACAACGGTTTTCCAGTCGCAAGTGCCGCAAGTGGAACAGCATTTGGACTGAACGCGAAAACGCCAATCGCCGCACACCTGCAAATCATTGGGGCCGCTAATATTAAAAGTATAGCTGCAGGTGGTAGTGTCCCCCTTATTGGTGCTGCAATTCGCTTGATCGGAAAAAATTTCTTGAGTGACCTCTTCATGGCCGCTAGGGTCAACAAAAGTAACATAATAGCTAATAGCATTAAACACCCTGTCCCAAGTCACGGTAATGGAAGGACCGTTAGGGTCGTTTAAGTCATAAGTTGCCCGGACATTGGTGGGCGCAGCGCATTTTTTCGGGTCAGTGGTTATCGTGCCGGTGCCGGTGGTCGTGCCTGGTATGGTCGGCGGCTGGGCCACGCAACCATTATGAACCACCCGCTGACAGCTTTTCGGGTCGCAGGTAACATAACAACAGCTATCCGGCACGCCTAAGACGCGCGAACAATAATTGCTTAAATTAGCCTGGCTTTCCAAACTATTGGGGTCGCACTGTTCCTTGCCGCCGCCCCAGTCCCAAAAGCCGTCGCCGCAAAAACCGCCGGTTTTTTGGCAATGAGCCTGCACCTGGCCGTAAGATACGCAATCCCAGCTGTAGGTGTTGCCGTCTTGCAATTTATTGGCCGCGCCGCTCTCATTACCGTCGCCCGAATCCAACGGGTCTAAGCACTTACAACTATAAGTGTATTTGCCGCAGCCCAATAAATTACAACCGGAACCGGAAATAACCGCTTGAGCGCTGGAAGAGGCTACTAAAAAACTGCCGACCAGCACAACCGCCGCCACGACCCAGACGGTCAGTTTATTTACCCGTTGGTTGTTACCTTCCATAATATTGTTAATTATTTTTTGATAAGACATAAGGTCGGTTTATTGAGCGGCCCGGCAGCCGATGAAGCAGCTCAAGCTCGGATCCATAATCTTGCCGTTTAGGCCGCGGCACTGCCAGGAAATAGTCACCAAGCCGTTAATGTTTGAATACTTAAAGTTTTCCACCCTGGCGCGGCTGTTGGTGCCTAGAGCCAAGTCTACTTCCGGGCCGCCGTCGGGACAGAATTTTTCCGGATGGGTTTCGTATTCTTTGTTATTCCACAAATCATTAAAAGCTTGGTTGCAAGTCTGACCATAAGTCTGATAACCGTTGCCGAACAGACTGAAGGCCAAGGCCATGTTCCGGTCGCTGCAATTAGACACGCCTTCCCAGCCGGACGAACAGTCTACTTGATTACGGCCGGCCTGGCCTTGCACGCCGTTCCATTTACCTTTGCCCACGCACTGCCAGTTGTAATCTAATTTCTGATTCCAGTCGGGATTGCCGCCGTTATAATTAGGATTGTTTATACACATGGCGGAAATTAGATGACCATCCCAGCTTTTGCCGCGGGTATAACTGCTGCCGTAACACATATTACTGGTATTGGACAACATGGCCGAATTGAATTCTTCAAAAGTCTGGGTATAGTTGGTGCCGTTGATACAATAGCCTTCCTGCGCTAAACCGTTGCACTGCGCCCGCTTGTAAGCCTTACAGACGGCCGTCCCGCAGTTCCAGGTCCAGCCGATAACTTTGTCCTGTTCAATGATTTCATTAAGCGTCAATTTATAAGTGGTGGCGGCATTTTTACATAAAGCATTAAAATTAGAAGACAATTGTACTGGCGTGGCTAAACCGCCATTGATAATATTTTTAATGCCCACATAGCCGTTGATGCCCGGATAAGTCGGCGTAAAATAGACCTCGTCCATGTTGCCGCACTCGCCGCATTTCACCTGCAGGGCATAATAAGGATTGTATTTATCAAAGGGACTGGGGTTAGAACTAATGGACCAGTCGCTCGTCACCGCCGGCTTGCCGTTTTTACAAGGCGGAGCCGTGGAACACAATTCATCTTTAACGATTTTACAGCCCTGGCACTTAACATCACAGCAACCGGAAGTGCTTTGACCAAAAACGCCCATACCCAACAAACCGCCCGACAAGGTCGTGGCCGCATTAGCGCAATATTGCGCTTTAACCGTAGCATAATTCGGGACGCTGCCATCGCATTCCTCGCCCGGGTCAACAATGCCGTTGCCGCAAGTAACTTGAGTCGGCGGCAAAGGCGGCGGCAAAACTTTCTGGCCGGTACAGACGCCGGCCACGACAGCGCCGCCAGCCGCGCTGCAATCGCCTTCCGGATACGGGCTGACTTGTTTATTACAGCACAGCCATTGATAACTAACGTTGCCACTGGAGTCATAAATTTCTTGCCAATTAGACGGCAGGCCTTGGCTGCAGCAAGCGCCTCGGGTTAAACCAGAAGCCGCGTTATAAGCGCAGCATTGGCCGGTAGTGACGGCTTCGGTTTTAACGCAATTTAAAATCGCTCCGTTGGCGCCCGGACATTTCCAGCGGCAGGTATTGGTTTTAGTGCTGGCATTATAGGTGCAGTAATCCGAACCGGCGATAATTTGGTTGGTGGAGGGCACGCAGGTATTTTTGGTGGCGCCGCAAGCCGGCGTCACGGGTGTGCCCGGCGCGGGCGCGGGCGGCTGAATAACACTGTCTAAACAACCAAAACCGACGCAACCAGTGGCTGGCGGCAAAGTGGTGCCGGCCGGCGGCGGAGTGGTGGTAGTGTCAGTCGGTGGCAGGGTTGAGGTATAGCAACCAACGCCAACGCAGGGTGAAGTCGGCGGCGGGGTGGTGGGCGGCGGCGTCACTACCGCGCCGACGCCGCAACTGACTGTTTGCGAGCTAAAGACGCAGCTCCAGGCCGGATTGCCGTTGCCGTCCAGCACCGGGTTGGTGACCGTACCAACGCTGCAGGTATATTGCGTGGCGCCGCAGACCGGATTTTCCACGGCCTGACTTTGCGGCACGCGGCCGATGGCATAACCGACAGCCACCGTCGCTATCATTATTAAACCGAATAAAATTTTAATCGCTGAAAACTTGGCTTTTAATTTGGCCATAAAATTATTTAAAAAATTTTTTTGCACTTTAACCAATCCGGCCCTAAACGCAAACACCAGTCTCTTGGCTGTCTATCAATAATTATACAATGTCCGCCCAACAATGACAACAATTATCTTGCTCTAACAAAAACAACCCCTGTCCGGGGCTGTTTTACTAATTTTATATTACTTTAAAGCCTTGGTGATTTTGGCCACGATGTCCTTTAACGATACGTCCGATTTGATTAAATAAGCGTCGGCGCCCAGCTTCATGGCCCGTTCCTTATCGGCCGCCTGGCTCAAATTGGAATTAACAAATACCACCGGCTTGTGTTTTAATTTTTTCAATTCTTCCAGCACGCCAAAACCGTCCAGCTTGGGCATCATTAAATCCAAAAGCATTAGATCAAAAGTTTGCCGTTTAACCAGGCTCATCGCCTCTTCGCCATCTTCCGCTACCGCTACCTCAAAACCCAAGCTAGCCAGCTTTAATTTCAAAGCCTTGGATAGCGACACATCATCTTCGGCAATTAATATTTTTTTAGCCATATTTTTTACCATATCACAAGCGCCGCACGCTGGCAACCGTTTTGCACTCGCTTCTAGGCTAATTATAATCCAAGCGCCAAAATTTGGCAAAGCTTTAAAACAAAAACAAACAAGCCCCGCCGGGCTTGCTTGTTGGTTTAACTGATTATTAGAAAGTTCCCGGCGCCATTTGCGGCTGCTGCGGCTGTTGGAATTGCTGCTGGCCCTGATCCATCATTGGTTGCTGAGGACTCTGCTGCTGGTATTGCGCCGGCACAAAATTAAGATTATTATTCTGCGGCATCATCCAAGAGTCGCCGGCGGCATTAGGCTGTACCAGCATCTGTAAATCATTAAGCTTATTAAAGGTATTGCCGACCGCATCGCCCAAGCTCTCAAAATCTTTGTCAGCCAACAAACTCTTAATGTCCGTCAAGTCGGTCTTGATTTCCTCTATCAGACCAAGCGCCTCGGCTTTGGCGTCAGCGTCTTTTAATCTCTGCGCCGTTTTGGTCAGACTGG
>JAKAFD010000050.1 GCA_021818075.1 bacterium
AATGACAATCGGCGCGTACATGGAATCTTGGTAATAAGGATAATGGCCGGATTTTTTATAAAGTTCCAAACGGGCTAAATCCGGCGTCACGACATGCTGATAGCCGCGCTTGATTTCCTCGTCCACGATAAAACGCTCCAGTTCGCGGCGGATAGTCGCGCCTTTAGCCGTCAGCATGGGCAAACCTTTGCCCACCATTTCGGAAAAAACAAACAGCCCGAGTTCGTGCCCCAGCTTGCGGTGGTCGCGCTTGGCCGCTTCTTCCATCATTATTATATAGGCATCTAAAGCCCGCTTATCGGCAAAAGCTAAACCGTAAATGCGGGTCAGCATTTTATTGTGTTCATCGCCGCGCCAATAGGCGCCGGCTAGTTTGGTTAACTTAAAAGCGCCGGCGGGTACCTCGCCGGTATCGGCCAGATGCGGCCCGCGGCACAAATCGTCAAATTTGCCCAGCTGATAAAAACTAACTTTAGTTTCACCGGCCGCGGCTAATTGGGCCAGCAACTCCTGTTTGTAAATTTGCTTATCGCCGATAACGGCGGCGGCTTCGACGAGGGGCAGTTCGCGGCGCGTCAAGGGCAGGCGGCGGCTGATTATCTCCTCCATCTTTTTTTTAAGACGATACAAATCCTCTTCGCCGATTTTAGTGTCGCCGAAATCAAAATCATAATAAAAACCGTTATCAATGGCCGGCCCGATGGCAAACAGCGCGTCCGGATAAAGTTCTTGCACGGCCGCCGCTAAAATATGCGCCAAGGAATGGCGTAAATTTTCTATATTAAACTCATTGTCTTGTTTCATATCTGAATAGATTATAAAAAAATAATTTTACTGTCAAATAATAATATTCTCAACGCTCAACGCGCAACTCGCAACGAGAAAAATATTAAAAGTTTTAAATCTCTTAACAAACTTAATTGTTAAAACTTATTTTACCGTCCTTTCATCAAAAATCCACCCTGTTGCGTGTTACATGTTGTGTGTTGCGTGATTACTGGCCAATGGCGATTTTCTCCAAGTCGGCATTGGTAATGCCTAAACCCAAAGCGCGCATAATGGCAAAAGCGTCTTTGGGCCGGCTCAAGTAATAACGCTGCCGGTTAACCGGATTGATATACCAGGCTTCGCCGCGGCCCTGAACCTGCAATAAAATTTTACCCAAATTTTGGTCGGTGAATTTATCATCAAACGACAGCCGGCCCGCGCCCAATGGATTATAACCGCCCTTCACCTCCGTTAAGTCATTATAGCCGTCGCCGTCGCTATCAGCGGTCAGCGGGTCGGTGCCCAGACCCTGTTCCAGCACATCGGCCAGACCATCGCCGTCCGTATCCACATCCGTATCGGACACAATGTCCACATTCGGTTTAATTTTGGCCAGGTTGGCATCACTAGCGCCTACCGACAATCGTTTCATTAGGGCAAAAGCGTCTTCCGGCCGACCCATATAATAACGCCGGTTATTGGCCGGATAAATATACCAGGCTTCGCCATTAGCTTGCACCTGTAACACGATGCGGCCTTTTAAACCGGTGGCCGGCCGCGGGCTGGCCGGCGAGGTTTTGACCACCGGCCGCAGAGGATCGCCGACAATATATTCCAAAACCGTTTTCTTATCATCCGCCACCTTAAACTCGGCAAAGACTTCTTTGGGGCCGATATCCACCGCCAGCAAATATTCCACGCTGTCGCCGTTTAACTGGCGGTTGTCCAAATACAAGCGATAAATTCCGCTGGGCGATAAATTGAAAGAGCCGACAAATTTATTTTTATCAACCACGGTTTTGCCGTCCACATCGGTTTGTTTGACATAAATTTTGAAACGCTGGCCCGGCAACAATTTGCCTTTGTTGTTGCGCAAAATTACATCCACTGACTTTAAAGTCTGGTAAATAAATAAATTATCCAGACAATCCAGATTAATGTTCTTAAACCAAAAGCAGCCGAACTTGGAACTTTTATCGCAGACTTCCAGCACATATTGTTTGGCCGGTTGCGGCAAGAAATCAATTTTGGCCAGACCGACATTATCCACATGGCCGCTGCCCATCTTGGTGCCGGCCACCACTACGCCGTCGTTATCCAGTTTTTGCTCATAAATATTAAAATTAATGTTGCCGATGGTTTTAGCGTCAAAATCTTTAAACGACAAAGTCAGCGCCGACTTAATATCACAACGGGCCGGACTGTAATTCTCTAAAGTTAAATTATAAGTCGTGCGGTCTTCCGGCTTAATGAGAGTATTGTAAAAACTGACCTTTTCTCCGCTGGCCTTGGTAAATTGCAACATATACTGCCCGTCCGGATACTGTAAATAAGCGCTGCCGTTATCGTCGGTTTGCAGGGAGCCGATGGCCCGGCCCGGCTTATAACCGCCGGTGTCGCCCGGCAGCTGGATAAACATATTCAGTTTGACATTGGGCAGAGGCGCGCCGGTAGCGGCATCTTTTAGGTTGACCACCATATCGGCAAAACGATAATTAATTTGCGTTAACTGGCCGCCCACCGGACTGACATTATATTTATAAAATAGATAACCCTTGGTGTTTTTAATTTCCAGCACATAGTATTCAGAATTAAGGCCGTAAGTTCTAGCCAAAGCCGGCAGATAAAAAATTTGTTCGCCAGTCAGGCCGGTATCGCCGCTGCCCACCTGTTTGCCGTTTACCGGGGCGCCGTTAGCGTCGGTGGCTTGGGAGTAGATGGAGAATTTAACATTTTTTTGCAGCGTGCCCTGGTAATCAAAAACTTTTAATTTGATGGCTTCCAAGTCGGTGGTAAAATTGGCCGGCGTGTCGCAAGCCAAAGTCAGCTGGTTAAAATACCAAAAATCAAAACCGTCAAAAGTCGGGTTAACCACTTTAACCACATAATTAGCCAGACCTTCGGTTAAAGTAATGGTTACTTTGCCCAAACCGGTAAATTTATCGGTCATGGCGCTACCCAGCAGTTTGCCGGGCGCCGGTTGGCCGCTGGCGTCGGCCAGTTGTTCAAAGACGGAAAAACGGGCGCCTTTAATGCTTTGATGATTGTAATCAGTCACCGTTACATTCACATCGGTTTGGCAAGCAGCTTGAGCTTGATAAGCCACCGCGCTTAAACCAATAAACGCCGTTAGGATTAATAAAGAGATTTTTGCTTTAAACATATATTTTAGCTGTTAGCTTTTAGCTTGTAGCTTTAAGCTACCACGGCCATTTGGCGTAGCTGGCGGCCGGTGACGCCTGCTCTTCAATTTTTATCAGCCGATTATATTTGGCGGTGCGTTCACTGCGAGCCGGCGCGCCGGATTTAATTTGCCCCATACCCATAGCCACCGCCAAATCGGCAATAAAAGTATCCTCGGTTTCGCCGCTGCGGTGAGAAATAATCGCCGTCCAGCCCTGCTCGCGAGCCTGATTAACTACGGCGACCGTTTCGCTGACCGTCCCGATTTGGTTAAGTTTGATTAAAATGGAGTTGGTGGCCCGCTTAGCCAGGCCCTGGCGCAAGCGCTCGGCATTGGTCGCATACAAATCGTCGCCGACAATTTGTTTGCCTTTAAAGCGCTCGGTCAAATCGGCAAAGTTCTGCCAGTCGTCTTCGGCAAACGGGTCTTCCCAGCTGACAATCGGGTATTTATCCAGCAGACCGGCATACCAGTTGGCTAATTCCGGACCGCTCCAGTCGGCCTGTTCTTTTTTTAATTTATAACGGCCCTCAGTAAAAAATTCCGAAGCGGCGGCGTCAATGGCTAAAACAATGTCCGAACCTAGCTGATAGCCGGCTTCGGTCACCGCCTGGCTGATTAAAACAAACGGCTCTTCGTTGCTTTTAACCGCCGGCGCGAAACCGCCCTCATCGCCCACTGTTAAATTATAGCCTTGTTTTTTTAAAACCTTTTTTAAACTTTTGTAAATTTCATCGCCGGCGCGAATGGCTTCTTTGGCCGTCTTAAAGCCGACGGGTAAAATCATATATTCCTGAATATCAGTGGCCCAGTTGGCGTGCCGGCCGCCATTCATAATATTCATTAACGGGATGGGTAAAATAAAATGGCCGTCAAACTTGGGGTTAAATTTACTTAAGTAGGCATACAGCGGCTGATTTTCGGCTTTGGCCTGGGCGCAAGCCACGGCCATAGACACCGCCAAAATGGCGTTGGCGCCCAAGTTGGCTTTATTAGGCGTACCGTCCAGCTCAATCATAGTTTTATCAATCGCCTCCTGGTCGGCGGCTTCCAAACCGATTAGCCGCTCGCTGATTTTATCCACATTAGCCACGGCCTTGAGCACGCCCAAACCGCCATAGCGCTTAGGGTCGTTATCGCGCAACTCCAAAGCTTCGTGCGAGCCGGTGGAGGCGCCGGACGGTACGGCCGCCAAACCGGCGGAACCGTCCTCCAAATTAACTGTCGCCGCGACCGTGGGATTGCCGCGGCTGTCTAAAATTTCCGTGGCTCTGATTGACCTTATTTTCATAAATTTATAAAAACCGCCCCCTTCCTCTAACGGCAAAATTAAGGGTCTTTACGCCCTGTGAATCTAATTTCATTATAGCATAGGCTTTTTTATTATGGTACAATATAAACCATAATCAAGAAAAACTTATGCCCAGTAAAAAACCACGAACTAACTACTCGGCCGAAATTAAAGAAGCCAAAAAAATCGCCCGAGAAGCCGCGACGTTAGGCGGCAAGTTAATGCGCGAGGCTAAGGCTAAGTACGACCGAACCGACAGCGCCACCAAGCGGAAAATAAAAAAGGCCGCCGTTATCGGCGCCTTAAGTTTGATTGGTTTGGCGGGAGCCAAAAAAGTCGTCAAAAAATGCCGCAGTAAACGCTAAGGCTACTTAGCCGCCGGATGCAAAGCTTTAATACCCTGCTCATAAATGGCAGCGGTATTATTGTAGTTATCAATTTTTAATTTGTAGTTGTTAACCGCGTCATTATAAGCGGCCACCAATTCATTATAATAAGGCAGCAGCTGGTTGTAAGACTCGGCGTCTGGTTGGCGTTTGTAAGCGTCCAATTTAGCGGCCTGAACATTAACGGCCGCCAGTTGCTTGTCCAGCGATGACTTAAGGGCATCAATAGCCGGCTTATCCACGGCCAAGAAATTCTCTAAACTTTTTAATTTATCAATTTGCTGGTGCGTGCCGACAATACCCTGATAAACCTTGCCGTGCGTTTGTTGGTAAGCCTGGCCCGCGCCCAAAATCACCGGGTCAAAAACTTTATCAAACTGGCTGGAGCCAACAGCGATGGTTTGAGTAACGGCTACGCGATTTTTATCAAAGCCCTGCGGCACGAAGCCGACGGGAAAAAAGTCAGTGGTTTCGGCATAGCAATAACTCGTACCCGGCAAAGCATATTGGTCGGGGCATTCAATGCCGACGCTGGAATGGTCGCGGTCGGGATAAACCAGCACCGCCGCCCCGTAACCCAGCTGCCGCAATAGCGCCACCGCCAGCACCGCCTTGTCCGAACAAATACCCAGTCTTTTATATAAAGTTTCATAAGGGAAATTAACCTGGCTGTTTTTGTCGGCCGCTTTGGCGTCGTCGTAAGGAATAGACTGGACAAAACCCATAGTCAGTTCCACTAACTCATCGGCGGTTAATTTATTGGCCGCGGCTTGCTGTT
>JAKAFD010000003.1 GCA_021818075.1 bacterium
GTTTGAGATTTTTTTGTGGCCGTTAAAGTTTGTTAAAAGTAATAATTGCCCGCCGGTGGTTCGCGGCGGGGAAATTATTTTTAATACCGTCCAAAACTATGCCCAAAACTTTAGTGAATCTTGACCGCCATCGCGACCGCAAATACTTCATTGATTGCGAAGCGGTGATGCCCATGCCTGACTTGATTGAAGTCCAGAAGAACTCTTACGATTGGTTCTTCAAAGAGGGTTTAGCCGATTTGTTTGACGAATTTTCTCCCATCACCGATTTTATCGGGCGGGATTTGGAATTGTCTTTCGGCGAATATTATTTTGACGAACCGAAGTTCAGCGAAGCCGAGAGCAAAGCCAAAAATATTACTTACGAAGCCGCTTTGCGCGTCAAAGCGACTTTATTAAACAAAAAAACCGGCGAAAAAAATGTGCAGGAAGTTTTTTTGGGCGACTTCCCCTTGATGACCAAGAACGGCACTTTCATTATCAACGGCATTGAACGCGCCATCGTGTCCCAGTTAATCCGCAGCGCCGGCGTAATTTTTTCCTCCGCGCCGATTAAAGGCAAAAATTGTTACAGCGCCAAAATTATTCCTAACCGCGGCGCCTGGATTGAATTGGAAACCGACTCCAACAATGTGATTTGGGCGCGCATTGACCGCAAAAGAAAAATCGCCGTGACTTCGCTGTTGCGCGCTTTCGGTTACAGTTCCAACGAATCCATTAAAGAATTGTTTAAAGAGGTGGAAGCCGGCATTGAAGAAAGTTTCATTGACGCCACCTTAGCCAAAGATACCGCCGCCAATGAAGAAGAGGGCTTGATTGAGGTTTACAAAAGAATCCGGCCGGGCGACCTGGCCACGGCCGATAATGCCCGCAGCTTGATTCACTCCATGTTTTTCCGGTTTGACCGCTACGACTTTGACCGTGTCGGCCGCTACAAATTAAACAAACGCTTCGGTTTTGATATTCCCAACAACAAAGAAACGCGCATCTTGCGCCGCGAAGACTTGGTGGCGATTATCGCGGAAATAATCCGCTTGTCCACCGTTCAGGGCGCGGCTGACGATATTGACCATTTAGGCAACCGCCGCGTGCGCGCCATTGGCGAATTATTGCAAAACAAAACCCGCGTCGGTTTTTCCCGCATGGAACGCATCATCAAAGACCGCATGAGTATCATGGAAATTGAAAGCTTAACCCCGAATAAATTAATCAACGCCCGGCCCTTAATTAGTGTAGTCAAGGAATTCTTTATGAGTTCCCAGCTGTCGCAGTTTATGGATCAGACCAACCCCTTGGCCGAGCTGGAACACAAACGCCGTTTGTCGGCCCTGGGTCCGGGCGGTTTAACTCGCGAGCGCGCCGGTTTTGAAGTGCGCGACGTCCATTCCACGCACTACAGCCGCATTTGTCCGATTGCCACGCCGGAAGGCCCGAACATCGGTTTGGTGGGGCACTTTTCCGCTTATGCCCGCTTAAACAAATATGGTTTTATTGAAGCGCCTTACCGCAAGGTTCTGCATGACATAGAGAATAAAGCCGCCTTAACTGAAGGCCAAGAAGCGCGCGCCAATATTTATGAATATGATAAGGACGGCAAGCAAAAAGATTTATTGATTAAGGCCGGCACCGTTATTGACGCCAAGCTGGCCAAAAAACTGGAAGATAAGGCCGGTCCGGTTTTAATTCCAATTAAGCCGCAGGTGACCAACGAAATTATTTACTTGGACGCCATTGAAGAAGAAAAATTTATCACTACCGCCTTTACCGTGCCTTTGGATAAGGAAGGCCGCTTTTTGGTGGAGCGGGCGGAAGTCAGAAAATACGGCGAACCGACCGTGGAAGAAGTTTCCAAAATTGACTTTATGAGCGTGGCCGCCAATCAGATTGTGTCTGTGGCCACTTCCTTGATTCCTTTTCTGGAACATGACGACGGCATCCGCGCTTTAATGGGTACGAACATGCAACGCCAGGCCGTGCCGCTGGTGCGCGCCAAAGCGCCGATTGTCGGCACCGGCGTGGAAGCCAGAGCAGCTTATGATTCCGGTCATGCCATTATCGCCGAAGAAGATGGCGAAGTGGTTAAGGTGGACGGGAAGCGCCTGGTGGTTAAAAACGCCCAGGGTAATTCCCGGGAGTATGTTTGCAATAAATTTTTGCGTTCCAACGCCTCCACTTGCTTAAACCAGCGGCCGATTGTCAATAAAGGCGACAAGGTGAAAAAGGGCCAGGTGATGTCCGACGCTTCGGCGGTGGATAACGGCGAATTGGCGTTGGGCAATAATGTCCTGGTGGCCTTTATGACCTGGGAAGGCTTCAATTATGAAGACGCCATTATTATTTCCGAACGCATGGTCAAAGAAGATTTTTATTCTTCCATTCATATTGAAAATTACACCATTGATGTGCGCGATACCAAGCTTGGTCCGGAAATGGTGACTAACGACATTCCCAACATCAGCGAGGAAAAATTAAAAAATCTGGACGAGCGCGGCATTGTCCGCATCGGCGCCGAAGTGTCGTCCGGCGATATTTTGGTCGGCAAGATTACGCCCAAGGGCGAAACCGAATTATCGGCGGAAGAAAAGTTGCTGCGCGCTATTTTCGGCGAAAAAGCCAAGGATGTCCGCGACTCATCGCTTTATCTGGAACACGGCGAACACGGCAAGGTGATTGATGTTAAGATTTTTTCCCGCGAACAAGGCGATAAATTGCAGACCGGCGTGATTCAGTCCATTCAGGTAACGGTGGCCAATCTGCGCAAAATCCGCGAGGGCGACAAGATGGCCGGCCGCCACGGCAACAAAGGCGTTATTTCCAAAATCGTGCCGTCTGAAGATATGCCGTATCTGGATGATGGTACGCCGATTGATATTATTTTGTCGCCGCTGGGCGTCGTTTCCCGTATGAACTTGGGTCAACTCTTGGAAACGCACCTGGGTTTTGCGGCCAAAAAATTGAATTATAAAGTGGCGACGCCGGCTTTAAACGGTTTGAGCGAAGACCAGATTAAAGAAGAATTAAAGAAAGCCGGTTTGCCGGCTGACGGCAAGCTGACCTTAGCCAGTGGCAAGAGCGGCGAAACTTTTGATAATAAGATTACGGTCGGTTATAAATATATGCTGAAACTCAACCATATGGTTGAGGATAAGATTCACCAGCGCTCTATCGGTCCGTACTCGCTAATTACCCAGCAGCCTCTCGGCGGCAAGGCGCAGTTCGGCGGCCAGCGTTTCGGTGAAATGGAAGTCTGGGCGCTGGAAGCTTATGGCGCGGCGCATAACTTGCAGGAAATTTTAACCATCAAATCCGATGATGTCTCCGGCCGCAGCAAGGCTTATGAGGCTATCATTAAAGGCAAAACGATTGAGAAGCTTAATGTGCCGGAATCGTTTAATGTCTTAGTCAGGGAACTTAAAGGTCTAGCCCTGAACGTGGAATTATTGGACGCGGGCGGTCAGGCCGTTGATTTGGAAAAACGCGGCGAAGAGAAAGAAGAGCGTCGGCCCGATGAACCGTTATTAATTTAAAATTTTTTCTTAAGATATGCTTAATCCCATAAAAACCAGCGATTTTGAAGCCATCAAACTGAAAATCGCTTCACCCGAAGAAATTTCCGCTTGGTCCTACGGCGAAGTGTTGCGGCCGGAAACCATTAACTATCGCACTCAAAAGCCGGAGAAAAACGGCCTGTTTTGCGAAAAGATTTTCGGTCCGGTTAAGGACTATGAGTGCCATTGCGGCAAGTACAAAAAAATCCGGCACAAAGGCATTATCTGCGAAAAATGCGGCGTGGAAGTGACGCGCAGCATTGTCCGCCGCGAACGCATGGGCCACATCAAGCTGCAAACGCCGGTAACGCACATCTGGTTTTTGCGCGGCTTATCGTCCAAATTGAGCCTGGCTTTGAATTTGTCCGTCCAGTCTCTGGAAAAGGTGGTTTATTTCGCGAGTTTCATCATTACTGATGTCAATGAAGAATTGCGCGAAGCGACTTTGGAACAGATTAAAGAAGAATATAAAGCCAAACGCAAAGCCATTGATAATGAATTTGATAACAAAGTTAAAACAATTCAGACCAAGGCCGCAGCCCTGGTGAAGGAAGGCCAAAGCCAGTTTGAGGCTAACGCCGCCGCCGATAAAGAAGTTGAAGCCTTGAATAAAATCAAGGATGAGAAGGCCCGCAACTTGGAAGAAGCGTTTTTGCAGGCTCAAAAAGAACTGAAGAGCTTAAAAGAGATGACCGTAATTTCCGAAAATATTTATCAGAATTTAAGCTTGAAATACGGCCACATTTTTACCGCCGGTATCGGCGCCGAGGCCATTCACGAACTCTTAAGCCGTATTGATTTAGACAAAGAAATTGCCGCTTTGGCCGAAGAGCTGACGGATGCTATTGAATCTAAAAAAGACCGGCTGGTCAAACGGCTGAAATTTTTTAAGAATTTAAAAAAGAACGACATTCGTCCGGAATGGATGATTTTAACCGTGATCCCGGTTATTCCGCCGGATTTGCGCCCGATGGTGGCTTTGGACGGCGGCCGTTTCGCCACTTCCGATTTGAATGATTTATACCGCCGCATCATCAACCGCAACAACCGCTTGCGCCAACTGGTAGAGCTGTCCGCGCCGGAAGTTATTTGCCGCAACGAAAAACGCATGCTGCAGGAGGCGGTGGACGCTTTGATTGACAACTCGGTGCGCCACGGCAAAACCGTGGTTGCTTCCACCGGCCAAAAACGCACTCTGAAATCTTTAGCTGATTCCTTAAAAGGCAAACAGGGCCGTTTCCGCCAGAACCTCTTAGGTAAACGCACCGATTATTCCGGCCGCAGCGTCATTACCGTTAACCCGAAACTGAAACTGTACCAGTGCGGTCTGCCCAAGAAAATGGCCAAGGAATTATTCAAACCGTTTATTATCAGCCAGTTGATTGCCAATGAAGTGGTGCACAATGTGCGCAGCGCCAGCCGTTATATTGACGCCGACCACGAAGATGTTTGGGATATTTTGCAAAATATCGTTGATAACTCCTTTGTGATGTTAAATCGCGCGCCGACTTTGCACCGCTTGGGCATTCAGGCCTTTAAACCTCTAATGATTGAAGGCTTGGCCATTCAGATTCATCCGCTGGTTTGTACCGCCTTTAACGCCGACTTTGACGGCGACCAAATGGCCGTCCATGTGCCGCTCACTCGCGAAGCGCGCGCCGAAGCCGAATTTATTATGCTGGCTTCCCACAACTTGCTGAAGCCGGCCACCGGCGAACCGGTGGTGGCGCCGGGCCAGGATATTGTCTGGGGCGTTTATTATCTGACCAGTGAAGAGCCGACCGAGGACAAAGATGTCAAAGTTTTTTCCAATCCGAGCGAAGCGCGTTTGGTTTACAGTTTGGGCAAGGTTGGTTTGCGTCAGCGCATTAAAGTCCGCCTCAATGCCCACGGCCAAACCGGTTTGACCGAAACCACGGTCGGTAAATTGATTTTTAATGACTTATTGCCGCCTAAGTTGCGCTATGTTAATAAAATCGTGGCCAAGGGCGAACTGAAGAACCTGGTTAAGGATTGTTTGTATCACTACGGCGAAGACCAAACTGTGGAATTTTTGGATAAATTAAAAAATGAAGCTTTCAGCTATATTACCCGTTCCGGTTTGTCCTGGGGTATGGACGACTTGGTTAAGTTTGATGATGTGGCGGCCAAAATCAGCGATACGGAAGCCATGGCCGATGATGTTATCGCCAGCTACGAAGAGGGCCTGTTAACAGAAAGTGAACGCTACTCCAAGATTATTGAGTTATGGACTAAGGCCAAGGAAGAGGTGACGGATATTTGTATCAACAATTTGGATAAGAACGGCCCGGTCTATTCCATGATTAAATCCGGCGCCCGCGGTTCCTGGGCGCAGCTGACGCAGATACTCGGCATGAAGGGCCTCGTGACTTCACCCTCCGGCGCCATTATTGAGCTGCCGGTCAAAGGTAATTTCAAAAAAGGTTTTGATGTCTTGGAATACTTTATCGCCACGCACGGCGTCCGTAAAGGCTTGTCCGATACGGCCCTTAGAACCGCTAACGCCGGTTATTTAACCCGTCGCTTAGTGGATGTGTCGCAGGATTTAGTTATCAGCGAAGAGGACTGCGGTTCAGACAGCGGTATTACCTGGACGGCTAAAGACAGCGCCCAGATCGGCAAATCTTTGGTTAACCGCATTTTCGGCCGCTATCTGGCCGCTGATTTGAAAAATGCCAAAGGCAAGGCGCTGGCTAAAACAGGCGAGCTGATTACCCAGGATTTGGTGACCAAGTGGGCCAAGGAAGAAATTAACGAGGCCAAAGTCCGGTCGGTCATGACCTGCCACAGCGTTAAGGGTATCTGCCAGAAATGTTACGGTTATGATTTGGCTTACAATAAACCGGTGGCTAACGGTACGGCGGTCGGCATTATTGCCGCGCAAAGTATCGGCGAACCGGGCACCCAGCTGACCATGCGCACCTTCCATACGGGCGGTGTGGCCGGCGGCGACGATATTACCCAGGGTTTGCCGCGCGTGGAAGAAGTCTTTGAAGCCCGCACGCCCAAACGCCGCGCGTTCGTGGCTGATGTGCCGGGCCAAGTGAAGATTGAAACTCAGGCCAAAACCACCGAAGATGCCAGCGGCAAAATCGTCTTTAACAATTCTCGCGATAAAATTTTACAAATTCATTATCAGGGCGAGGAGTCCGAACGGTATTCCTTTTCGCTCTTAAAAGATAAGGGCAAAAAGAAGCCGGAAGTGCTGGTGACTGACGGCGAGAAGGTTAGGAAAGGCGCCGTACTGTTTAAATTAGGCGAAGCGGAAGTGGTGTCCAAGCATCCGGGCACGGTTAAACTAGAGAAACAGGGCGTGTCGGTAGCCTCCGCCGCCGATAAAATCCGGGAATATGTTATTCCGCGCGGCTTTGGTATTTTAGTAGCTGACGGCGATGAAGTGGCGGCCGGCGCTCAATTAACCGAGGGCAGCGTGGACTTAAAACGCTTATACGAATTGCGCGGCCAGGAAGAAGCGCAAAAATATATCATCAGAGAAATTCAGTATGTTTATTCTTCCCAGGGCCAGCCTTTAAACGACAAGCATATTGAAGTGATTGCCCGTCAGATGTTTTCCCGCGTGGAAATTACCGATGCCGGCGATACGGATTTGCTGGAAGGCGAAATAATCGAGAAAACCATTTTTGACCGGGAAAATCTCAAGGCCAAGCAGGCCGGACAAAAACCGGCCGAAGGCCGCATTATGCTGCTCGGCATCACTAAAGTGTCTTTATCCACTAACAGCTTCTTGTCCGCCGCTTCCTTCCAAGAAACCTCCCGCGTCTTGATTGACGCCGCCGTTACCGGCAAGATTGATTATTTGGAAGGCCTGAAAGAAAATGTCATTATCGGCCGGCCGATTCCCGCCGGTACCGGTTTGCAACAGCCGGAGGCAGCGGCCGAAGTTGCCGAGGAATAAACCAAAATAAAAAACCGCCCCGACTTTATCGGGGCGGTTTTATTTAACAAATGGTATATGATTTTAAAATAAATAGAAGCCCAGCCAGCTGACCAAGAGACCGATAATGGCACCGACCATGACTTGGCGTTTGCTGTGGCCGATTTTTTCCGCCAAGTGCGGATATTTTTCGTCCAATAAACTGTCTTCATCCAGGTCTTCCACCAGTTCGTTGATAATTTCGCCTTGTTTGCCGATTTGCCGCCTGAGGCCGATGGCGTCGCGGATAGTCAGGAGCATCAGCACAAAAGCTAGAGCTAGGCTGCTGGACAGGCCTTCTGTTAGAAAAATTATGGTGGTTAAGGACACGGTCATGGCAGCGTGGCCCGAGGGCATGCCGGAATAAGAAAACACCAGACGCCAGTGCCGCCAGCTGAATTTGATGTGATTGCTTTTGATGAAAAACTTGGCCACTTGGGCGATTAAACCGGCCACCAGCGGCAAAAGCAGTATCTTCATAAAGGCTATTTTACTTTTTTAATCCTGCTGTTATTATATGATAGAGGCTAATAAATAGCAACTGATTATGAAAAAAATATTATATTTTTTGTTGGCGATAATTGTTATCGTTTTGGCCGCGTTTATTTGGTACGCCGGCAAGGTTAATTATCAAGTCAAAGAGGACACCAAAATTACCATCAAAGAAGGCGCGGGCATTTCAGCCATTACTGCCGATTTGCGCCAAGCCGGTTTAATCAAATCCGAACTGGCTTTTAAGATTTATTTGAAACTGCACGGCCAGACCAAGCTTTTGGCGGGCGACTATGAATTTAAAGCGGGTAGCGGCATCAAAACCATTGTCAGTCGTTTGGCGCGCGGCGAGGCGGATTTCAGCGAGCACAATATTTTAATCAAAGAAGGCCAGAGCTTAAAAGAAATCAACGCTTATCTTAAAGATAAAAATTTGTTGACCGATAATTGCGATAAACTGTTTGGCACTTATATCAGCAAATTGCCGGCTGATTTGAAAAATGATTACGACTTCTTGCGCGACGCGCCGACCAAGGTTGATTTGGAAGGGTATATTTTTCCCGATACTTACCGCGTCTTTGCCGACGCCACCTGCGAAGATTTGGTCAGAAAAGCGCTTAATAACTTTAACGGCAAGTTTGACGCCGAACTGCGGGCCGAGGCCAAGCGGCAAAATAAAACCGTTTACCAAATTTTGATTATGGCGTCGCTCTTGGAAAAGGAAGTTAAAAGCGAAGCCGATATGAAACTGGTGGCCGGCATTTTTTGGGATAGAATCGCTAATGGCCAGCGCCTAGAGTCCTGCGCCACCTTGGCCTATATTTTAGGGGAGAGCAAGCCGCAATATTCTTTGGCCGACACGCAAATTGATTCGCCTTACAACACCTATCGCCATGACGGCCTGCCCCCGACGCCCATCAATAACCCCGGCCTCAAGGCTATCCGCGCCGCACTCTATCCGACCAAGTCCGATTACAATTATTTTTTATCGCGGCCCGACACCGGCGAAACCGTCTTCGCCAAAACTTTTACCGAACACAAAGCCAATAAGGCGAAATATTTGAAATAACTTTTAAGCAAAATAAAAAAGTCGACTATTCTTTTAGCCGACTTTTATCGTTTTTAAATTTTTGGAACAATATTATAGTTAGAACAGAACCATTGCCTATCATACCGTTAATAACGGGGTAGGCCAGCAAAGAATAATCTCCCTTGAAGTCCACAATTATTCCGGTGGTGAATAACATATAAGTGATAACTGCCAATAACCAGGGTGGCCATTTTTCCTTGTTAGCTCCGGTTAGCAAGCCCACTATGGTGGGTACGAAAGACATTAACAAGATAATCTGCAGTAAAAAATTGGCAATTGCCGTTTCTTTGTTTAACCACCAGAGTGCGCCAACGAGGCAGGTGGCAAATAGAGCATTTCCTTCTAACAGCCCCAGCTTGCTAAATTTTCCCTTTTTCCAGGAATAAAGCATGATGAGTGCCATCAGAATAAAAACTATAATCGTGATGCTGCTCTTATACCAATTTTTTTCTGATAAGAAAAAATAAGTAAGAGCGTTCAAGAGCATGGCTGCCGACCACACTAGCCAAGTAGCGGGATTTGGCACCGACTGTTGTTTTATCACTTGCTTAAAATAGGTGATATAAACAAACAGCATAGGAATATTAGCTATTAATGCTATCAAATCTCCAGTTTTCAAGATTAACCTCCGGCTTTATTTTTAATATACAATTAATATTATTATATCATATGACACAGTTTTTGTCAATAATTAGTCAAAATAAGGCCTATTTTGGCTACTTTTTAATAGACCTTGACTTTTTTAGCAAAGCCCGTATAATGTATTTAACAACAAAATAGTCGCAGACAGCAGGCATTTCATAAGACCTGCCGAGACAAAATTAACTCCCTATTTGGGGGTAGATAATGTTTCACTGCGACGAGCAGTGATTTTTTATTTTAAAACTATGGCTAAGACAAAAATTCAAAAACAAACCATCGTCCGCGACTTGCAGGAAAAACTCAAGCGTGCCAAGTCGGTGGTCTTTGCCCGCTTTAACGCGCTCGGCGTGGCCGACAACGAGGCCTTGCGCCGCGACTTAAAGCAGGAGGCGAGCGAGTATTACGTGGCCAAAAAGACCTTGCTGGCCAAAACCTTTGCAGACCAAAAGCTGGACGGCTTTGACCCTAAAAGCGAGGCGGGACAGCTGGCCGTAGTTTTCGGCTATGAGGACGAAGTGGCACCGGCGAAAATTTTAAACAAGTTCATTAAAGGCAACGGCAACGCTGAACGCTTAAGTTTCTTGGGCGGTGTTTTGGAAGGCAAGTTCATTGATGCGGCGCAAGTTAAGTTTTTGGCCGATTTGCCGTCGCGCGAAGAGCTGTACGCCAAAGTGGTCGGCTCCATCAACGCGCCGGTTTCCGGCTTCGTTAATGTTCTGGCCGGCAACTTACGCGGCTTGGTGAATGTTTTGCACGCTATTCAAGAGAAAAAAAGTTAATAAATTTAAATATTAATTAAAAAATATGACTGAAGAAAAAAATGTAGTTGTCCCCGAGAAGTTTAAAACCCTCGTGGAATCAATTGAGAAATTGTCCGTTTTGGACTTGGCCGAATTGGTCAAAATCTTAGAGGAAAAATTCGGCGTCTCAGCCGCGGCTCCGGCCATGATGATGGCGGCTGCGAGTGGTGCGGCGGCTGCTCCGGCGGAAGAGAAAACCAGCTTTGATGTGGAGCTCTCTGACGGCGGCGCTAACAAGGTCAATGTTATTAAGGCCTTGCGCACCGTGACTGAATTGGGTTTGAAAGAAGCCAAGGACTTGGTGGACGGCGCGCCCAAGATGGTCAAAGAAGGCGTCAATAAAGAGGAAGCCGAAAAGGTGAAGAAAGTGCTGGAAGAAGCCGGCGCTAAAGTTACTCTAAAATAACTTTTATCAGTTTTAAAACCACCCCGATAATGGGGTGGTTTTTGTTTTGGCAAATTTATTTCAAAGGTATTTTATATATATCCTGTCCATTGAGTAAATAGGCGGTTTTGCCGTTAGCTTCCAGCGCCAAGCCCTTGAAGTCGTTCCAATTTTCGCTCGTGTACTGCGACAGTAATTTGCCGGTGGCGCGGCTGAAAACAATCAGGCGTTTGGTCGGTTGGTCCAGCACGGCCAAAACATCGGCGAGTGTGGCCGCAGTCATTTTTTTGGCCTGGGTGATGGCGGGGATAATACTGTCTAAGGCCAACGGTCCGCCCGTGCCGCGAGTGTATTTAAAAATTTGGTTGCCGGCCAAAAGGAAAATGGAACCGTCGGCCACCGCCAAGTCGCTGACATTATCACCCTCAAACGGCCCCAGCAGCCAGGCCGCCGGATTAGCCAGCGTGCCGGCGCCCTGATAGCGATAAATTTGCCGGTTAGCGGCGTCAAAGGCGTAAAGATTGTTGTTATAAACAGCGGCCGCTGTTGGCGCCGCCGTCAGGCCGGCAATCGGCTTGGTGGCGACTTGGCCGGCTTTATCAATAATGATTAATTTATTTTGGCCCAGACAGAAAACATTGCCGTCGCTATCGGTGTTAAGCAGTTTAAGGTCTGGTTCGTGGCTGACAATAGTTTGGCTGGTTTTATCGGCTAAATTAAATTGCAGCAAATTTTGCCCGGCGGCGCTGGCCAAATAAAGCCGGTTGTTGGTCAGACCAAGAGCATCCGCCGACTGGCCCTCGGGTAAGGTCCAGACTTTGTCCACGGTTCCCAGCCGGATGAGGCCGCTTAACTGGTCGGAAATGGTTTGGTAACGATTTTTAAAGTCAGCCAATTCTGGCTGGTGTTTGCTGCCGGCATTGGCGATTAAACGGTTAAGCGGTTCAGCCAGCGCGCTAAAATCCAACTCCGCTTTATTTTTGTCATAAGATAAATCAACGCCGATATTTTGAAAAATAGTATTAAATTGGGCGCTGGCATCGGACCAGGCCGCTTCTCTGGCGCGGTTATTTTTTTGGACGCCGGTGAAATACAAACTGGCCAGAAAGGCCAGCAAGCAAAAAACGGCCGTACCCAGAATAATCAAATGTTTTTTATTTAAGCGCGCCCGCCAGCCGGTGACCTTAACCGCTACGGCTTGGCGCTCTTGCCGGTCGGCCAGCAATTTAACGGCGCCGGCGCCCAGGCGCAAGACAATGGAAGCGATTTTCACTAAGCCGGACCATAAATTTTTAAGAGACAGCAAGCTTTCGCGTTTTAGCCAGGATAAGTCGCTGCGTTTGACGATTAATTTATTTTGTTTTTGGCCGGCCGTCGGCCAGGGCAGTTTCTTTAAAAATTTTCTGATGCGGTCCAAACTGACAAAACCCGGCGGCCGTAAAATTTGCGCGGTCTTGGCGGCGGTGCGGTTTAGGGCGCGGATGGACTCTTTGTTTAAGTCGCGTTCCTGCCGGAACTCCTGTTCGCGGTGGCGGCTCGGTTCCAGGGTGTGGTGCACCGGCGACGGTTCGGCTTTAACGCGCGGATCAACCACCAGCGTGCGCCAGTCTTCGGTCGGTTTGGCCAGATGCTGATTTTTTATAATCAAACCGGTGAAGGGCATGTAAATATTGGTTTGCTCCAGGATGTTTTTAATCTGTTCGGCGGCGCCGGCCGGCGGCAGGGTAGTGATAATTTTAATCAGCTGTTTTTCCGACAAAAACTCATATAGCGACTCATTGGCGAAGAAAATATAGCCTTCCGGCGGAATGGAGCCGCTAATGGTGTTGGTGAATAATTTATTATCCAGCACCACTTCCTGGGTCGGGTCGGCCGTGCTGGCGGTAATATTCAAGAGGTTATAATCGTTGACCTGCCGGTTATTTCTGGTTTTGGATTTATAAATCAGGAGCGCCTTATTGTGGCCGATGCCGGAAAAATAAAGTTTGTTTTTAAAAATTACGCCGATGGTCAGATTAAAATCTTGGGGATTGAACGACAATTTTTCCGTCTGGGTGAAATTAACGATTTCCTGGTTGAGTTTAGCCAGGCTGTTTTCAAAGATATCATTAACCGTGACCGTGGCCAAGCGAGCCAAGAGCGGCACCTGTTCATTTTGGTAATAAAACAGGTTCATGCGGTCAATAATAAAATTGGCCAACATGATGTCTGTCTTTTGATTGCGGATTTCCACTAAGACAAAAAGTTTGCCCAAAATCTGCTCCTCCTCCATGCTGGGCTGGCTGGTAAAAATCCGGCTTAGGATTTCCGCTTTGCGTTCCGGATTAATCACCAGCTGGGCGAGTTTGTAGGGCATAAAAAGCGAGACAGTCGTAAAACTACAAAAAAGTAATTATTCGACAATCTCTTAGAGGCTGTTTACAATAATTAAACAGCCAAGTTTAGCTTGACGGTTGCTGCTTTATATTATAGGATAAAACTATTAAAAATTGAAGGGCCGCGGCCGGCGGCCGCCCGGCGTTATGTTAAGCAAGCTATTCGGTTCTCATTCCCGTGTTAAGATTTTAAAGCTGTTTTTATTGAACCCGAAACAGCGTTTTTATGTTAGGGAAGTAGCCAGAAATTTGGGCCTGCAGCTTAACTCCGTCCATCGGGAATTGACCAATTTGCTGGACATCGGTTTAATCGTGGCCCGGGAAGACGACGGTTTGAGCGAACCCGGCGCCAAGGCCGGCAAACAGGACAAAAAGTATTATCAGGTTAACGAGTCTTTTGTTTTTTATAACGAACTCAAGGCCCTGCTGGTTAAATCGCAAATTCTCTATGAGAAAGATTTTACCGACAAATTGAAAAAAATCGGCAATATTAAATTAATGCTCCTGACCGGCTTTTTTGTGAACGCCCCGGAAGCGCCGGTGGATTTGTTTATGGTCGGCTCTTTTGCCAAAGAGCGGCTGGCCAAGCTGGTCAAAGACCTGGAAGCCGATCTGGTTAAAGAGGTCAATTATTCGGTGATGACCGAGGAGGAATTTGATTATCGCCGGGAAATCGCCGATGTTTTTCTTTATAATATTTTGGACGGCGAAAAAGTGGTGATTATTGACGAACGGGGAGTGCTCTAATTCGCGCCATTTGCAACTTACCACCCCAGGAAATAACGACTTGTCAAAAGTCGTGTTTTTTTATCCTTGCCGGGCCTTTAAAATGGCGTCTTGCGCAATAGGTTGACTATTTTTTAAAAAGGTGCTATATTATTAGCATCATTTATAAAATAATTTGAAAAAGTTAAAAAATTGTTTAATTTTAGGTAAAAATTAACATTAAAGATATTAGGAGAGGTATCTTTTTTTCTCAATTATGAGAGATGAATCAATCCTTAACACCATTATTTCCGACAACCAAATTAAAGATTTGTCTAATTTTAATGTGGTGGAAGCAGTGATGGTTTTATTGGAACAATTGAATAAACGAGAACAGGACGTTTTAAAGCGACGCTTTGGTTTATTGGGCGAAACCCAGGAAACCCTGGAAAGCATCGGCCAACGCCATAAATTGACCCGTGAACGCATCAGACAGATTGAAAGCGGCGGTGTCAATAAAATTAAGAAAGGCGCCGAGCTGGAAGCTCGTTTGGGCCGCTTAAGACAGATTGTGGCGCAATTAGCGGAAGAGCATGGCGGCTTGATGAGCAAACGCTATTTGTTTAATATCCTGTCGTCTTTAGCGCAAGCTCAAGGTGAAGCGGAAGTCAACCACGAGCCTTATTTTGAATTTGTTTTATCTCGTTTGTTCAACGACCACTTTGACGAAGTCAACAATTCCAAATATTTTGACAGTTTTTATAAATTGAAATATCAGGGCTTGGAACATCTGGAAGCTTTGGCCGACGAATTACTGGAGGCGGTTAAACAAAGCAAAAAGTTAATGGCCACCGAAGAGTTAATCAATTTGGCCAAACAACTGAAGACCTATCAGTCTAATCAGTCCAAGTTTACGGCGCCCAACAATTTTGAAGTAAAGGATATTTTAAGCTCGGCTGTAAGCGATTACAGCGATGCCATTTATGACAATCGCGTGGTTTATGCCTTGCTGGAAGCCATGTCCGAGGTGGCCAAAAATAAATACGGCCATTGGGGCCATAAGGATTGGCGGGAAATTAATCCTAAAACTATCAACGATAAAATTTACCTGGTGTTAAAAAAGCATGGTCAGCCGATGTATTATGGCGATATCGCCAAAAATATCGCCGAGATGTCTTTTGACGGCAAAAAGGTCAACACCGCCACTACCCACAATGAATTAATCTTAGATGATAAGTATGTCCTGGTCGGCCGCGGCTTGTACGGTTTGAAAGAATGGGGCTACAAGGAGGGTACGGTGGCTGATGTGATTGAAGGTATTTTACGGGAAGCCGGCGAACCTTTAACCAAGGATGAAATCACCAAACGGGTTTTAGACCAGCGCATGGTCAAACAAACCACGGTTAATCTGGCGCTGATGAATAAGAACCGCTTTGAAAGAGCCCGTGAAGGTAAATACAAACTTAAAGAAAATAAAGCCTAAGTAAAAAACCCCGCACTTGTTGCGGGGTTTTTGTTTTTTTAAATAAATAAATCCTGCGAGCCTTAAAATTCAGCCATATTTTGTCATTTATCCCGTCCATTCTGCGCCACTAACAAAATTGGCGTTAATATTTTTTGGCGGAGCGTTACATAATTTCATTTGTTTGAGCCGCAGGCGAGTTATGAAATTATGTTAGCGAAGACAAAAAATATAGCTAATTTTGTTCCAGGCGCGATTTTTTGCTACTTTTTTCTAAAAAAAGTAGAGAAAGAAAAATTTTAGATTGAAGTTATTTAAATAAACTGTCTATTTCTTTTCCACCTTTTGTAACCAAAAGGGTGGAGCCAAAAGTTTGCCAGCCGACAAAAATTTCGGCCGGACTTCATAAAATTTCTAACAAAAATTTTAACTCCTCCCCCTCGGTCGGCTCGGGGTCGTCAGACAGAAAATTTTTGTAACGAAATTTTACTCGTCCAGGTACAAAATTTTTGTATGCTGGCAGATTATTTGTTTTTTTTAAACCTTGATTTTCATTGTTAAGTATTTATGATAAAATAAGAATAAGCCATTAACCATGGGCTTTGCTTTTATGGTTATCAATATTGACCTGACTCAATTAGCGGAATTAACCACTTTGCCGGCCGGCCAAATCGCCTGGCGGATTTTATTTTGGTATTTTGGCTGGCTGCCTATTGCCGTCGGTTTTATTTGGGGCGTCATCCAGCTTTGGGTCTACAGCCGGCAGCTGAAATGGGATGCCAAAAACAATCAACTGATAGTGCTGGCCATTGATATTCCGCAAAACAACGAACAATCGCCGCGGGCGGTGGAGAATCTATTTTCTTATCTGCATGGCGCGCATAAAACTCCCAACTTGATTGAAAAATGGTGGGAAGGCATGTTTCAGGTGGCCTTCAGTATGGAGATAGTATCCATTGAAGGTTATATTCAGTTTTTAATTACCACGCCGCAGCAATTCAGAAATTTAGTGGAGTCGGCGGTGTATGCGCAATATCCGGACGCGGAGATTACTCAGGTGGAGGATTATACACAGGGCCTGCCCACTCATTTTCCGGATAAGGAGTATGATTTGTACGGCGCGGAATTGGTAATGGTCAAACCGGACGCTTACCCCATTAAACTATATCCGGAATTTGAACATCAATTTGGACCGCCGGAAACGCATTATCGCGACCCGATGGCCAGTTTAATGGACCTGTTAAGCAGCTTAAAGAAGGGCGAACAGCTGTGGTTTCAGATGGTGGTTAAGCCGGCTGATTTTGATTGGAGCGCCAAATCCGATAAAGAGGTCGGCAAAATTTTGGGTGAAATTAAGTCCATACCGAGTTTGGCCGCGGTTTTGGTTGACCATTTGAAGGATATCGGCGGAGCGATTATGGGTAACTACGAACCGCCGGTGAAAAAGGCGGAAGCGGAGCCGTTGAAGATGATGCAGCTAAAACCGACCCAGAAAAAACAAATTGAAGGTATTCAGGCCAAGGCCGGCAAAATCGGCTTTGAGACCAAGATGCGGGTAATTTATATAGCCAAAAAAGAAGTGATGAATAAGCCTAAAGTGGTTAACGGTTTTTTCGGCTGGGTGAAACAATTTCAGGATGCCAATACCAATGGTTTTAAACCGGACATCGCTAAAACTTCCACCAGCACGGCTTATTTTCAAGCCGATAAACGATCCAATATTCGTAAAAATAAAATTATCACCAATTATCGTTTCCGCAGCGCCTGGCGCGGCCGTTTGCCGTTTATTATGGTGACCGACGAATTGGCGACAATGTGGCACTTTCCGATTGATGAGGTGGTTAAGGCGCCGCTGGTGCAGCGCAGCGCCGCCCGCCGGGTTGAACCGCCGATGCGTTTGCCGGTGGGCGACTCGCAACCGTCATTAAGCTATGAATCAATTTTTGCCGAGAACGCCGAGCCGTCGGCTAAAGCTAAGGCTAAAACCTCCGGCAGTTTTTCCGAATTTTTAGCCGAGGAGGAAGCGCCGGCCGCTAAACCTAAGGATGAACCGCCGAGCAATCTGCCGTTTGAGTAAAATAACAAGTTATTATGCAACATAATTCCGATCTAACACTGTTTGGCGAAACCACTTTTCGCAACCAGCACCGTAAATTCGGCATTAAAACCGACGACCGGCGCCGGCATATGTATGTCATCGGCAAAACCGGCATGGGTAAGTCCACGCTTTTGGAAAATATGATTATGGAAGACATTCGCGCCGGCCGCGGCGTGGCCGTGGTGGACCCGCATGGCGATACGGCGGAAAAAATCATCCAGTTTATTCCCGATGACCGGCTGGAAGACATGATTTATTTTAATCCTTCAGACACCGACCATCCCATCGCTTTCAATATTTTGGAACAGGTTGACCCGCATTATAAACATTTGGTGGCCTCCGGCTTGATCGGCGTTTTCCAAAAATTGTGGGCGGACTCCTGGGGGCCGCGCTTGGAATATATTTTACGCAATGCCATCTTGGCGGTGCTGGATTATCCCGGCTCCACTTTATTATCCGTTACGCGCGTGCTGTCCGACAAAGCGTTTAGAAAAAAGGTGATTGAAAATATTCAAGACCCGGTGGTGAAAGCGTTTTGGGTTAAAGAATTTGCCGGCTATGCCGATAAATTCGCGGCCGAGGCCGTGGCGCCTATTCAAAACAAAGTCGGCCAATTTTTGTCCAGCTCGCTGATTCGCAATATCGTCGGCCAGTCCAAGTCGTCCATTAATTTGCGCGAGATTATGGATGAGAAGAAAATTCTGATTCTTAATTTAAGCAAGGGCCGCATCGGCGAAGACAATGCCCAGTTGTTGGGCGCCATGATGATTACCAAACTGCAGTTGGCGGCTATGAGCCGGGTGGAAATGCCGGAAGCCGAGCGTCAAGATTTTTATTTGCATGTTGACGAGTTTCAAAATTTCGCCACCGACAGTTTTGCCAATATTTTGTCGGAGGCCAGAAAATACCGTCTCAATTTGATTATGGGCCACCAGTACATTGAACAGCTGTCGGAAAAAGTGGCGGCGGCCGTTTTCGGCAATGTTGGCACCTTGGTGGTATTTCGGGTTGGCGCCATTGATGCCGAAGTGCTGGTCAAAGAATTTACGCCGACTTTTACCGAAGATGATTTGGTTAATTTGCCTAAATATAATTTTTGTTTGAAATTAATGATTGACGGCGTCGCTTCCAATCCGTTTTCGGCGCGCGGTTTGCCGCCGTTGCGCGCCGAAGAAAAAACCGGCAACGAACAGGCGGTTATCGCTTATACTCGCAATCATTATGCCGGCAGCCGCGAGGCGGTGGAGCGGGCGATTGCCACTTGGCACGAAGATGAAATTGCCAGCGTCGCTCCGAAAACAGTGGCCGCCGGCGCGCCGTCAGCCGCTGCCAACCAAGCCAACCCGACTGGTCGCGTGTGGGAAGTGGAGTGCGACAGCTGCGGCCGTCCGACTACCATTAATTTTGAACCGGACGGCGTCCGGCCGGTATTTTGCCGTCAATGTCTGGCTAAATCCAAAGAAGAAAGAAAACAGCAGCTGGAAGCCAGGAAGCGCGCTAAGCAGCGAGAGTTGGCCGCTTTAGCTGAAACGGAACAAGCCAGCGCCCCGGGTCCCGAATTAAGTTTGGCCGATTTGGGTAAAGCCGCACCGGTTGATTTTCGCGGCCGCCGTCTTAATAAAGAGGACGGACCCGAGCCGGAGAAGGTATGAGTTTATTTATCGGTCAACAAGTGCCGGGCAGCGTGGACGAGGCTTTTTTAACCTGGCCAGTTTTAAGCTGGATAACCGTTAACGGCTATCCGCTGGTTAGTTTTGTGTTTAATTTAGCGCTGCTCTTGGTGCCGCTGGCGGCGCAAGTCGGTTTGGATAAATTGCTTAATAAAGATAAAAAATTAAGCGCCTGGACTTCCAAGTTGATGGGCGGTTTGTTATTTTTGGTGTGGCTGATATTTATTCCCAACACCGCTTACATCATTACCGATGTCCGGCACTTGCTGGTGCCGGGTTGCGCCGTGGACTCTTTTTACCGCGTTTGTGCCGCCCAGCCTTGGCCGATTATTCTTTTCTTTACTTATGGCTTGCTGGGTTGGTTGAGCTGGGTTTATCTGGTACGCCGCTGGCGCCGGTCGCTGGTTAAAGTTTACGGCCGGACGGTTGGCTGGTGGTTTGTCTGGTGTTTGCCGCCTCTAGTGGCTCTGGGGGTCTTGTTGGGTTTGGTGGAACGCTGGAATAGTTGGCAACTGTTAACTTCAACCCGTCTGGTGGCGGCTAGCGCCGGCAGTTATTTTACCGACCCGGCCAAACTGCTCAACTGGCTTATCTTTACAATTTGCCTTTATTTGCTATACTTTGGCGGAGCTAAACTACTGGTGGACGAGACTAAAAAACAGTGATTATGCCCGTGGATTATCTAAAAATCGGTAAGGCCAGCGACCTGACCGGCCGTGATTATAGACTGTACCGCCTGTGGGAAATTTTTCCCGGCAGTTTGTCGTGGCTGACGCTTTTGGGTTTGGCGATTTTATCCTTTTTCCAACCGGTGTGGGTGGCGGTGTTTGTGATTTTATTTGATATTTTTTGGCTGCTGCAAGTAGTCTATTTGGCGATTTATTTAGTATCCGCTTATCGTCAGATGCGGCGGGTGATGAAAACCGACTGGCAGGCTAAGTGCCAGACGCTCGGGCCGCGCGACTTTGCCATTAAAACCGCAACTGGTTCGGTGCAAAAAACTTTAGCCTGGCCGGACCTTTATCATTTGGTTATTTTTCCTTTTTCCTCGGAAGGCCTGGAAGTTATCCGCACCACTTTTCACGGTTTGGTTAAAGATAATTACCCCAAGGATAAAATGATTATTGTTTTAGGCGCGGAGGGGCGAATGGGCGATGAGGCTCTGGCTAAAGCCGAAGCCATCAAACAAGAATTCGGCCACTTGTTTAGAGATTTTTTAATCACCGTTCATCCCGCGGATCTGGTCGGCGAAATGAAAGGCAAGGGCGCCAATCAGGCCTGGGCTGCTAAAGAGGCTAAGCGGGAAATTATTGACCGGGAAGAATTGGATTATGATAAAATTTTGGTCAGCGTGTTTGATGTTGATACTGAAATAGCGCGCGGTTATTTTCATTGTTTGACTTATCGTTTTTTTACGGCCGAGGCGCCGTACCGGTCCAGCTATCAGCCGATTCCGGTTTACAATAATAATATTTGGCAGGCGCCGTTTTTTTCCCGCATCGCCGCTTTCTCCAATACTTTTTGGCAGATGATGCTGCAGCTGCGGCAGGAAAAGCTGGCCACTTATTCTTCGCACTCCATGCCCTGGCGCGTCTTGGTGGATATTGATTTTTGGTCGACCAATATGGTCAGCGAGGACTCACGCATTTTTTTTCACTCCTGGTTCTTTTACGACGGCGATTATCGGGTGGAGCCGCTTTATTTCATTATCTCCATGGACGCTTGCATGGATAAATCATTTCTCTACACCGCTAAAAATTTATATAAACAACAGCGACGCTGGGGCTGGGGCGTGGAAAATGTGCCGTACCTGATTTTTAATACCATCAAACAATGGCGTCGGCTGCCGAAACAGAAAGCGCTGTATCAGATTTTTATCCAGATTTACGGTTTTCATTCCTGGGCCACCAACGCTTTGATTATTGCCGGCGTCGGCTGGCTGCCGCTCTTAATCGGCGGTAACCGTTTTAACGAAAGCGTTTTGTCCAACAATTTACCGGCCATTACCCAGGCTTTGATGAATTTGGCCATGGTCGGCATGCTGTTGTCAGCCATTATTGCCACTTTGATTTTGCCGCCCAAGCCGCCGCATTACGGTTTTGTCCGCCGCATCGTGATGGTTATACAATGGCTGTTTTTGCCGATTTCCATTGTTATTTTCGGCGCCATTCCCGGCTTGGAAGCCCAGACGCGCCTGATGTTTGCTAAATATATGGGTTTTTGGGTAACTCCGAAAAAACGATAATATGACCATCTTTGATTATAAACGGCCGGGCGTCAGTTTTATCCGCTATTTCGTAGCCATGGGTTTATCGTGGGCGATAATTATTTTTACTTTCAGCAATTTATAAGTTAATTAAAAAACTCAACCCGCCGATTGGCAGGTTGAGTTTTTTAATTTATGCTTTTTAGCTTTTAGCTTTTAACTTTAAGCTTTTTATACATTTAGTACAGACTTTAAGTTTGACGCCGTTAACGGTTTTGGCTTGCAGGTTGATATGCTGTCGTTTTAAGGTTTTGATATTGGAGTGAGAGCGGGCAGCATCACGAGTTGAACCGCGTCCGCACAGGTCGCATTTTCTGGCCATAGAATTTGAATTATTTTGTTTTGCTGTTTTAAATACCGTTTTAAGATAGCATTGTTTTATGGGGATTGTCAAGAATTATCAAACAACAAATAACAAACAACAAACAACATTTTAGCCTTGTTATTTGTTGTTTGCTGTTTGTTTTTTTTGACTTTTTTCATTTTTTTCATTATTATTTATTGATTATGGCAATAATGATATTTCTTATCGCAGCCTTAATTATGTCCGCCGTGGTGCACGAAGTGGCGCACGGCTGGATGGCTTATCGCTTAGGCGATACCACGGCCAAAGATCTGGGCCGCTTAACGCTTAATCCCATTAAGCATTTGGATTTGTTTGGCTCTATTATTTTGCCTTTAGTTTTAATTTTAACCAAGGCTAGTTTTTTTCTGGCTTGGGCCAAACCGGTGCCTTACAATCCCTATCGGCTCAAAGACTATCGTTTCGGCGATTTGAAGGTGGCCCTGGCCGGACCGGGCGCTAACTTAATCCTGGCCACGATTTTTGGCCTGACCGCCCGTTTTTTGCCGCTGGCCAACGCCGATAAAATTCAGCTGATTAACCAATTTTTTCTGGGCGCCAACGACCAATTGCTGGCTATGATGTCCGGTTCGTTTGTGAACAGTTTGCTGGTTATGTCGGTGATTTTATGTATTTTGAATTTGGCTTTGATGATTTTTAATTTGGTGCCGATTCCGCCGCTGGACGGTTCTAAAATCGCTTTGGCCCTTTTGCCGGAAAGCGGGCGTCAGGCTTTTTACCGTCTGGAAGCCTATGGTTTGTTTATTTTAATTATTTTAATTGCCTTGGATTTTTTCCGTTTTATTTTTCCCGCCGTTTTATTTTTATTTCAGCTGCTAGTTGGTCTGTAATTTTACCAATAATAAAGCCGCTCTTATCGGGCGGCTTTTAAATTTTAAACTATTCAGATAACCCTTCAGATAACCTTTCTTTTATTCAGCATTGATACATGCCGGTAACCGAGTTTGCGAGGATTTAGCTTTTTTGAATCTTCGGCGAACCGCCTGACATTAACGGACGATGAGCTGTCGAGCGGCAAGATAAAGCCAATGGTACAGTGCGAAAAAGTAAATTTTGCGAGAATGCCCAAAAAACCCATTAGAGACTCCTTTCAGAATAGTTATTATTAATTCTTTTTAAGAAAGAACCGTAGTTAAAACAACAGTCTTAAATATAGCGATTATTTTAAAAATAGTCAATAAAGCTGGAATTTTAGCTAAATTGGCCAAAACTGGCAAAAATCCTTATTTTTCGCATACCCTTGACTTATAACCAGTCTTCTGATAAATTATAAATTACGATTAATTCCCGATCAATCGGGTTTTCTTTTATTATCCAGTGAGCGAGCGAAAAATGAAATTTTTCATTTTTTTGAGCGAACGCAGATAATATACGGCTTTAGCCGTTATATTTAGTTAAGAATTATGCCAACCATTAATCAATTAGTCCGCGGCAGCCGCCGCCAAATTAAGAAAAAAGCGAAGTCGCCGGCCTTAAAGGTGACTTTGGATACTAAACATCGCAAGAAAACTATTACTGTTAAAGGCGCCAGTTTTAAGCGCGGTGTTTGTTTAAAGGTAACCACCACCACGCCCAAAAAGCCGAACTCAGCTTTGCGCAAAATCGCCCGTGTGCGCTTGTCTAACGGCATGGAAGTAACCGCTTATATTCCGGGCATGGGCCACAACTTGCAAGAACACTCCATCGTTTTACTTAAAGGCGGCCGTACCAAAGACTTGCCGGGCGTGCGCTATAAAATCGTGCGCGGCGTTTATGACGCCCAGGGCGTAGAAGCGCGCCGCCAAGGCCGCAGCCGCTACGGCGCCAAGAGACCTAAGAAATAAATTAATTCTAAGACCTAAATTTTATGAGAGGTAAACCAGCGCCCAAAAGGCCCATTGAACCGGACACTCGTTATAACGATATCGATGTGGCTAAATTTATTAACTATATCATGGAGCATGGCAAAAAATCCGTGGCCGAACATATCGTCTACGAAGCTTTTGATATTATTAAAGACAAAACCAAGCAGGACCCGCGCCATGTTTTTAACAAAGCCTTAAAACAAGTATCGCCCTTGCTGGAGGTGCGCGGCCGTCGTGTCGGCGGCGCCAACTACCAGATCCCTTATCAGGTGCGCGGTGAACGCCGTTTCACCTTAGGCTGCCGTTGGATGATTGACGCGGCCAAGTCGCGCAAAGGCAAAAAAATGGCGGCCAAACTGGCGGAAGAAATAATCAACTCGGCCAAAGGCGAAAGCGCCTCCATGAAAAAGAAACTTGATGTCCATCGCATGGCCGAAGCTAATAAAGCCTTTGCTCATTTTGCTCGCTAGGCGAAGAATTTTTAATTTTGAATTTTAATTAAAATCAGACTTTTATGGCCAGGGAATACACCTTAGATAAAACCAGAAATATCGGCATTATGGCGCACATTGACGCCGGTAAAACAACTTTTACCGAGCGAGTTTTGTTTTACACCGGCAAAAAGCATAAAATCGGCGAAGTGCATGAAGGCGCGGCTGAAATGGACTGGATGGAGCAGGAACGGGAACGCGGCATTACCATCACTTCGGCGGCCACCACTTGTTTTTGGCGCGATCACCGCATCAATATTATTGATACTCCCGGCCACGTTGATTTTACCGTGGAGGTGGAACGCAGTTTGCGCGTCCTGGACGGCGCGGTAGCGGTGTTTGACGGCTCGCAGGGTGTGGAGCCGCAGTCGGAAACCGTCTGGCGCCAAGCCGATAAGTATCATGTGCCGCGGCTTTGTTTTGTTAATAAAATGGACAAAATGGGCGCTGATTTTTATATGAGCTTGGAATCAATCAAAACCCGTCTCAACAGCAAGGCCTTTGCCGTGCAATTGCCCATCGGCGCCGAGGAAACTTTTAGCGGCGTGATTGATTTATTGGAACAGAAAGCCTACCAATTTAAAGGCACAAACGGCGAACAGGTGGAAGAAATCCCGGTGCCGGAAAATATGAAAGATAAGGTAGCCAAGTTTCGCGCCGAGATGGTGGAAAAAATCGTGGAAGTTGACGAAAAATTAATGGAAAAATATTTGGGCGGCGAAGATATTGGCTTAGACGAACTGAAAGCCGCTATTCATAAAGGCGTGATTGTTAATGAACTTTATCCGGTGCTCTGCGGCTCGGCTTTAAAAAATACCGGCGTGCAGCTGATGTTGGACAGCGTGGTGGCTTATTTGCCGTCGCCGCTGGAACTGCCCGAGCTTTTTGGTCACGACCCGGAGGATGCAGAAAAGAAAATTTTGGTGCCGGTTGATGACAGTTCGCCGTTCGTGGCCCTGGCTTTTAAAATCGCCACCGACCCCTTTGTCGGCAAACTTTGTTTCGTGCGTGTTTATTCCGGCGTCTTGAAATCCGGTTCTTATGTTTTAAACCCGGCTAACGGCGTTAAAGAACGCATCGGCCGGCTAGTGCGTATGCACGCCAATCACCGCGAAGAAATTGACGAAATTTACGCCGGCGACATCGCCGCCGTTATCGGCTTGAAAGCCACCGTTACCGGTCATACTTTATGCGATGAAAATCATCCGGTCTTGCTGGAAAATATTACCTTCCCGGAACCGGTCATTAAAATCGCCGTGGAACCGAAAACTAAGGCCGACCAGGAAAAAATGGGCATGGCTTTGGCTCGCTTAGCCGAAGAAGATCCGACTTTCCGCGTTGAATCAGACGAAGAAACCAACCAGACTTTGATTTCCGGCATGGGCGAATTGCATTTGGATATTATTGTTGACCGCATGAAACGCGAATTTAATGTAGAGGCCAATGTCGGCGCTCCGCAAGTAAGCTATCGCGAAACCATTCGCGCCGCCGCTGAAGGCGAGGGCAAATACATCAAGCAATCAGGCGGCCGCGGCCAATACGGACATTGCTGGCTCAAGATTGAACCTAATGAACAGGGCAAAGGTTTTGAATTTATTGATGCGGTCAAGGGCGGTACCATTCCCAAAGAATATATTCCGGCTATCGGCAAGGGCGTTAAAGAAGCGGTGGAACGCGGCTTTTTGGCCGGCTACCCGATTGTGGATATTAAAGCGACCGTCTTTGAAGGCAGCTACCACGAAGTTGACTCTAGCGAAATGGCCTTTAAGATGGCGGGTATTTTGGCTTTTAAAGAAGCGGCCGCCAAAGCCAAACCGGTGCTCTTGGAACCGATTATGAAAGTGGAGGTAACCACGCCCGAGGAATATATGGGCAACGTGGTCGGCGACTTGAACTCCAAGCGCGGCCAAATTGACCAGATGACCGAACGCGGCAAATTGAAGGTGATTGACGCCAAAGTGCCGCTGGCCGAAATGTTCGGCTACGCCACGACTTTGCGCTCCATGAGCCAGGGCCGCGCCAACTATTCTATGGAGTTTTTGCACTACGCTGAGGCTCCGCGCCACATTGTGGAAGAGATTATCAACAAGACCAAGAAATAAAATTTCAGATAAAAAACCGCCCCGATGGCCGTCGGGGCGGTTTTTGTTTATTAATATTGTGTTTTTTAATGAGTTTGCTATAATTATAATAAGGTTAATTAAAGTGCATGGTTAATTAATTTAGCCCGCCTGATTAACAAAAAGGTAATGTTTCACTCTTGATAGGAGTTTACATGTTAAGCATTAAAAATCGCGGCTCAACTTCGATAGCAGAAATGAAGAAACAGCCAGCAAGAATTTTCTCTTCGGAATCTCCACCTTGCTCATTTACAAGAGCAAACGAGAAGACGTAACAGGTCAAAGAAAGCAGAATTGAAAAACGCCACTCTGAAAGGGAGTGGCATTTTTTTACTAAAATTAAACAAAAAA
>JAKAFD010000004.1 GCA_021818075.1 bacterium
AAACTATGCAACAAAATTCTTTTATCAGCCCCCCCCCCCGACGCAATTTCCTTTGGTTATTGTCAGAACCAAAGAGACCTATTTGCTCTGGCATAATTATTTGGTTAATTTAAAACGGCTTGACCGCTATACCACCGGACAAAAAATTGATGACACTTTTTTGACCTTGCTGGAGTTATTATTTCGCGCCAGTTTTGCTTATGACAAATTTGAAAAGTTGTCATTGGTCTCCCAGGCCATTGGCCGGCGCGATTTGCTTAATTTTTTCCTGCAAATCGGCTGGGAGCATAAAATTATTCCACCCAAACTTTATGGAGAATTAATTTCTCGTTTGGATGAAATTGGCCGCATGCTGGGCGGCTGGAAAAAATGCTTGGCAGAAAAAACTCCCGCCAGCAGATAGCGAGAGAAATTAAATGAGTGGCAGACGCACATGAGGCAGTTGTCATCGTCCCAGTCGCTCTCAAAGTTGCCGAGATTGAAGTTCCAGTCGCCGTCCGAGTTGCGATTGATGTTCGGCACCCTGTGGTTGCCGTCGTCATCCTGCCAGAGCGCAATGTGCGGCACGCCGTCAATTTTCACCAAGGACGGCACCGGCCGTCCTCTGTATTTTATACCGAGCCGTTTTTGCTCGTTAACGCACCGCACCGACTTATTTAATTTTTTTGCCAAAAATTGCGCTCGCTTGTTAAAAATTATCCAACAAACCACTGGCAGATTCTTTCGGCAAGAATATGACGTCATGAAACCCTACCTACCGTCAGGCAGGCGTAGCCGCACGCTCAATCAATATCTAAGCTTATTTTATAAAAAAATAGAGCATCTGTAAACACAGATGCTCAAAAAATTTAAGGTTCAAAGAACTAAGTTCAGCTAAGTGGCTAAGTTTCTAAGAATTAACAGTCGCAGACGCACATGAGGCAGTCGCCACCGACCCAGTAGCCCTCAAAGTGGCCGAGATCGAAGTACCAGTCGCCGCCCGAGAAGCGATTGATGTACGGCACCCTGAGGTTGCCGCCGCCATCCTGCCAGAGCGCCTCTTTTTCGTCAAAAGAAACTAACCACTTGCTCACAGGAAACTCTTCTTTTTTAAGTTTCCAAATAATGGGCAAGCCTTGAGCGCCGACCAAGATTGCTTGCTGGCTTTTTAATAAAGCCAAGCATTCTTCGGAAGTAACATACTCATTAATTCCGAAAATCTTAACCTGATAGGTTTTACCGGCTGCCAGTTGGTTGGTGGCCTTGGCAAAATTTGCATCGGTAATTGCCGAGTTGAAGGAATAAAAATCTTTTTCGTGCTTGGCTCTGAAGTTGCTTAACTGGTGGTCATGTTCATAATTGGTCGGCACCGGAAACGGGAATGATTTAAGTTGGGTGAACTTGGCGGCAATTTGCGGGTCAAGCGGCGTCGGCTTTTCTTTAACCTTCTCCGGTTCCGGCTTGACCGACGGTTTGGGTAGGGGGCTCTCTTTTAATTCAGTGAATTGTTTTTTTATCCCCGCCAAATCGCTCAACTGGCCATTGGCTATTTTTTGCAGCCAAGGCCAGAATTTTGAATCAAACGCTTGCTGATAACCATCAAGCAAATAGCTTAAATTATTAAGCTCCGATTGGCCGGTGGCTAAATGATAAACCACCACCCCCAATAAACGAACGGCTTCAGCCGGTGTTTTAATGCTGGCGTCGCCGGCTGGCGTCGCCGTTATTCGCTGTTTAGCTAAAAATTCGGCGCTACCGCTGATGGCAATTTTATCCGGCGGAAACCAAATTAGATTGTTTTTGGCTAGAGCTGATTTTAAATCAGCCGCCAGCTGCCAAAATACCACCTCCAAACTGGCATCATCCAACCGGTTGGGCAGGACAGGCAATAAATTACTCATGACAAATCTCCTTAATTACTGAATTATTTATTTAATTGTTAAAGTTCTAAATTAACGCCTTACTCAATGGTCAAAAATTTAACCACTGAGAGAGCGGGCCTAATGATTTTCATCATTAGGCCGTTACTTAAGAATGAACTGCTTGTCTGGCTAAGCCGGGGTGAACTGCCGGTGCGGCAGAATAAATCGTTTCATCACTACGGCTGTCTACTTGCTCCAAGATTGCCTGCCAGTTGTCGGGCCGCAAACTTTTGCTGCTGCCTTTAATGGCTAAAGCAATTTGCCGATCTATTTCCCGGGCGTCTAAGGGCATTTCCCAGTCGGCAATCGCTTGTCGCAAATGCTGGTCGGTCACTGCCGCCACTCCCTCGCGTCCGGCATACTTGTCAGCTTCCAGTACCATCCATTCCACGTCAGCGCCGGTGCAATAAATTTTTTCCTGAATAGCTTTAACCGCGGTAGCGATGTCCGCCAGCTGATAGGGAATTTGGTAACGGGCGAACATTACTTCAATAATCTCCTGGTATTCGTCCGCCTGCGGCAGGATAAAAGGAATATTATCGTCGGTTCTGCCCTTACGCTTGTAAGCGGCATCCAGCAAATCGTCGCGGTTGGAAATTCTTATCCAGATAACCTTGCCACGGCGCTTCGGCTCGGAGCAAAACTCAAATTTCATCTGCCGCAAGCGGTTAGCCACGCCCGAATCCCCGTTGGGGGCATCGCGCGAGGTTTCCGATTGGTCGGCTTCGTCTTCCACCACAATCACCGGTGCTAAATCGTCCAAAGCGGCCAAAATCTTAGCCATTATTTCCTCTGACTGGCCAACCCACATACTGCGCGGATTTTTAATTTCCACGAAATTAAAACCGCATTCGTAGGCGAAACATTCAAAGAAAAAAGTTTTACCGGTACCCGGCGGGCCGGCGGCTAATAAGCCCATCGGCACCCGCCGCGTCAAGCCGCGCAAGATATTGTCCCGCACTTCCAGCAGATACTGCTTCAACTTGGTTTTACCGCCGAAATAATCAAAGCCCCAGTCGGGCACTTTGACTTTCAGCCGCTCACCGAATTCATTGTTCAAGATTTCCTGTTTGGCCCGTTTAATGGAAGTCAAATTAATTTCTTGACCGCTAGTTTTGGCTAAACGATAAATATCGTCAATTTGATAGAGCGACAAACCATTGGTGATTAAACCCAGTTTATCAACATTAAGGTCGTCAGCCAGTTTAACGCCGTTACTCTTAAAATTATAAGCCCAGCGTTTAGCTCGTTCGTCAGCATCCGGCTTAGGAATCCTGACGGCTTTCAACCGCGACTGGCTGGACCGCCAATCCTCGGGCAAGCTGGCTAAATTCTGGGTGAGCAAAACGACCAAACTGTTGGCGGCGGCTAATTGGTTGCTGCGTGACCAGCGGTCAATTATTTCTTTGATCAACCGGTCAGTCAGACTGGCGTGGCTGTTGTCAGCCAATAAGTTCTGGGCATAATCCAGCACCAAAACTTTGGAGCCGCTGGCTTCATCACTTAAAACTTTATCCAAAAATTTTAAGACCTGCTCGGGCGTGTCGCCGACGAGTTTGGCTAAAGGCGCCTGTTCGCTCATGGTTTTGCCCAAACTTTGCTTGGCTTGTTCGCTGGCTGAAGGTTTGGCTCCGCTCGCGTCGGTCGGCTGGTGCAAAAAGGTCTGACGGAAAAATTTTTCCATTGTTTCATTGGCGAACTGCAAGCCCGACGACAGCGAATAAAACATAATCAACTGCCGCTGGCCAAACATTTGCGCCAATAATTCATAAATGGATTGACAGCCGTCGCTATCAGTTGCCGTTTCGTCTCGGTTGCCGACTAACAAGTCGTAAATATTGCCCCAAATGACGAAAACCTGCGTGCTGCCGGCGCGGCAGCAAGCAATCAGCTCGCTTAGCCAACTCGGCATTATCTGGTTATTCATTACTGCTTCTCCTGTTTATTAGTGAAAAATTTTCTGGCTAACCGCAAAGTGTCGTTAATGTTAAATCAGTGGCTGGACTTAATTTGGAGTATAAAGCCAACGCCGACCACAACTCATCATCCAACTCCACATCATAATCGGTAAAACCGCTTAAATCAATTTTGCCGTTGCCGTAAATATTAACGGCAATGTGTTTCGGTAGTTTAGCTGCCCGTTTTAGTGCTTGATTGCTGGCTAGCAAATCCGCCGGCACCGCTAAGGTCTTGGCTAAATCAATTTCGTCAACCGCTAAATCCGGCGACGGGAAATCATTGTTGTTCATATTCCCGCTCCCCGTTAGTGATTACTTCGGCTTTCCGGCTGTCGGACAGGATTGCTGTCTGGATACCCAATTTGGCATACAATATCCTGATTTTCTCCGCTTCGTCTTCGCAAGCGCGGCCGCTAAAACCTTCAAAGTCAAGATTTAAGTTGCCGGCCTGGACGATAATGGTTATCTGTTTCATACGCTCACTCCTTTCACGGTGTAAGTGGTCAAACCATGATTGTCCGCAGCGGCGGCAATGGTCGTCTCATAGCCGACGATTTCTAGAATGGTCTGGCTGGCGACAGCTAAAAAAGCATTCTGAAATAAATTTTTCAAACGATTTATTTCCTGCTTCCATTCTGACTTATAGTCGTCAGCCGCGAATCTGATTTGTCCTTGGCCGTCAATCATAATACCCAAGCCATTGGGCAAGCGGTCGGTTTTTAGGGCGGCGATAATTGCTTGACCCTGATGAGAAGTTTGTTCATTGCCAAAAAAATTGGCAATACGGTCGCTTGACTTGACGCCGTTCGCGGCCACTAAAGTAACCGCTTTCTGCACGCACTCAACAATCAGGGGCTGCGAATCCAGTTGTTCAATCCAAACCGCCATGGTCGGATTAAGAACGGTTAATTTAGCCAGACTGGCTTTTAAAATGTCCGCCGCGCCTAAGGTGGTTGATAATTCAATAATTTGGCTCATGCCGTCTCTCCTGATTTATGAATAATTTATTTAATTTGTCTAAAGAACTTGCTATAAAATATGATTACAGCAATGCTAAACAATAGCATTTTTTAAATATTTTGTCAATAAAACTGGCTAATATTTGTAAAAAATAGCTTATTTTAAAGAAAAAATAGCAAAAACATCAATGTGTTATATAATTAACATCGCGTCGCCGTAGCTGTAAAAGCGGTATTTGGCCTTAATGGCTTCTTGGTAGGCCTTATCTATGTGTTTTTTACCCCTTCGGCCACGCTCAGGACGGGCAGCAAAGGCGCTGACCAACATCAACAGCGTGGATTTGGGCAGATGAAAATTAGTAATCAGCGCGTCCACGACTTTGAATTTATAAGGTGGGTAAATAAAAATATCTATCCAGCCGGCAAATCCTTCTGTCATCGCGAGCGACTGTAAGGAGCGTGGCGATCTCTGCTTTGATTTAAACGCATAGAGCTTGCTTCGTCGCTGCGCTCCTCGCAATGACAAAGGAGAAAAAACATATTCCAAGGTTCTGGTGGTGGTGGTGCCGATGGCGATAATTCTGCCGCCGCGTTTTTTTGTGGCCACAATCTTTTTAATCAGTTCGGCGCTGACCTCCGCATACTCCGAATGTATTTTGTGTTCTTCAATAGTCTCGGTTTTGACTGGCAAAAAAGTTCCTAAACCCACATGTAAAGTTAAATACTCCACCCCCACGCCTTTGGCTTTTATTTTCTGAAGCAGCCCCGGTGTAAAATGCAAACCGGCCGTCGGCGCCGCTACGCTACCCTTCTTTAAATCTTCGGCGTAAACCGTTTGATAATTTTTTGTATCGCTTTTTAATTCCTGGCTCTGACCGCGATTTTTAATTATATACGGCGGCAATGGAACATGGCCGATTCTTTCCACTTCTTTCATAAATTCATTGCCTCGCAAATTAAATTTAACCAAACTGGCACCCTCACCTAAAATTTTTATAATTTCCGCCCGCAATTTTTTAGATACAATAATAATCATGCCGACCCTAACTCGCCCCTTAATCAGGCATTCCCAAACTTTACCAATATTTTTACTTAAAAAAATCTCTACGGTTCCTCCGGTTATTTTTTTGCCAATTAAACGCGCCGGTATAACTTTGGAATTATTGGCCACCAATAAATCGCCGGGTTGTAAATAATCAAGCAAATCAAAAAAATGTTTATGGGCAATTTTACCGCTGGCCTTATCCAAAATTAAAAGACGCGACTGGTCGCGCTTTTTAGCCGGTTCGGTGGCAATTAGTGCCGGTGGCAATTGATAATCAAAATCCGCTAATCGCATGTTGATTTTATAAAAGTTTAGCCGGCTTTCTCCCTAAATGTTCATAAGCCGCTGGCGTGGCGACGCGGCCGCGGGGCGAGCGGTCTAAAAACCCGAGACGCATTAAATAGGGCTCATAAACCTCTTCAATCGTGGCCATATCTTCGCCGGTGGCCGCCGCGATCGTGGACAAGCCGACCGGCCCGCCGTTAAATTTATCAATAATCAATTCCAAAATTTTGCGGTCAACATCGTCCAGACCGACTTCGTCAATGGCCAGCATGGCCAGCGCTTCGCGGCAACTATCAACAGCCACCTGTCCGTCGGTTTTCACCTGGCAGTAATCGCGCACCCGCTTTAAGAGGCGGTTAGCGATACGCGGCGTGCGGCGGGCGCGGTGGGCGATTTCCTGCGCCGCGTCCTCGTCCAAAGCAATGCCCAAAATGCCGGCGTTGCGTTTGATAATAATTTCCAAGTCGTCCGGCTCATAAAAATCCAAATGATAAACCGCACCGAAGCGGTCGCGCAGGGGCGCCGACATTAAACTGAAACGAGTGGTGGCGCCGATAATGGTAAAGCGCGGCAAATCCAGACGCAGCGTCCGCGCCGCCGGACCTTTGCCGATAATAATATCCAAAGCGTACTCTTCCATGGCCGGATAAAGAATTTCTTCAATGGTTTTATTGAGCCGGTGAATTTCATCAATAAATAAAATGTCGCCTTCTTTCAGGTTGGTTAAAATCGCCGCCAAGTCGCCCGCCTTTTCAATCACCGGGCCGGAAGTGATGCGCAAACCGGCGCCCAATTCATTGGCCACGATATTGGCCAAAGTGGTTTTGCCCAGACCCGGCGCCCCGTAAAATAATAAATGTTCAATCGGTTCGCCGCGACCGCTGGCTGCCTCTAGCAAAATAGACAAATTGGCTTTGACCTGGTTTTGACCGACATACTCCGCCAACCGTTTGGGCCGCAAAGTTAAATCAAGGCCTTGGTCTTCGGCCTCGGCTCGCGCTTGTGTTAGGCGGGAAGTCATATCAGAAAAAAATTAAATAGAGTAGGGCTAAAATCGCGTATTGAATCAGCAGAAATTTTTTGGTGGACCAGACAAAGCCGGCATAATACCATTTAGACAACGGCCATAACGGCCGGGTTTGCGTTACTGACTCCGCGCCGTGCGTAAAAATATCCAGCGCGATATGAACTAACCAGCCGCACCAGACTACCGCCGCCAGGCGCCAGCCGGCCAGCCACAAACTTAAAAAAATAACCAGCCACAACGGCACGCTGTGGGCGACATTGTAAGCCTTAACCACCCAGCCGGGGACAAAAGACGCGGGTATCTTTTTAAAAAATAGCATTTTTTTAAAAAACTCCATGCGGTAAATGCCAAAAAAACTGGCAATGTCCGGCGCCACGCCAAAAGCAATCGCCCACCAGCGCTTTTCCAGGGGCAACTCCTTAAAGACTAAATTGTTAATTAAAATGTGAGATAACCAATCCATAATAATCTAAAACAACGGCTAAACCCCCGCCGTGCCCATCCTTTATATTATAGCCTGTTTTAAATAAAAAAAGTAAGCCTTAAAAATTGGCTAAAAATCAGTAAAATACGGTTAGCGCCCCTCCGGATGCCGCCGCCGCGCCTTTAACAAAACCAACTAATCGGCTTGTCAATATTGACTTCGGGGCCGGGCCGTGATAAGGTGGGGTTTCTTGAAGATAGCTGCCGGATTACTGCTTGTCTGTTAAAAATTTGCTTTTTCAGGTAGCCTCCCTCCTTGTCTATCTGTGGAGCGACCGTTTTAACAACAAGCGGTAACCCGACCACTATCTTAAAAACCTCCGATTTAAAACCGGGGGTTTTTGTATAAAAATTTTTCTCTTCAAGGTTGCTTTTTCGGCGCTGAAGCCTTAAGATTATAGTAATAATATGGCTAAAAGCAAACCAAAATTTCTTTTGTTTGACGGCAACGCGCTGGTACACCGCAGTTTTCACGCTTTGCCGCCGACCATGATTACCAAGTCGGGCGAATTGGTTAACGCCGTCTATGGTTTTGCTTCTTTTCTCTTAAAAGCCATCAAAGAATTTAAACCCGCTTTTGTGGCCGTGACTTTTGATTTGGCCGGACCGACTTTCCGCCACGAACAATTCGCCGCTTACAAAGCCACGCGCGTCAAAGGGCCGGACGAACTGTACGCCCAACTGGCCAGAACTAAGGAACTGGTGCGCGCTTTCAATATTCCGATTTATGAGGCCAACGGCTTTGAGGCTGATGACTGCATCGGCACCATTGCCCACAAAATCGGCGATGAGGTAGACACCATTATCGTTACCGGCGATATGGACACCTTGCAATTGGTTAATCCTTCCACTTTTGTTTTCACCATGAGCCACGGTTTGTCGGACAGCCTGCTGTACGACGCCGCAGCCGTCACGGCGCGCTACGGCTTCGGCCCGGAAGCACAAATTGACTACAAAGCCTTACGCGGCGACCCGTCCGACAACATCCCCGGCGTACCGGGCATTGGCGAAAAAACAGCGACCGAATTGATTAAAGAGTTTGGCACGATTGAAGAATTATACCAAGCCATAAATCAAAAGGTTAAAAATAAAAAATTGAATTCAAAATTAGAAAATATTAAACCGAGAATTTTAGAGTTATTAAAAGAACACAAAGACAAGGCGTTTTTAAGCAAAGAGCTGGCCACCATTCGCACCGACGCGCCAATTAAATTCAAATTAGATGATTGCCGTTTCGGCAATTTAAATAGCCAGCAAATTATTGGCTTATTCAGCGAACTGGAATTCAAATCGCTCTTAGGACGCCTCAAAGATTTGCCGCTCATGGATAAAACTAAATTAAGTGAAGATAAGTTTAGACGCAATCAAACCAAGTTTAACTATCAACTAATACAAACTGAACCGGAGTTCAAGCGCTTTTTAAAAATTTTGCGCGCTCGCGAAGCTTTTGCCTGGGATACGGAAACGGACAGCCTGGACGAAATCAACGCCAATTTGCTGGGTATGAGCTTCTCTTGGAAAGCCGGGGAGGCTTATTTCCTTAAGCTTAGGGCTAAAAGCTTAGAGCTAAAAGCTAAAAAACAAAGCCATAAAACTGGACAAGGAGATTTGTTTGGCGCTCAACTAAAAAACGGCAAAGAAATTCATCCCTGGCTCAAGGACTTAAAACCGATTTTAGCCAATGATAAAATTAAAAAATACGGACATAACTTAAAATTTGACATTAAAGTGCTGGCCGCGTACGGCATTACGGTCAACGGCATCGCTTTTGACACCATGATTGCTTCTTATTTGCTGACGCCGGATAACCGCCAACACAACCTGGACGCCGTGGTTTTTTCCGAATTAGGTTTCACTAAAATTTCTAAAGACGATTTGCTGGGCACGGGCAAAAAGCGACTGGCTTTTGCCGAGGTGCCGCTGGACAAACTGTCACTTTACGCCTGCGAAGACGCGGATTTTGCCTATCGCCTGGTGGCACCCTTAACTAAAAAACTGCACGAGGAAAAATTGGCCAAATTATTCAACGAGGTGGAAATGCCCCTGGTTAAGGTTCTGGCTAAAATTGAACTTAACGGCGTCCTAATTGATAAAGCTTATTTTAAAACTTTGGACAAACGGCTGGATACGGCGCTGGCCCAACTGCAGGCCAAGATCTGGCATCTGGCCGGTCGGCATTTTAATATCAACTCCGTTCAGCAGCTGCGAGAAATTTTATTTACCAAACTGAAAATTTCCACTTTGGGCGTCGGCAAAACCAAAACCGGTCTGACCACCAACGCCGCCGCCCTAATAAAACTCAAAGGCGAACACAAAATTATTGAATTGATTTTGGATTACCGCGAACTAACCAAACTATCCACCACTTATGTTAAAGCTCTGCCGGCGCTGATTAATCCGACGACCGGCCGCGTCCACACCAGTTTCAATCAAACCGTGGCCGCCACCGGCCGCCTGTCTAGTACCGAACCTAATCTGCAAAATATTCCCGTCAAAACCGACTGGGGCCGTCAAATCCGCCATGGCTTTGTCGCCGCGGAAGGCAAGGTGCTGGCCTCGCTGGATTATTCGCAGATTGAATTGCGGCTGGCTGCTCATTTGGCCGGCGATCCGACCATGATTAAAGCCTTTAAGGCCGGCCAGGACATTCACGCCGCCACCGCCGCCGCTATCAATGGCGTACCGTTGAAACAAGTCACCAAGGCCATGCGTTCGGCGGCCAAAGCCATTAATTTCGGCCTGCTTTACGGCCAGGGACCGCACGGCCTGGCTGAAACTACCGGCCTGTCCTATACGGCCGCTAAAAATTTTATTGACCAATATTTTAAAAATTTCTCTCACATTAAAAAATACATTGACCATGCTTTAAAAGAGGCGCGCGCCGAGGGTTATGTCCAGACGATGTTCGGCCGCAAACGCTGGACGGCGGAAATAAATTCGTCGGTGGCTATGCTGGCCAAGGCCGCCGAGCGAGTAGCTATTAACGCGCCCTTACAAGGCACTTCCGCCGACATTATTAAGCTGGCCATGATTAAAATTGACAATCTCTTGGCTAAAAAATTCGCTGACAAAGTTAAGTTGATTTTACAGGTTCACGACGAGCTGGTATTTGAATTGGATAAAAAACAAGTTAAAGCGGTCGTGCCGGTACTGCAGGAAATTATGGCTAGTGTGGTTAAACTCAAAGTTCCGCTAACCGTGGACGCTAAAATCGGCGACAATTGGGAAGAGATGAAACCTTTATGAAACTAAACGACTTAACCAATAAAAAAATAGCTTTTTTAGGCTTGGGCGTGGAAAACTACGCCTTGCTTCAATTTTTATTAAAGAAAAAAATTGTTTGCCGGATAACCATTTACGAAAAAAAACAAAAAAATGATATCAAACAATATCCGGAGCTGTCCAAATTTAAAAACATCACCTGGATCTTTGGTGCGTATTATGCAAAAAATTTATCAGGCTTTGATATTATTTTCCGTTCGCCCGGTTCCTTGGCTCATAAAGATAGGGGGGTTAATTTAGGTCGGGCCGCCTTGACCAGCGCCATGAACTTGTTTTTTGATTTGTGCCCGACTAAAAACATTATCGGAGTGACCGGCACCAAGGGCAAGGGCACGACCGCCTCGCTGATTTACGCCATTTTAAAAACTGCCGGCAAACGCGCCTACTTGGGCGGCAATATCGGCACCGCGCCCTTTGAATTTTTGCCGAAAATCAAACCAAGCGACTTCGTGGTGCTGGAATTATCCAGTTTTCAGCTGGAGGATATAACCAAGTCGCCGCCCATCGCCGTTTTAACCAATTTTTATGCCGAACATTTAGCGCCGGCCGACCCCTTTAACCCGAATTACCACCATAATTTGGCGGAATATTTGAAGGCTAAACTAAATATTACCCACTGGCAAAAGAAAAATGATTGGCTGGTTATTAACCAGAAACTCAAATCACGAAACAAACAACAAACAACAAACAACATAATTTATTTCACCAAATCAAATTTGCCTTCCAAACTGGTCGGCGAACATAATAAGGAAAATATTGCCGCGGCCGCGGCCGTGGCTAAAATCTTAAAAATCAAACCGGCCGTTATCGCCCGCGCGGTTAAAAATTTTCCCGGCTTGGAACACCGTTTGGAGTTCGTCCGCGAACGCCGAGGCGTTAAATATTTTGACGACAGTTTTGCCACCACTCCCGAATCGGCCATCATTGCTTTAAAATCATTTAACGCCCCGATTATTCTTCTGGCCGGCGGCGCGGAAAAAAATTCCAATTTTAAACAGCTGGCTAAAACCATTAAACAGCGCGCCAAGTTCGTGTGTTTGCTTAACGGCCGCGCCACCCCCCGCTTAAAACGAGAGTTAAACAAAGTAAATTTCACTCATCATCAAATTTTTAACAACTTGGCTGCAGCTGTCAAAACCGCCACCCGCCAAGCCGCGCCCGGTGATATCGTTTTGCTCTCCACCGGCTGCGCCAGTTTCGGCATGTTTGCCAACTATAAAGAAAGGGGCAAACTATTTAAACAAGAAGTTAAAAAACTGTAATAGCAACAAAACATCCCCCCGATGGATATCGGAGGGATGTTTTAATTTTTGCTTATAGTGTCTGGCTGGCAAAATAATCGGTTGGCGCCCAATTGTCGGTTAAGGGTAGTGCCGGTTCAATTTTACCTAACCACAAATTATTTAGCTGGCTCTGCTCCTCTCGGTCACTGGACAAAAAGCTTGGCTTAACCTTGGCTTTCAGGGCCACCAGCATAATATTTTGTACGGCCGCGCCGTCCTGCGGACTGTTAACCGGTAATAAATAAACCTGGGGGAAAATTTTCTTATAAGTATAATACATGGAACGAGTTAATCGGCCCTGCTCGCCATTAAGCGCCGCCACGATATTAACCAGCGCTACTCCGTCTTCATTAAGACTGTCATATTCGCGCTCCACCGCTTCTTTAGTCGTCAGCTGGAAAGGAATGGCATAAGAAGAAGAAAAAGCATCCACAAAGATTGCGTCGTATTTATCCCGAGTCTGGTTTAGCCAGACGCGGCCATCTTCGTGTTTAATAATTAGACGCGGGTCATCGGGCAAACGAAAATATTGTCTGGCCAAGGCGGTCACGCCAGGGTCAATCTCCACCACCGTCAATTCGGCGCGGGGAAATTTACGCAAAAAATCTTTGGGGTAAGAATAACCGGCGCCGCCGATCATTACCGCTTTATCCAAAGCGGGATTAAAATAACCGGCCAGACGATAAAACTTGGTATAATCAAAAAGTAAGTCGTCATTATTTAAAAACATGGCCGAACTATAGCTGGCGTCCAGACGCAATAAACGCGCCGGCTCGCTATTTGGCCGATAAATAAAATCATAAATCCACACCCGGCTGTAAGCGGTGTCGCGGTCAATAATATTGGCCGGTGATGGTGTTAATGTCAGATAAGAAAAAATCCAAAAAATCAAACCTAAAGCTAAACATAACCACTGGCTTTTGTTTAGAGGCCGGTCAACAAATAACCACGCTGCCGTCAACCAAAGAACTGCCGTCAGCAGGGCTAAAATTTTAGTTGTACCAAATAACGGCACCAGCCACCAACCGGCGCCAAAGGTACCGGCCAAACTGCCAAGCGTGGATAAGGCGTACAACCGGCCTACCGTCCCGCCGGCCTCTGACAAAATTGTTAATTTTAACTTGGCCGCATAAGGCGAAACCATACCCAGACACAAACCGGCAGGCGCCAACAGCACTATGGCCGCCACCGCCGATTGCCATTGCAACGGCCAGGCCGTATCGGCCAAAGCCGCCAAAACCGCCCGCTGTAAAGCCAGGGCCAGGAGCAGAAAAAAACCAGCTACAACTAAAATTAAAGCTAACCAGCGATTATCGGCCCGCTTGTCGGCCAAGCGGCCGCCCCAATAATAACCGGCGGCCAAGCTGGCTAAAATTACGCCAATGAGGCTGGTCCAAGTAATCAGCGAAGCGCCCAAATACGGCGCCAACAGCCGCGAACCGACCAATTCAAAAATCATCACCACCGCGCCGGCAATAAAAACTGCCACTTCCAACCGCCAAGCTAAAATCTGTTTAACAATTTTTATCATACCTAGTCATTATATAAATTTATTCGCTCACCTACCAATTATAACACAGGGCTTAAAAACAAAAAACGCCGTCAAGCGCCTTTTGAAAATTAATAATCAAAATAGTGGACCCGAGCGGACTCGAACCGCTTACCTCCTGCTTGCAAAGCAGGCATTCTACCAGATGAACTACGGGCCCCTTTAACTTCCTTCGACCCTGCTCAGGACGGGTCGCTCAGGGCAGGCCTAAAATTATTGTTGAATCGGCTGGCTGTATTGAGTCAGGGGCGAAACCAGCCAGGTGATAAAAGCGCCAATTAAACCGCCGGCGATCATAAAACCGATAATAATGAAGATGATGCCCACCAGCTTATAACCCAAACGCGAACCGCCCGAGGTGGCTAGGTGATTTTCAAAAAACGGCAAGCGGCCGAAATTATTCATAATCACTTCAGCCTTCAGCACTAAATAAAAACCGACGACGACGACCGCTAAACCAAAAATGATGCGAAAAATCATATTATAAAATTTTGATTAAAAAATCAACCCTGTTCTTATGATAAGAAAAATTAAACAAAGAGGCAAGCTGGCAACCGCGCCACAGGTGTCTCACCCCTAGTTGCGAGTTGCGTTAGTATAAATAACTCAAGGGATTATAACGCTTGCCGTAAATCATGACTTCAAAGTGTAAATGCGGACCGGTGGAACGGCCGGTGGAACCGACGAAGCCGATATTTTCGCCTTTGGCCACTTCGTCGCCGACGCTGGTGGCGAATTTAGACAAGTGCGCATAACGGGTCTTTTTGCCGCCGCCGTGGTCAATGACAATATAATAACCGTAGCCGCCGGCGTTCCAAGCGGCTTCCGCCACCGTGCCGGCTTCGGCCGCATAAATCGGCGTACCTGTCTTATTGGCAATATCCAAACCGTTATGACGCCAAGAATAATACTGGGTGATAGTGCCTTTAACCGGCCAATTCATCTTAGCGCCGGCGACCGGCGCCACGGCCGCGCCCTGACCGGTGATAATTTGCGCCAAACTACGCGGCTGGCGAGTCTGGGTGGCTACGGTACGGCCCACCAGCTTAGTGGCGCCCGGAATAACCAGTCTTTCACCGATTCTGATTTGATTGGCATTGGCCAGATTATTGGCCGTTAAAATTTCCGCCGCTTCCACATCATACTTTTTGGCGATAGCCGCCAAATTTTCGCCTTTAGCCACGGCATGCATCACGCCAGTGGTCGGCAAAATCGTTAAACGATTACCCGGCTTAATATAACTCCTGGCCGTTAAATTATTTTCCCACAAAATCGTATTAACGCTGACACCGAAATACTGAGCGATACTGCTGATGGTGTCTCCCGGCTTAACTATGTATTCAACAATTTCCGTACGCGGCGGCGCTTTGCGCGGCGTCGTCTGAACATAATTATCTTCACCCGACGCCAGCCAGTCGTTGCTCTGATCGTAATCCAGCGCCAGCGGCGGACGCAGATAAGCGCCACGCGACCAGTAATCGTCCACTGGCTGCCGCGCCGTCGGCTTGGCATCCTGGTAAACTTCTATCAGCTGCTCGGCTTGGACGAATTCATCACTGACGATTTTAGCCAAAAAAGTTTTACCCACCACCTCTTCCGAAGAAGTATTATCCTGAACATTAAATAAATTAAAATAAACCATCAGCGCCACCAAACCGACAAATAAAAAATGGATTAATTTTTTGTTAATTAATAAAGTAGCCAGCCGTTTGTCTTTTTTTGATTTGGACAGACCGAGTTTTTTGCCAACCAATAAATATAGGCGATAGAGGGGCAAAATAAAGACATAATAAAAAAACCGTAGCACCAACCGGCCCGGTTTAGTCATCAGCTTAAACAAAGCGACAAAAAAGGCCTGCGCTACCACTACCGCCTTAAACAGAAACCAGACTAAGTCCAGCAAAATTTTAATAATTTTACGCACAAAATAAAAAAAGAGGGCACTATTTAAAATAACATCGGACAGCCCTCAAGTCAATGACAAAAACCTCTTTTTTTAAAAAATAGTTCCGTTTTTTTCTTTGTTTTTTGGCTTAGTTGAGCCACTTTTTCGCCTACGCTCCTTAGTTTGGTTCGACTTGTCGGACATGACATTTAGACCCAGTTCGGCGATTTTTTTGAGGCCCTCAATCACCAAGCCGAAAATAGAAGTGGGCAGTGCCACCGCCAACTTAATTTTTTTAATCACGGCGGCTATTTCATCAATCTGCGTTTTAATTATCTGCGCCGCTTTATGCAACTGGCGCGCGGCCGCCACTAAGTGATAAATTAGCCAGGTCAGAAAAAAAGTCAGCCACAAAGCGCAAACCGCCAAAACTAAATACAAAATGTCTTGGCTATAATTAATGAGAAACATAAAATTAATTTTTAATTTAAATATTTATCAATGGAGGAGCCAACCTTAGCATTATTATTTAGAATAATAATTCCCGTATGGTCATCGCCTAAACCCAATTCGTCAGCGGCGCAGAGCATACCGCCAGATTTAATGCCGCGAATAGTCGCCTCTTTAATAGCTAAGCCGTTAGCCAGCTTAGCGCCAATTTGCGCCAGCGGCACTTTATCGCCGACTTTAATATTCCAAGCGCCACAAACTATTTCCAAATCGCTGCCGCCGCTGTCAACCGTTACCAATTGTAATTTATCGGCCTGGGGGTGAGCGCGCAAGGCTTTAATTTGCGCCACCACCACTTGTGGATATTGAGTTTTTTGTTTAAACCAACCGAACATAAATTTAACGCTCGTCATTATTCAAACTTAAAAGGAAAAATTCCAAAATAGAAAAACCGATAATTAATAAAAAAATATTTAACCAGCTGAACAGACGATTAGCCAAAAGCATTAAAGCGACTATGACTAAAAAGGCCACCAAAAAGGCCTGGCGGAAAGAGATAATCACCGCCCGCACCGCCAGATGTTTTCGTAAAATTACAAAACGCACCACGAAACCGACAATGGCCGCCACCCCCAGCACCGCCAAAAATAACGAGGCGTAAAATAAGGCGAAACCCAGCCAGTTGGTGGAGAGCGGGTCAACCACGGTGACAATCACGCCAAACAAAGCGGCGCAAATCAGCGTGGCAAAAATCATTAAAGTCAAATAGGCGCGTAAAGTCATAATTTTCGAAAAAATTCTGCTTTTATTATACCACAAACCTAACTTATTCTAAACTCGCATAGCTGGTTGATGTCGCAGTAACGGCAAATATGCGCTTCGGGCGTGGCCGCGAAATTAAGGCGCTTGATGGCCGCAATGGTTTGGGTTATCCATAATTTTATTCTGTCTAATTCCTGTGCCTTAGCCGTAAACGACACTGACTCGCCGGTTTTAAGATAATAATAAGTCAACCGGCCCACTGGCCAATCAGTCAATTGTTCCAAGGCTACCTGATAAAACAACAGTTGCCGTTTGTCCTCAAAACTTAGCTTAGTTTTTGGTTCGCCGGTTTTGTAATCAATAATGGCCACCGTGCCGTCGGCCAGTTTATCCACGCGATCTAAAGTGCAGTCTAATAACTCGCCGCCCAGTTTGGGGTACAGCTTTTTTTCCAGCCATAAAATTTCCGGCCAAGCCGCGGCGGTCAATTGCGCCTGCACTCGCTGCAAGGCGGCGGCTCCCAACTGACGATATTTCTCGGCCTCGTCGCGATTAGCAAAACCGTAATCCTGCCAGGCCGCCTCATAAATCTTTTTTAGTCGGTCAAGGCTTAAAGCTTTAGCTTGATGGTCGGCCGTTTGACCGAATAAATCGGTTTGGCCGCCGGTCATAACCGCCACCGACAGCCACTCCCGCAAAACATTATGCATGGTCCGGCCAAACACCGCGGCGGCGCGCGGTGGTAAAGGTATTTTTAACAAATAAACATATTTATACAGCCAGGGGCAGCGGTCATAAGCTTCCAGTTGGGAAAAAGAAAATCGTTTCGGCAGTTCATAAACAATGGGCGCCGGGACCGCTGCGGGATTTTGTAAATCGCGCTCCAATTCGCTTAGCCGTTCGTCCGGGCTGATGGTGTCCACGGCGATACCGGCTTCAGCCACGAACTTGGACGGTTTTTTAACAGTGGCGCCGCCGTGGTCTTGGGCGCCGGTGATAAATAAACCAGCTTGGGCGCGCGTCATGGCCACATAAAACAACCGCCGCTCTTCCGCTAAGTGCGCATCGCCCTCGGGCAGAGTTTCTTTCACTAAAGCATCGGGTACGGGGATAGTTTCCGCGCGACCGATAGTCGGAAACCGTTTGTCCACCGCGTCCACCAGCCAAACATATTTAAATTCCAAACCCTTGGCGGTATGGACCGTCATTACCTTAACCGTATCCGCGTCTTCCAGACTCAACCTTAGCGGCCCGGTTTCGCCGGCTTCCAACTCCCAGTCGATCAACTCCAAAAAATCCGGCAGCAAACCGGCCGGGCTGGTTTCTTCATAAGCGATAATTTTTTTATAAAACTGATTGAGATAATCAAACTCTTCGCGCTGGGCTTCGGTTAAATGCGGCAACCAAATATCCCGCACCAGCTGCACATACAGCCGGCTGACACCGGCGGTTTTGGCCAGCTCGGTGTGCTGTTTTATGGCGGCTAACAATTTATTGATATGGGCGTGGGACTCGGCGGAAATTTTAGGCATGGCGGCGACATTAGTTAGCGCCTCAAACAGCGACCACAGCTTAGTTCTGCCAAAACGCAAAATATTAACCAGGTCTAAATGGTTAACTTTAAACGGCTCCAAATTTAACACCCGATACAGGGCGACCGATTCATGGTAATTGTCCAGCAAACGCAAATAGGCCAGGATATCCAAAATTATCGGTTTATAATACAAGCCCCGCAAAGACACGAATTGGCTGGGAACACTTTGGCGTTTCAGTTCATTGATAAAGCGGTCGGCAGTGGCGTTGGCGCGAATCAAAATCCCCATCTGGGCCCAGTTGGCTTGACCGGCCGCCTGCAGTGTTTTAATCATGGCCACCACCGCCTTAGCCTCGCTCAAAGTGTCTTTAAACAATAAATATTTAACCTCACCGTTTGTCCTAAGCTCGGTCGAAGGGCCAGCGCCCGACGCTTGCAATTTTTTATTAAGGCCTAATTTAATTTCCAAACGATCGGGATTGTTATGACTAATAAATTCATAGGCGTGGTCCAAAATTTTTTGACCGCTGCGGTAATTGGCGGTTAGCACCACTTCTTTGGCCGCCGGGTAATCGTCTTTGAACTGCATAATATTAGATAAGGACGCGCCCCGGAATTTAAAAATGCTCTGGTCATCGTCGCCCACCGCCAATAAATTATTAGTCGGCGCGGCCAACAGCTTGATTAATTCATACTGCGACCAGTTGGTGTCCTGGAATTCATCCACCATCACATAACGGAACTTATCGCGATAGTACTCTAAAATTTGCGGCCGCTGGGTAAACAGTTTTAAAACATAAATTATCAAATCACCGAAATCCAAAAATTTATTAGCCAAAAGCAGACGGTTGTAAGTGTGATAAGCGTTAGCCAGCTCCCAAATTTTATCCGTATCCAGCTTGCCGCTTCTGTCCAGATTGTCTTCGGCCACAATCGCGCGCTGGCGAGCGCCCGACAGCATGGCATCTTGATTTTGTTTTAGCTCCTGGGCGTAAGCCAAGTATTCCGCCGGCGAAATATTTTCGTCTTTGAGGCGGGAAAAATGCCGAATCAGCTCACCAATAAATTTATTGGGGTTGCCCAAGGGCTCATAATAATCCAACCGAAACTGGGCCAGGTGCTTTTTAATAAAAATCCACTGCTCGGTTTGAGTAAGAATTTTATAATCAGTCGGCAAGCCGATATCCAAGCCGTGGTCGCGTAAAATCCGGTCGGCCAAACCGTGAAAAGTGTTAATCCATAAATCTACATAGCCGTAAGGCAATAATTTGTCGGCCCGTTCCACTAATTCGCCGGCGCCTTTTTCCGTAAAAGTCACTAGTAAAATTTTATCGGCCGGCACCTGCTTGTCCTTAATCAAATACAACAAACGATTAATCAACACCGTGGTCTTGCCGGTACCGGCGCCGGCCACAATTAACAACGGGCCGCTATCATGGATAACGGCCGCGCGTTGTTCTTGATTTAGTTGGTTTAAAATATCTTCCATTTTAATATCCGAAAAATTCTTCTAAAATAAAATGTTCCTTGGTAATGCCCAGCCTATCAAAATTATTAGCCATGGCCAAAGCAAAGGCCGCAGGGCCGGCCACCAAGTATTTGGCCGCCTTATAGCTCTCAATATAAGCCTTAATAAACTCGTGGTCAATCGGCCGTTTTTCTCCCGGCCAATATTCGTCGTCAGTCATAGTGGTAATTAGCCGAAAATTAGGCGAATCCTCGGCAATTTTACCCAATTCATCCAGATAAATCGCCGAGGCGCGATTACGGTTGGAATAAAGCAGGGTGATATTATGGTCAGTTTGTCTGAATTGGCTATAAGACAGTATACTCATAAACGGCGTAATACCGATGCCGCCGGCCAAGAATACCAAAGGCTGCTCGGTCGCCTCCGGTAAAATCATATCGCCGCCCACGCCGCCGACTTCCACTTCTTCGCCCAAATTCATGCCAAATAATGCCTGCTTAAAAGCGCTGGAAGTTAAACGGGTGGCGATGGAGAATTTTTTGGTTTCTGCGGGCGAACTGGCGACAGAAAAATAGCGGACATTGCCTTCGTCGCCTTGCGTTCTGACTTTAGGCAGCTTAATACTTAAAAATTGTCCGGGCTTAAATAATAATTCACCCACCGGCAACTCAAAATCAAACTGCATGGCGTCTTTGGCCAGTTTCAGCTTGGTTAATAAGTTGGCTTTTAGCATAAATTTTTCCCTAAAAAAGCTAAATACAGTATATCATTACCCTTTTTAAACGACAATTAAAGACGACCTGACGATTTTGTGGTATAATTAAAGCCATGGAAAAAGAAAAAAAATTTTACTTAGTGGCGGCGGATATGGGTTACGGCCATCAGCGCGCCGCTTATCCGCTAATCGGCCAAGCGGCCGGTCGGCATATTATCATCGCTAATAATTATCCGGGCATCAGCCAAGAGGAAAAAGCCAGCTGGAAAAACCAGCGTTTTTGGTATGAGCTGATTTCTTATTTTAAAAAAGTGCCGATTATCGGCCAGGCGGCCTTCGGTCTAATGGATGAATTACAAGACATCCCGCCTTATTATCCGCGCCGCCCCTTCAACCAAACCAGCCCCCAGCAGCAATTCTTTTTTCGCCTGGTTAAAAAAGGCCTGGGTAAAAAATTAATTGACCAGTTAAACAAAAAACCGCTGCCGCTCGTTTGCACTTTTTTTGTGGCGGCTTATTTTGCCGAATACTGGGATTATCAGGGCGACATCTATTGCCAAATTTGCGACACTGACCTGAACCGCGCCTGGGCGCCGATTAAACCGGCCACCAGCCGCATCCGTTATCTGGCGACCACCACTCGCGCCGTGGAGCGGCTCAAGCTTTACGGCGTGGGTGAAAAAAATATTTTCCTGACCGGCTTCCCTCTGCCCAAAGAAAATGTTGGCGAGCGCCGCCAAATCCTTCAAGCTGATTTGCTTAAACGGCTGGAACGGCTGGATCCGCAAGGCGTCTTCACTAAAAAATACGGCGACTATGTTAAGCTGTCTTTGGGTCGCGGGCTTCAGCCGCGCCTGGCACCATTAACCATTACTTACGCTATAGGCGGTGCTGGCGCCCAGCGCGACTTGGCGCCAGTTCTCATTCGCTCGCTCGGCCAGCAATTGCGCCGCCGACAAATCAAGCTTCATTTAGTGGCCGGCAGCCGCCATGACGTTAATGATTATTTTCAAGAATTAAAGCGCCAATCAGGACCGGCTACTCGGCCAAGCTTGGAGGTGCTGTTTTATCCAAAAAAGGAAGATTATTTTAAAAATTTCAACAAATTGCTGCGTACAACCGACATCCTCATCACTAAACCATCCGAACTGTCTTTTTACGCCGGCTTGGGCTTGCCCTTGATTATGACCGAACCGGTCGGCGCCCAAGAAGAAGAAAACCGCAAATGGCTGATTAAAATTGGCGCTGGCTTAGATGCTGAAGATTTGCCATCCATCAACGACTGGCTGTTTGACTGGCTCAATTACGGCTATCTGGCGCGTGCCGCCTGGCAAGGCTATCTGGAAGCGGAAAGTTCAGCCACTTACAACATCTTAAAGATAATTAATCGCGACTTATGAACATTTGGCTGGCCATCGTAATTTTGGCCTATTTGATTTTGGCTATTGTCAACCTGGTTGATAAGTTTATTATTGACAACATCATCAAAAGCAGCCGCGCCTATACTTTTTTAGTGGGCCTGCTAAGCGGCGTGGTATGGCTGGGCGCGCCCTGGCTGCTGCATTGGCCCGGCCCAGCCTTGTTTTGGCTTAATTTAATCATCGGGGCGCTCTTTCCCGCCGGTCTATTACTCTTATATCGCTCACTGAAATTGGGTGAAGCCTCAAAAGTTTTAGTCGTTATTGGCGGCGCCATGCCGATTTTCAGCTTTCTCTTGTCGGCCGGCATCCTTAAAGAAACTTTCAGCCCTCGTCAATTGCTGGCGCTGGCGCTCTTAATCTGCGGTACCGTGGTTATCGCCTGGATGCCGCCTAAGAAAAAATTTCTGGCTCGCTTGCTGGCCGGCCTGGGTTTTCAAGACCAATTAGCCAAACAAGCGGTGGCCACAGCCCTGGCCGCGGCTTTAATTTTTGCTTTATTTTTCGTGGGCAGCAAAATTTTGTATCTGGCCCAGCCTTTTGCCAGCGCTTTTATCTGGATTCGCTTGGGTAGTTTGCTGGCCGTATTAACTTTCTTAATTCCGCCCAGCTGGCGCCGGGAAATTATTAAAAACTTTAAACGACTTAGAGGCCATAACGCCAAAATATTTTTGGCCAATCAAATTTTCGCCGGCACCGGCTTTACTCTGCAAAATTATGCCATTGCTCTGGGTTCAGTGGCCCTGGTTAACGCCCTGCAAGGCGTTCAGTACGCCTTACTAATTATTTTAGGCGGCCTGCTGACCATTTTTTATCCTAAATTGCTGACGGAAAATATTGGCCGCGCCATTATCATCCAAAAAATCATCGCCGTCTTACTGATCGCCGCCGGCCTCTATCTTTTAACCATCAACTAAATGCCGTTAAAAAATAAAACCAAAAAAACCCGCCTGGCAATTGTCATTATTGTCCTATTGTTGGCCGCTTGGCTGATTTATACTTTTAAATATGCCCCCAATTATCCCTCACCTCTGGTTTTAGCCGCACCCGATAACTTTTGGGGTCTTACTTTTTCCAAACGCTTCTCTTCTTTCTTAGACCTTAGCTGGAAAGACAATTATTTAGCCATCTTAAATGATTTGGGCGCTAAAAATATCCGCTTGCCGCTATACTGGGAAGACTTGGAGCCCCAAGAGGGAGTTTACGATTTTAGCGATTACGACTGGATGATAAACGAGGGTGCCAAACATAAAGTAAAATTTATTTTAGTGGTCGGCCGCCGTCAGCCGCGCTGGCCCGAATGCCATGTGCCGGACTGGGGCAAGTCAAAAAGCGAAACCGAGTTGCGGCCGAAAATCACGGCCATGATTACTGCCGCCGTTAATCATTATAAAAACGAACCGGCCATTGCGGCTTGGCAGGTGGAAAACGAACCGCTCTTGGATACTTTCGGCCTTTGCCCCAAAAGCGATTACAATTTCTTAAAAGAAGAGGTGGCTTTGGTTAAAAGTTTAGATAAACGACCGGTGATTATCACCGCCTCGGGCGAATTAAGCGACTGGCAAAAAGAAGCGGCCCTGGCCGACATCTTCGGCGCCACTATTTACCGCGTCGTCTGGGGCTACTGGAGCGGCTATCTGCGTTATCCCTGGCCGGAGTGGTATTATAATTTAAAATTAGACCTGACCAAGCTCACGACTGATAAAGCGATTATTGCCGAGTTGCAAGCCGAACCCTGGGCGCCCGGCACTTCTTTGGATAAAATAACCGACCAGGAGGCCAACAAATCTTTTTCCCTCAAGCAACTGCGCGCTAATTTACAATATGCCATCAATACCAATTTTTCCCAGGCCTATCTTTGGGGCGTGGAGTGGTGGTATTTGGAAAAAACACGCGGCAATCCCGAACTTTGGGATGAAGCTAAACAATTAAACTGGTAAACCACCCAACCTAAATTTAAAAGCCCCGGCATTTGCTCGGGGCTTATTAATTCTAAATAAAACTATCAAAACTTTTTTCTGGCGGTTCTTGATAACGACTAATCTTTTTTAACAGCAAGGCAATGCCCCCGGCTAAAAAATAAATGGCCAAGAATGTTTGGTAGCTTAACCAATTGTTATAACTAAAGTTAACTTTACCGGCTATTAAAAAAATTAACAGCCAAACCAACGAAGAAAAAAGAAATAGCATAACGGTAACAACTCGGGCGAAAGAAAGCTGTTCCTGCCAGGAAGCGGCTAAAAATAAAATGATATAAGCCGCAAAACTAACACCGCTTAAAGCCACTAATACATAAAAGAAATCTTCAGATATCTCGCTGGGATTGATAGCGGACAACTGGATTAAAATAATGACTGACCCCACCACCAAAGAAAACAGCCAAAACACAATCGAACCCCATTTCATTTTACACCTCAATTTTTTAATGAAACAACTATTTTATTTTCAAAGAATGCCTGAATTTAACCACCCCCATTAATTTTTGTCAATAATATAAAAAATAAAGAGCGGTATCAGCCGCCCTCCAAAATTATTAATTTTAAATTTATTAGGCGTTGGACTCCAGCCCCTTGGTGCCTTCTTTTTTGGGAGCGCCTTTTAGGGGGAGGGTAAAGAAAAAGGTGGTGCCTTTATTTTCTTCGCTCTTGAAATCAATCTTGCCGCCGAAGGCCTCCACCACCGCCTTGGCCACATATAAGCCTAAACCCGTGCCTTCCACCTTCATTGATTTAACATTGTCGGCGCGGAATAATTTTTTAAAGATGCTCGGCTGCTGCGCCTTGGGAATGCCATAGCCGTTATCAGCCACCGCCACATAAACATTTTTGGCGTCTTGTTTTTTAATCTCAATCGCCACTTGGCCGCCCTCGCGCGAATACTTGACGGCGTTGGATAATAAATTCTGTAAAACAATTCTGATTAAACTTAAATCCAAATTGATCTTGGGCAGGGTCTTATCGTAAGTTTTAAGCACCCGCAAACCTTTGGCCTTGACGCCAAACTGCAATTCGCCCAGGACGCTGTCCGTTTCTTTCAGCAAATCAACCGGCTCCGGACTAATGGACAAAGTGCCCATGTCAATGCGCGATACATTCAACAAGCCGTTAATCAATTTAATCATCCGATCGTTGCCTTCGCGAATTTCTTTTAAGAAATCTTTTTGCTGGTCGTTTAATTTGCCGGCGGTTTCGTCAGCCAGCATTTCCGAATACCAGTTGACGGCCGACAGCGGCGTTTTTAACTGGTGCGAAGCCAGCGACACAAATTCAGTCTTGGCTTTGTCCACCTCTTTTTCCTGGGTAATATCCTTGAAAACTACGATACAGCCCAGCACTTCGCCTTTTTGTCCCCGCAAGGGCGCGGCGCTGACGGCCAGCGGCACCTTGCTGCCGTCGGCTTGCAATAAATAAACGCTGCGGCTGTCCAGCTTAATGTCATTATACTGAAACACAAATTTAATAAAACCGTCGTTGCGTTTATTATTGTCATTTTCATAAACGAATTTAAGCGCCTGCCAATATTCTTTATTTAAAGCCTCGCCGACCGGCACGCCGCTGATGGCTTCGGCGGCCTGGTTGAAAAAAGCGATTTTATTGTCCGGATTGATAACCACCAAGCCCTCGCCCATGGCGGCGGTAATGTTTTTTAATTTTTCGCCGATGGCCAGCAAGCGCTTCTGGCTGTCATTAACATAATAGATAAAGAAGAACATGGCTAAAGCCAGCGACAGGGCAAAAACGATTT
>JAKAFD010000051.1 GCA_021818075.1 bacterium
GGCTCGCTCACGTCGTTCTTCGTACGCCGTGTGGGGCTCGAACCCACGACCTTGAGCTTAAAAGGCTCCTGCTCTACCAGCTGAGCTAACGGCGCATATCTTTCCACACAACTCGCAACACACAACTCGCAACGAGGGAAATATTTAGAAGTTTTATCCCCGAAACAGTCTTAAATAATAAACATGTTTTAAGTTATTACAACAATAAATCACCCAGTTGCGCGTTACGCGTTGCGCGTTGCGTGATTCAAGCCGAAAATTAATATAACACAAGACTGACAAAAAATCAATTAAACTGCCAGGGCTTCAAAGATAAAGCCAACCAACATCCAGGCCAGAAAAATAACCACAACACCCAATACTCCCCAGACCAAAGTGTTGCGGCCTTTAGCCACTCTGGCTTCGTTACCGGCGGCGGTCATCCACATAAAGCCGCCGTAAATAATCACTATTAAGAAAATTGAACCGACAATTAAGAGAAAAGCGTTAATAATCCTATTCACCACCGTGGGCACACTAACAGTCTGTAAAGGATTCGTTAGACCGGAGTAATTAAAATTAACCGCCCGGTTCCGTTGAGTAATGGTATTACCCTGGGTAGCCGGCGGCGCGGCCTCTTTGCCGCAACAGCACTTAAGACCGGCAGCTTCTTGACCGTTGGCGCCTGTCGGCTTGCGTTTGCCGGCGCACTGGACATCAGGCTTAGTCGCGTCCACCAATTTTACATCGGCGCAAGTACCCACTGAAATCCAGGCGCAATCGCCTTCGTTCAAAACACAACGCGCTTCGCCGGAACCGGAACCGATATAATACAACGGATACGGATAGAAAAAAGAGGACATGTTCGTCGCCTTACATTTGGGTTCAGCGGCAATAAAAACATTGTATTCGGTGTGCATGCCCGGGCCGCCGCCGCGAATAATGGATTGTTCGCAGCAACCGACTTTTATCCATTCCGGACCGCAGCAGCAAAGTTTATCGCCGGTGGCCTTATTGTAATTGCAAAAATTCGGCGCGTAAACTCCGCCGCTGTCTTTAGCCATGCCCCAGCCCGAACCCAACTGGCCGCAATCATCATAAGGCGCCCACTGGCAGTTGGCCCGCGCCATGGCCGGCCAAATAATAATGGCGGCGCCGACTGCTAAAATAAGGCTTAACAATTTTCTATTCATAAATAAAATTAAACGCCCAGCGCCTGGAACAGGAAACCGACCAGTATCCAGGCCAAGAAAATTATGGCCAAAGCAATGGCCGCCCACATCAGGGTGCTTTTACCCTTGGCCACCCGATTTTCGTTGCCGGCGGAAGTCATCCACATAAAGCCGCCGTAAATCACCACCAGCAGAGCTATGGCGCCGATTATCGTTAAAATGGCGTTAATTATTTTATTGACGATTTGCGGAATGCTGCCGATAGTCATAGTCTGCGACCCCAAAGGATTAGGCAGAGTTTTATAAACCTGCCGACCCGGTGCATTACCACCACCGGTAACACCGGGAGCGTTACCGCCGCCAGTGACACCGGGAGCGTTACCGCCGCCAGTGACATCTTCAGCAACCGCGGTTAAGCCCGGTAAAATATGGCCTTGGCTAAAACCAAATAAACCAAGCTGTACTAAGTAACAACAGCTGATTAAAACAAAAACGCTGATATAACCAATACGCTTCATATTGTTTAATTATACAAAAAAAAATAGCGATGAGCAAATGTATGCTTATCGCTATTATAATACAAAGAACCAATTAAACTGCCCGATAAATTTTTAAGTCTACCTCCACCGGTCCATAACCAGACACAGCTTCCAAGTTGAAAACTGGCCACCAACGATCAATATTCTTATACCAAACCTGTCTAACCCCATTCGCATTGGTGGCTATAACATTTTTGGCAAATATCCGCCAATTAGAACGACCGTTTTGGTCCTCTAAAATAATGTCAGAGGTCCTCTGCCCTTCGCGCAAAATAAATTTGTAATAAACGGTGTCTAACACCTGCTTAACTTTGAATTGCTGGATATTAACGACCGACAGTTGAGCTTGCGGTTTAGTACCAGTCTGACCGCTGGATGCTTGGCTGGCAGTTGAAGTTGATATTTGTTTTTGATGCAAACTGTTATACAGCCTGTCCTCCAAATACCTTACCTCGTCCGCTGATTTAAGCAGACTGTCCGGATCATTGTAGTGTTGTTGCAATTTTTTGCTGGCTTTTTCTTTAATTAAACCTTTAACCCTGGCCTGTAAATCTACTGCCGGATTCTCTAAGTCAACTTCTGACTTAAGGATTTTATCTTTAGCATAGGATAAAACACTATCCGACATACCCGGTTTCCAAATAAATACATTGTAGGCCAAGCCCGATAACAGGATGACTATAATAGCAATAATCTCTATCCGGAACACATAAGTAGTAACCTTTTTGCCAAAGAAATAAAGGCTTTGCAAAAAAATAAACAACAGTACAACCCAAACATTAAAGCCAAGTTGCCAGCCCATCAGACCAACAAGACCTATGGAAGCGAATAAATGACGCAGATTAGCCCTGGTTAAGGGTTTGCTATCTATGTCCTTCAAACCATTGGCAGCTATGTCGAAAAGTTCTTTCGGACTTCTTAATGAATTGTTATCCATTTTCTATCTCCCCAATAAATTCAACATCTTTTTTTCTTGCCAAAATGGCAAATCCTAAACACAAAAAAACCAAAGTCGCAATGCAGAAAATCGCCAGATTCCACGGTGTCCAGACGCTTTCCGGCTGATAATGGCTGCCCATCAATGAGTTGCTCCACTCCTGAAAGTAAGTCAATTTACCGCTGACGGCGCCACTTAGAGTGCTGATAATAACCAGCAAACTGATACCCATTGCTGCAAAGATAGCAATGACTTTCCAATGTTCTTGCAACCAAAGCTTGAATAAACTTTGATTAAGAATGGCCATCCAGAAAGAAATCGCTTCCACTTCGGCCGCTGCCACAGCTGCTGAAGCTTCGGCGTAAACTCTTCTGTCCTCATCTGTTGCCTCCCGATAATCATCGGGCTTATTAATTTCCTCCGTCGCAACCTCTTCTGTCACCGAATTCGTGGCTTGTCTTTTCTTTTTCTCCGCCTCTATCTCCTGGATTTGTTCCCAGAGAGTTTTGGTTGAGGACGACGGCTTGTCCGTTGCGGAATCAGTTTCTGTTACCGGTTCCGTTATGACTGTCGCTTCGGCAACGGCTGCTTCTTCAGCTTGCCAAGTTTTGGTGACAGCATCAACTGCCGTCTGAAGTTTATCCTTATCAAACTCTTTGTATAAGATTCTGGATTTATTCTGGTTCAAAACTTCATCGCCAAAACCTACCTCCTTGAGAGCCCTTACTGCATCAGGCAGATTTTCCTCTACCATCTCCTCTACTTTTTTAACGGCTTTCTCTAACTTAAACTTAGTTAGTTGCTGCCGCCTGTTTATTTGAGCTTGCTCAATTGAACCAGGGGGAATCTTTTTACCCTTAGCTGTTTGGGGTGCTTCAACCTGTTTGGTTGCTGTAATTTTTTTGGCCTTCTTGTTTTTTTTATTTTTCTTAGCCATGACTACTAACTCCTCTAAATTTATGGTGAATAATATTTAATTTTCAAAATTCAAGCTATTTTCAGAATATATAATAATAGCATAAAAATAAAAAATAGTCAAGATTAATGACTAAAAATAGCTAAAATAAGCCAAATTTTGTTATTCAAAATGAACATTTTTATCGGCCTCGCCTAATTTTTCCTTAATTAAAGGAAAGTCATGTAAATTGGGGCTGGCGGTCAATAAGTGCTGCGCAGCCTCTTTGGCCTGGCTCATTAAGACAAAATCAAACAGGCTGGCGACTTTTAATTCGCTAAAGCCTTTCTGCAGAGTGCCATAAACTTCGCCCGGACCTCTGAATTTTAAATCGGCTTTGGCCAAATCAAAACCGTTATTGAATTTAAGCATCATGGCCAGACGGTCTTTGGCTTTGTCGGCGATAGCGGCCGACAGCAAACAATATGATTGGTATTCGCCCCGTCCCACGCGGCCGCGATACTGATGGAGCTGCGCCAAACCGAACCGTTCGGCGGACTCAATCATCATGACCGTGGCATTAGGTACATCAATGCCGACTTCCACCACCGCCGTTGCTACTAAAATATCAGTCTGACCGCGCGTAAAAGCTTGAAAAACTTTTTCTTTGTCGACCGACTTCAATTTGCCGTGCAACAAGCCGAGTTTAAATTCCGGAAAAATATCTCTGGCCAAGCGCTCATACTCGGCAGTGGCGGATTTGGCGCCCAATTTATCAGACTCGTCAATCAGCGGACAAATCACAAAGGCTTGGCGGCCCTTGGTTATTTCCTGCCTCATAAATTCGTAAGCCTGGCTTCTTTCCTCTTCGGCGAAAATTTTGGTAATAATCGGGATGCGTCCGCTTGGTTGCTCTTTAATAATTGATAAGGACAAATCATCATACAGCGCCAAAGCCAGGGAACGCGGAATGGGCGTGGCGGTCATGGATAATAAGTGCGGCGCCGGTTGATTTTTTTTCAATAAGGCTTGGCGCTGGCCCACGCCAAAACGATGCTGTTCGTCCACCACGGCCAAGGCTAAATTTTTAAAAACGACTTTTTCCTGAATCAGGGCGTGCGTGCCGATAACTAAGTCCACCTCCCCGGCCGCGATTTGCCTCATTAGTTCCGGGCGCTTAATTTTTTCCGCGCCGCTCAGTTGGCATTTATTGGCAGTAAGCAGGGCGATAGTCAGCTTGGTCTTAGCCGACAAACGACTAAGCGACAGGAAATGCTGGCTGGCTAAAACTTCGGTTGGCGCCAGCAGAGCCGACTGTAAATTATTCAAAGCAGTATTGTAAATAGCTATAAGCGCCACCACGGTTTTACCGCTGCCGACATCGCCTTCCAAGAGTCTCGTCATCGGTTCGCTGCGGTCGATGTCTTTAAGAATTGTCCAGGCGGCGCGGCGCTGGTCGGCCGTTAGGGTAAAGGGCAAACCGGCAACAAATTGCTTGGTGGCCGCTGCCTGAAACACCACCGGACAGGCGGACATTTTTTTCAAACGGCGGCGGGAAATCTGCGCTCGCAGCTGTAAACGCAACAATTCATCAAAAGCCAAACGCTGTCTGGCCGCCTCCGCCTCGACCAAACTTTTGGGGAAATGGACGGCGTAAATCGCCCGCCGCAGGTCCATTAATTTATAGTTGGTTAAAATATCGGCCGGCAGCCAGTCGGTTAAGGTTTTAGCCAAGCTGATAACCTGGCTGATTAACCAGCGCAGCTGTTTTTGCGTTAAGTTGGCAGTCAAGCTGTAATTAGGCACCAGACCCT
>JAKAFD010000005.1 GCA_021818075.1 bacterium
AAAAAAATCAAAACGCAAAAGTCAAAACTATTGTGTGCGCTACGCACACTTATTTAATGGTCGCGAAGCGACACCTAACTTTTGACCTTTAAATTTTGACCTTTGACTTAACTAAGTGCCGGGGGTGAGAATCGGACTCACGACACAATGATTTTCAGTCATTTGCTCTACCACTGAGCTACCCCGGCTATATATAACTTAATTGTTGCGGGGGTCGGATTCGAACCGACGACCTCCAGGTTATGGGCCTGGCGAGCTGCCAACTGCTCTACCCCGCTATATTTTATTGTGGGCGTACATGGATTCGAACCATGGACCTCAACATTATCAGTGTTGCGCTCTAACCAACTGAGCTATACGCCCGAAAATTGTCAGCGTAATAAATCACTGACAAAATAATAATTTTAAAGTTACTGACCGCTTTTTTCTGCTGCTTCTAAAGCCGCTATTTCTCTTGCTAACTGCGCACCGCTAGGTATATTAATACCAGGATTCATTGCCCTTATTACTGAGAGCGCACTTGAAACCTCTTCAGGTTTTTCTCCTGGATACTCCGGATTTTCAGGTAATTGCCCTGTGAATTCCTCAAAAGACAATTCCCCATTTTCTTTCTTCTCGGCAATTACATTCTTTGTTAGCGCTTTACCACAATTAGGGCAGCTGAAAGCTGGTAAAACTTTTTGTTGGCCAACCTGTAAATCAGAAAGAAGATTTTTAGCATATACCTCAAAGGCAATCTGAAAATTATACCCACATTTACATATCATGTTCGACATTATATCACCTCTTATAAAAATGAACGAAAACTTAATTTTATTCTAACAAAAAAGGACTGGCCCTAAAACAATTTACGGGCAGTCCTTTGTCGTCAAATAGGCCCATAAACTATTTGTGTTAATTCTGGAGCCAATAGGCACTAATTCTCAATCGACTTTACTCAAAGAGTAAATCTCCCTAGAAAGGAGGTGATCCATCCACAGCTTCCGCTACGGATGCCTTGTTACGACTTCACCCTTATCGCTGGTTTTACCTTCTCCGCCAAAGGCGGATTCGGGTACCCCCAACTCTCTTGGTGTGACGGGCGATTATCTTTACGAAACTATAAATTGATGTTCCCACGTAGCGAGCGGATTTCCCGCACTACGCGAGCTCTAATGCATCTTTTGCTTAAGGTTGTATATTTTACGTAAACCCGATTCTTTTAAATGTTCCTTATTTTGAACCATTTTGAGAATCTGACAAAATATTTTGAAGTCACTATTCTTTGAGCGTAACCTCAAAGAATTCCTTTCAAAAAACGGAATTATTATTTTATCCAAATCTTGCCGGTTGGCCACTTCGTAGCGATAACAATTTTGATGATTAACACGGTTGTCTTTTTGGAAATAGACATTACCGCAACCAAAATATTTCTTTAATCCATAGAGAATTTGTTTGTCTTTCTCAATTAATTTAAGGAAAAATCTCGGCTCAACTTTTGTTCGCCTTTTTACTTGTTTGGACGAATCGGGATTTTTTACATAAGCCGTAAAACTTCCTTCTCCGTCAACCAGGCCAACGATATAATTTGGATTTAATTCCATATGCATCGAGTGAACCCTTCCCCTTCAATAAATTCAGGGTACTATGATTCAGCTGACTTCTTACGCCGCGTAAGTTTCATTACCTAATTATATCATATTAATATAACTAAGACGACATAAGATCTCCTAGGGTCATCTATTAATCTATTCCCTTCATTCCAACCGGCCTCTTCTTGGCATTTTCCCTTTGCTCACCACCTATCCAAAGGTCAATGCGGCCGTTTTTTTGTTGGACTGAATTTTGTTTCCAGATCCTTCAGGCACGATTCTCACGAATCGGCCCTATCTTTCAACTACATCCCGACAGACAATCGGGAGAGGAGATTTTAACTCCTTAGATTAACAAACTGCCTAGCGCTTTTATTGTGAGTACAAGACCCGAGAACGTATTCAACGCGCCGTGGCTGATACGCGTTTACTAGCGATTCCGGCTTCATGAGGTCGAGTTGCAGACCTCAATCCGAACTGGGGGAAGCTTTTTGGGATTTGCTCCACCTTACGGCTTGGCGTCCCTTTGTACTTCCCATTGTAGCACGTGTGTAGCCCAAGGTGTAAGAACCATGCTGATTTGACGTCATCCTCGCCTTCCTCCTACTTAAAGTAGGCAGTTTCCTATGACATATAAAACATAGGATGAGGGTTGCGCTCGTTTTCCGACTTAACGGTACATCTCACGACACGAGCTGACGACAACCATGCAGCATCTGTCCAGCACTCTCGAAGAACCCTCTGTTTCCAGAGGACTGCAGCTGGATGTCAAACCTTGGTGAGGTTCCACGCTTATCGTCGAATTAAACCACATGCTCCACCGCTTGTGCGGGTCCCCGTCTATTCCTTTGAGTTTTAATCTTGCGACCGTACTCCCCAGGCGGGATGCTTAAGGCGTTAGCTTAGGTAGACAGCACCGAGAGGGTCGAAACTCCCGATGCTCAGCATCCATCGTTTACAGCGTGGACTACCGAGGTATCTAATCTCGTTCGCTCCCCACGCTTTCGTGCCTTAGCGTCAGAACTGTCCTAGCAAGCTGTCTTCACTTTTGGCGTTCCTGCTGATATTAACGGATTTAACCCCTACACCAGCAATTCCGCTTGCCTCTTCCAGTCTCTAGTTTGTCCATATCTCCCGCAGGCCCAAGGTTGAGCCTTGGGATTTTACAGGAGATGTTACAAACCGCCTACGCACGCTTTACGCCCAATAAATCCGGATAACGCTCGGGGCCCTCGTATTACCGCTGCTGCTGGCACGAGGTTAGCAGCCCCTTATTCATATAGTACCGTCATTTGTTCTTCCTATATAAAAGTGTTTTACACCCCAAAGGGCTTCATCACACACGCGGCGTCGCTCCTTCAGCCTTTCGGCCATTGAGGAATATTCTTGACTGCAGCCTCCCGTAGGAGTCTGGGCAGTGTCTCAGTCCCAGTGAGCCGGGCCATGCTCTCACACCCGGTAATCGTCGTTGCCTTGGTGGGCCATTACCTCACCAACTAGCTGATGATACATAGGTTCCTCTCGAAGCGATAAATCTTTAAGCGGATAACTTGTGCTAACCGCTACCATCGGGTATTATCTCCACTTTCGCAGAGTTATCCCCGTCTTCGAGGCAGATTACCAATGCGTTACTCTCCCGTTTGCCATGGGTCTAAACCCATTCGACTTGCATGCCTTAGACACGCCGCCAGCGTTCATCCTGAGCCAGGATCAAACTCTATTTAAATTTTTTTACTTGGTTTTAACCAAGGATTTTTACTTGTCCTTTTCAAGTTGACTTGGTCCAAAAGAGTTCAGACCAAATCGGTTTATTGATGCATTGTTGTGCAATATTTTGAGAATTAGCGCCTATTGGCGCCACAATCTTCCTTTGTTAAAGTCCTGCGAGATAGACGTAAAACAGCTTTTGCTACAATTTGTTATTTTCGTCCGATACTTCGTCTTGCTGGCGCGCCATGATTTTCACCGTAATATTATTACGCCTCAAATCCTGACGCTGGCAATCCTCGTCTCGGACGAAAATTCCTGTATTTCGCTTAAAAGTTGTTTTACCTCTATCTCGTTTCTTGCAACTCGATAAATGAAACTTCGAGTGAAAGAAAAAACTAAAGACACAATTATTTACGTCCTTAGTTTTTTCTTCACTGACTAACTAAATTTTGGCAGTCAACTTTTGAAGAATATTTTAATTTAACCCGTTTACTTAAAATAAACGTTGTAATGATAATTTTAGGGGAAAAAACAAAACCTGTCAATAGTAAGGGGAAATAACAATTTTATAACAAAAATAGGCTAAAATTAAACAAATTTATGAGTTTATAAATTATAAATTTTTATCCGCCTCCTCCAGCTTGACCGATAATAGTTTGGAAACGCTGTCATCGCCCATGGTAATGCCGTAGAGAATGGCGGCGCGGCGCATCATGGCGCGGTTATGAGTTATGGCGATGAACTGAGTTTTGTGCGACAGATCGTCCAAAATTTTAGCCAGCCGTTCAGAATTGGCTTCATCCAAAGCGGCGTCCACTTCATCCAAGACGACAAAGGGCGACGGGTTGGCGCTGATGATGGCGCAAATCAAAGCGATGGCGGTCAGGGCGCGTTCACCGCCCGAGAGCATGGCCACCGACTGAATTTTTTTACCCGGAGGCGTAGCCATAATATCCACGCCGGCCAAACCGACCGAATCGTGGCGCGACAAAGCTTTTAATTTTTTCATGACCTTATCTTTAAAACTCAATTCCGCCGCCTCGTTTTCTTCGGCCGATTCCTCCAAGTCTTCGGCTACCACTTTAATAATTTTAGCGTTGCCGCCGGAAAATAAAATTTTAAAATATTCGCTGAACTTGGTTTCAATCACTTTAAACTCCTTATCAAATCTGGTCTTAATGATGCCGTCCAATTCAGCAATCACCTGCTCCAATGATTCAATGGTGCCGGTTAAATCATTAACTTGAGTGGACAAAAAGTCGTAACGCTCTTTGGTGGCGGCGTATTCCTTTTCCACTTCCGGATCAATCGTGCCGATGGCATCCAGTTGGCGCCGCAATTGGCGCAGTCGTTCATGCGTAGCTTCGCTATCAATTTCGCCCTTGGCTTTAAAAGTTTTAATTTCCGCTAAGACGGCGCCATTATCCCGGATTTCGTTTTCCAAATCCTCCAATTTGGTCTCGTGGCGGGCGGCTTCAATTTTATAATCATTCAGTTGGCCGGCCAGCGCATTAATATCGGTTTGCAGCTGATGCAGATTTTTCTGCCAGGCAAACAAATCAGCGCGTTTGCTTTCCTGCGTCTTCTGCAACTCACCGAATTGTTCTCGGGCGGCGGCGATTTGCTTGTTAATTTCCGCCAGCTTAATTTGAGCGGCGGCGCGTTCGCCCTGCTGCGCTTTAGGGTCGGCTGCCTGCCGGTCGCCGGCTAATTTTTGTTTGATGTCCTTCATTTCCCACTCAATCGCCGCTTGTTGTTGCTTAAGCATTTTCTGCCGTTCCTGCTGGACGCGAATGCCGCCGGATAACTGATTAACTTCTTCCAATAAGTGGTCTTTATCTTCAGCTAAAGCCACCAGTTCCTGCTGCCAGGCTCCCAGATGACGCCGCTCGTCTTCCTTGACGCCGGATACCAATTCTTGCAGTTCCTCTTTAATTTCTGCAATAATTTTTTTGACTTGAGCTAAGTCGTCATGCTCTTGGGCTCGCGTTAATTTGCTGATGAGACCGGACAGCCGCTGTTTTATCTCCTTGTCCTCGGTCGGCGCTTCGTGGCTCAAAGTTTTAATCTTTAAATTAACGGCATTAATTTTTTCCACCAGCGTTTGCTTGCTCGCGTGCAGTTTATCAAGATTGGTTTGGTCGTGCGCCAGCTTAACGGCCACGGCTTTTAATTCCTCGGCTAAAGTTTCGCTTTGTCCAGTTAAATCCCGCTGGCGATTGTTTAAAAACGATAAATCAAATTTGCCGGCCGCTTCCAGTTTCATTTCCGCATAAGCGTCTAGTTTGGCGATTTGCGCCGTTAGCTTATCCTTATCAGCCTGCAGAGCGGCCAGTTTGGCCTGCTGGGAGGCAAAATCGCCGCCCACCGAATTCTGCCGCTCCAGGCTGGCCAAATCCTTTTCCAGCGACCTCAAGCGGCTTTCTTTTTCCCGCTTGGTTTTTTCAATTTGTAAAAACGATTGGTTGACCTTAAGCAGTTTGTTGTTCAACTCCTGCCATAACCGGCCGTAAAATTCCAGCGATAAAGTTTTTAATTCAGCCTCCAGTTCTTCTTTTTTGGCAAAACGCGACACCTGCCTGGTCAGCGCCTTGAGGTGCGGTTCAATCTCACCCAAGAGCATCTGGCTCTGTCCCAAATTCTCCAGGCTGAGTTTTAATTTATTTAAAGAATCATCGCGTTTGATTTGATATTGTTTGACGCCGGTAGCTTCGTCAAAAAATTCTTTGCGTTCAGAGAGCGAAGTGTTCAAAAAATTTTCCACCATGCCCTGGCCGATAACCGAATAAGTTTTTTGTCCGAAATTAGCCTTAGCCAAGAGCATCTGGATATCAAACAAGCGCACGCGGCTGCCGTTCAATAAATATTCACTCTCGCCATCGCGATATAAACGACGGGTGATGACTACCTGTTCATAGTCTAGAGCCGCTTGATGGTCGGCGTTGTTCAAATACAAAGCCACCTCAGCCATGCCTAGTTTGCCCTTTTTGTCCGAACCGGAAAAAATGATATCCTCGCTCTTTTTGCCTCGCAGCATTTTCATGCTTTGCTCGCCCAAGGCCCAGCGCACGGCATCGGCCACGTTAGACTTGCCGGAACCGTTGGGTCCGACGATAGCCGTCATGCCGGAATGACCGGCCACTTTACCCGGAAAAACCAGCACATTTTTATTGGCGAACGATTTAAAGCCCTGAATTTCCAACTTCTCTAAATACATACCCGGTAGTACAATTTAATATTTAAACTTTATATTATAATAGATAAATTACGCTGCTAACTTTTTCTTTAACTTCCCAATAATACTTTTTAGATTGTACTACCGGGCATAAATATATAAATAAAGGCCTCTTGCCTCTGGTCTTATTTTACAACAGCCAAACGGGAAAATCAAAGCGCCGCCGGGCAAATTAAAAACGAGTGATAACAACAATTTATCACTCGTTTGATTTATAGAGTCCTCTTTTTAGCTAAAAGCAAAGAGTAGAAAAGAGAAGATTTGAGCATAAACACCGACCACGAACATCATCAGCACTAAACTGTCAACGGTCTTGGTCAGTGTTGAGTCCCTTGCTGCATTAGGCTCTGCTGGCGCGCAGTGGCCATCAGCACATTCCGGACCACATTCGGGCCCGCAGTCCGACTGATTCTCATGCTGGTTATCGGGGCCGCAATCTGGACCACAATTAGACATGTCGCTCTTTGAAGGTTCTGCCATATTTTTGTTTTTGTTTCGCGGCTTAAGTCAAAGGAGAACGAAGAGTCGTCAGGATATCCCGCGACGACCCTCCCTCGCCCGCGCTTAAAGCCAATTTAACTTTGAGGCGCTCGCTGTTGCGGCCACCTCATAAAATCAATAATTTGGCTTATTCAGTTTATCAGGTTTCTTTGATAAGAAAAAATTGCTTCACTAAAAAATTAGTCATTGTTATTTAATACTTAAACAATTTTTTTCTGTTGGTTTCTCTCCTGAAAATTAAACGGCCTAATAATTGATTTGTTTTTTAAGGTACGGGTATTAATTTATAAATCTTATAAATTAGCAAATTGATTTACCCCTTTTCCATCATATAAATCGCTCGGTTATTGTTGGGTAATAAGTCTTTATCCACTACAGCCATGCCGCGATAAACCAGACTTAAAAATAGAGTGGCGGCCAAAACAATAAAAAAAGCAATGGACAAACTAAGCAATAAACCCTTATCGCCTAATCTCTCCACTGCCTTCTGGTTGAATATATGTCTGTTTCGACCAGCTCTTTTGGTCAAAACAAAAAAATTTTGGGAAATTGCAGCAACTTTAGCCATATTTTTTTACCCCGTTAAATGCTCTTTGAGCAATTTTGCCTTTGGCAAAATTATTTAATGGGGTGAATTTTTGTTTTTATTTTAGGTCTTTTTTACTTTGCTCTCTATTTTGGAGAGGTTTTACCTTAATATATACAGTATAGCACACTTTTTGGAAAAAATCAAGACCCGTAACGCTTTTTTATCTCAATAATCAGACGACTTGGCGTAATGCGTGATTTAAGGAAAAAGCAATCGGCGCCCAGCTGCTTAGCCCGCTCAATTTCCTCGTCTTGAGCGCTGTTAGAAACAATCATCACCGGCGTAGCTTTGTTAACCTCGCTCTTTTTTATCTCGGTCAAAGAACGAAAACCGTTCATGGCCGGCATATTCATATCCATAATAATAACATCAAATTTTTTGCTCTTAGCCTGCGCTAAGCCCCACGCGCCATTGGCGGTGGCGGTCACCAGCAATCCTTCTTTTTCCAACTGGTCCTGATACATATGCAGAATTGCTCTCTCGTCTTCCATCAATAAAACTTTCAGTCCTCCGCTCTCCGGCGCGCAAGTCTTGCCCACGCACTTGGCTGGCTTTCTGGGTTTGACCGACACTTTTTCGTCGCTGACGGTTTTGCCGGCAAAAATATTATTGACTTTGTTGACCAGCTGGCTGGGCGTTAAATTGGATTTAACAAAATAACCGTTGGCGCCGTTATCCAAACCCTTGGTCACTTCGTCCGTTTGTCCTAAGTTAGAAAAAATATAGATTTTTGTTTCTTTGATGTCCGGTAATTTACGCAGCTCCTCCAAAACCTTGAAGCCGTCCATTTTGGGCATGACTAAATCCAATAAAATCAAATCCGGTTTTTCCTTTTTGGCCAGTTTAATGCCGTCCAAACCGTTAAGAGCGCTCATTACCTTATAGCCTTCCGCTTCAAAACGCACGACATACATATCAACCAAATATTGTTCATCCTCAATGATGAGAATTCTTTTACTCATACCCCGTAGTGAAATTTTCAGTTTACTTCGTAAAACGACGAAACCTATTTTTTCACATTATAATCTTGTATAAAAAATTATCAAATTAAGCCTCTTAGTAGAATTACGACTGAAAATTCTACTACGGGGCATACATTTAAATTATTTTTTTCGGTTCGGCTTTGGGCGGCTGTTTGATAATCAGCGGCAGTTCAAAACAGAACTTGGAGCCGCGGTCCACGCCGGAGCTTTCCGCCCAGATACGGCCCTGGTGCGCTTCAATCATCATCTTGCCGACATAAAGCCCTAGGCCGGTGCCTTCAGTATGAACGAGCGAAGTGTCGGCGCCGCGCGAAAAGCGCTTAAACAAATTGGGCAGGTCTTCCGTTGAAATACCCATGCCGCTATCGGCTATACAACAGGCAATCTTTTCGCCTACCTTTTCCAGCTTGACGGTGACGCCGCCGCGCTTAGTGTATTTAATGGCGTTATCCACCAAATTCATAAACACCTGCCTAATTTTATCAGCGTCCAAGTTAACTTTAGGCAAAGGAGTGGCCGGCGGTGTAAAGCGCAAATAGAGTTTTTTCTTCTTGGCCGACTCCGACAATTCTTCAATGACGCTCTCGGCCATGGCCGTTAAATCGGTTTCTTCAAAGTTGAACTGCAGACGGCCGGATTCAATGCGGGAAATATTTAATAAGTCCTCCACCAAATGAATCAGGCGCTCGTTGGACTCATAAACTTTATACAAATTTTCGTCCACTTTTTGATTTAAATCGCCGAAACTGCCTTCCAGCATCATAGACACATAACCTTTGATAACGGTCAGCGGCGTGCGCAGCTGGTGAGAGGCAATGGAAATAAAATCGCTCTTGGCCTGGTCTAATTTTTTCAATTCTTCGTTAGCGTCCTGTAAATCATGAGTCGCCTTTTCCACTTCTTTGACCAATTTAACGTTGAATTTTTTAGTCTCCTCATAAAGCAAGGCGTTCTCCAGCGAGATGGCGGTTTGCGTGCCGATAATTTTCAACAAATCCAAATCCTCGTTGTTATAGGTGTCGCCGGATTCTTTGGCGCTTAAAGCGATGGCGCCGATGGGCTTGTCTTTCACATTCAATGGCACTAAAACTTCTATGCCGATTTTGGATAAGGCCCTGGCGATTTCTTTGGTCTGCTTGCTGACGTCATTCTTTAATTCGTCCAAAATTATAATCCTATTTTTGGCCACGTATTCCTTGAAAATCGTGTTATACAAATCATTTTTCTTAATGATGTTCGGCAAGGCAAAACCGCTGTTGTAAGAAATAATAAAATCCTTGTCTTTTGGTCCGCAGGTGATAAAGCAGATAGCTTTCATATGCAGCGCGCCCCCCAAAGACTCGGCTATCATCTTGTAAATATTGGAGGTTTCCAAGGTAGAACCCAGTTTGTCTGACAAGCCTTTAATGACCGTTCTGGCATCATATAGAGAGGAGAAAAAATATTTATTGGCAAAGCGATAAATCCTTTCTTTGAACAGCGGGAAAATGGAGATAGAAAAAATAACAATCACGGAATCCACCCAATATGAGTATTTAGGAAAAAAATTATCAAATAAATATTTAAAAAAGATAGCTGGGATTAAAGTAAGGACCAAAGAGGTCAAATAGACCGAAGATTGTCTTAAGACTACTTTTATGTCCATCAAACGATAAGAAACCATAGCATATGTCATAATTACAGTAAAAAGCAAACCTGATATATAAGCGAAGGGGAAAATATCTATCCCATAAGCTGGCAAAAAACCAAGTGGTCCTAATATAATATATTGCACAAAAGCAATTAGGGCGTATTTAATCCTTTCTTTTTCAATAGATGGTCTAAGTTTAACATAATGCTTTATAACGAAAATCGGCCATAGTGCTATATAAATAGAAAAATAAACAAGAAACAAATTATGAAAAACACCCGCCTTAGTATGAGCCCCCCAAGAATATATATAAGCACTATCTACAAAATATTTACTAGGAATAAGAAATAAAAAGATAAAAGAAAGTAGGTAACCAATTAATATTAAAAATTTTGTGTTCCTTGTTTTTTTATTAATAAGAATTAATCCAAAATGCAACATCGCAACCGGTATAAAAACTACCCCTACATATACAATTCTATCCCACAACAAAACCAAACCAACATTCCCCTTATTAAGGAACATCATAAAGGTACCAAACATCCATATGGCAGTAAATAAAGAAAAAACAAAGAAAGTTGATTTAACTCTAGACTCCTTTGCGTATCTTAAAACCAGCACGCCTAAAATAAAGACTAAAACAGAACTAATTAGAGGAAAAAACATTGATAACGCCATATATTAATTTCTGTTTAATTTTATCATATTTTAAAACAACAAAAAAGGAGTGATTTTAAAATCACTCCTTATACAATGCAAACGACTAAAGCATTTTTAATTCATCTTCTGGCACTTCTTCAAAATAATCTTGATCGATTATTTCTGAAGTTGTATCGAGACTTAAATTGAAAGAACGGACTTTTTTCCCAAAATTTCTTGGATAGGGTATCCTAACATCATATTTAGCAAACAATTTCGATATTATACCCATATTCTCATCATTAACACTAAAGAGATTAAGATTAGTTAGGCTATCATCTTTCGGGTCTTCTTTAATCGCTTTATGCCAAACTAATGCTTCCATGAAACAACCGAATGTAACTCCCCTCGTAAGTCTGAACATTTTATATGTAATCGCGCCTAACACGTACTTTAACCTCGGCGAATAACCATTACCAGCATCTTGTCTAATAACAATGTCCTTACACCTATTAAACTCCTCCTTAACCATATTCGAAGGTTCGGAGACATCTAAAACTAAAAGTTTTTTTTGAGGATTACGAATAAGCTCTATCCTACTTCTTGTAAGTCGAACTTGGCTGCTGTGGGTACAGGCTACGATCGCATCCACTTTGCCTAAGTTTTCAAAAGAATCGGATATTTCTATACCATATTTTTTTCTCATGGTTTCAAGACGACTAATACTTGATCCTAAACCAACAACCTTAAACCCTCTCTCCTTTAAGTGTTTAACCATTAATTCACCAAGAAATCCATATGGACCTATTACGCAAATCCTGCTTTTCTCTGGTGTTAGATCTGATTTATTAAATGCCCTTAATGTTTCACTTAATAAAAGAAAGAATGTGCCGTTGTCTCCTATAGTAAACAAGAGACCAGGAAACATGTCTTTTATTTCCTTTCCGTCAAGCCCAAACATTCTTTTAGTCGAGGCGGCTAAGAGAACAACTTTTGCGCCTTTCTCCTGACAGTATTCTATTGCTGATACGCACTGCTCCTTAGCTATCTGTTGCGAATTCGCACGTAATATATCTTCGCTAATACTACATATCGCCCTAGTTCTCCCCGAAGTGCCTTTTAAATAAAACCTTGGACCATTAAAGTGACCTAGCGGCGGCTTATAATTCCCAAGAAAAAGTTTTTTATCAAAGGCATCCCTCATATTTGTAACACATACCACATCGAGACGCTTCACTCTAGCAAGCACTCTTAATATTAAGCGCCAATCAAATAATGCGGCAAAAAATCTCCAAAGAAAACCTAATAATGTATGCATCACCTCAGACAAAATTCTTGTTATTCTTGTCATTTTGCACTTCCTTTTATTTATGATTAATATTTAATTTTCAATGTTCTGTTATCGCTTCGCGAGCCGCGCTACAAATGCGGCACATGCGAATGATTTTTATTTTTTTTGTTTTTCCCCTTTTTTAAGGTATTTATACTATATCACATTTACAAATTTATGTCAATATCAAGGCTTTGCTCGGGACATGGGGTATCAAAAAATCCCTAAAATTAAGGGATTTTTGCTTGCCCGCCATAGCTTCAGCCTAGGCTGGGGCTTATTTTGGCTAAATTTTGGATTACTTGCCAGTCACCTCTTTAATCATTTTCAGCATCTCGTGGACATCAAAGGGCTTCTCAATCAGACCCTTAACCACCGGCAAATTCTGGAAATTACCGTGTTCGGCCTGGAAATTTTTGTCCTTAACCGGCATGGCTGAAATAATAATGGCCGGCACATGTTTCAATTCATCATCAGCCGACATAAACTTACAAATGTCGTAGCCGGTCACCTCGGGCATAGTCAGATCAATCAGCGCCACATCATATTTTTCGGCCTTAAGTTTTTTCAAACCGTCTTTGCCGCTCAAAGCAAAATCCACCTCATAGCTTTTGTCGGTGCTTAACACGGTTTTAATCAAACCGTTAATGTTGATGTCGTTATCAATTACTAGAATTTTCATATTTTTATATTATTTTTGGAACTTTCACTAAATTATTATTGGTCATCTCGGCTTGCTGTAAAGCCGCCTGCCGCTCGCCTTCGTCCCAGGCTACCGCCTTATCGGCGCGAGTGCGATTAACCAAACCGCTTTGATCAATATCAATTTGCTTACCCGCGGTATCCACTTCTTTCAACTGATCTATATAACCTAAAATTTTGGATAATTCTATGCTGTATTTTTCCGCCTCATCATCAGTGATTTTTAATTTAGCCAAGCCGGCTACATGTTTTACTTGTTCCTTAGTCAACACAGATTTAACTTAGTAATTTTAAAAACTCTGCTTCGTCCAAAATCTTAACGCCCAGCTGCCGCGCCTTATCCAGTTTACTGCCCGGATTGGCGCCAACCACCAAATAATCGGTTTCCTTGCTGACGCTTTCGGCAGCGCTACCACCCAAAGCGCGGATTTTATCTTTGGCTGCCTCGCGTTCCAGACTGGCCAAAGTGCCGGTCAAAACTAACTTTTTGTCAGTTAATTTACCCCGGCCGCCACTGGGCGGTAATACGGTAATTTTAACAGAGTCCAATTTTTTTAGCAATTTAAGATTTTTTGCGTTGGCAAACCAGTCAAAAATACTTCGCGCCACAATGGGCCCGATATCCGGCATATCCGTTAAATCATTTAAGGTTAATTTTTGAGACCGAGCGATAAAATCTTTTAAGCTATCGGCTTTTAACCTGGGGCTTTTAGCTATAGTGGCCGCCGTTTCCTCGCCAACATGGCGGATGCCGAGAGCATAAATAAATTTAGCCAAAGGCAAATTCTTTTTGGCCGCCAAGGCCTTAATTAAATTGTCAGCCGCTTTCTCGGCAAAACCCGGTAAACCGATTAAATCATCTTTGGTTAATAAATAAAAATCAGCCACATCTCTAACCAACCCCTCTTTAACCAAAAGTTCCACGATTTTCGGACCCAAACCGTCAATATCAATGGCGCCCTTACTGGTCCAGTGGCTTAAATTTCTTAACTGCACGGCATAGCAATTTTTATTCAAACAACGGAAAGCCACCTCGCCTTTAACTTGCTGGACCGCGCCACCGCAAATCGGGCAAGTCTTGGGCGCCGTAATAGTTTTTTCTTTGCCGGTGCGCAGTTTGGGCAGATTACTGACAATTTTAGGAATAACATCGCCCGCTCGTTCCACAATGACCGTATCGCCGATTTTTAGTTTTAGGCGATTAATTTCGTCAAAGTTATGCAAAGTGGAATGACTGACCGTCACCCCGGCCAAACGCACCGGCTGCAAAACGGCAATCGGCGTCAAGGTGCCGGTACGGCCGACTTGCCAAATCACCTCTTTCAAGATGGTGGTGGCTTGTTGGCCGGCAAATTTATAGGCCATCATATAGCGCGGACCCTTGCCGACAATACCCAGCTTATCCCAAAGCGACAAATCATTAACGACCACTACCACCCCGTCGCACTCAAAACCGATAGTCTCGCGCGAGGCGGCCATTTGTTCGTGAAATTTAAACACCGCCGGCAAGTCAGCGCAAAATTTATTCTGTTTTAAAATCTTAAAGCCCAAGAGTTTGGCCACCTCGTGCTCTTGTTCGTGGCGCGCCAGACCAAAATCAGTGGCAATATCATAGCAATAAAAATCCAGCCGGCGCTCGGCCGTGATTTTCGGATCTAACTGGCGAATAGAACCGGCGGCGGCGTTGCGGGGGTTAGCCAACAAGGCCTTACCCTCTTTTTGATATTTTTTATTTAAAGCGGCAAACACTTTGGCGGTCATAATCGCCTCGCCCCGAATTTCCACCTCGCCCCCGGCGGCCGCTTTGATTATTTTATCTTTGATTTTTTTATCCAAACCTAAGCCCGCCAGTTCTTTATCGGTCGGCACCCGCAAACGCAAAGGAATGGAAGCAATAGTTTTTAAATTAGCTGTTACATCCTCGCCCACCTGGCCGTCGCCGCGCGTGGCGCCTTTAACAAACACGCCCCGCTCATAGCGCAGACTCATAGCCAAACCGTCTAATTTTAATTCGGCATAATAATTCAGTTTGGATTTTGAGTCCAAAATTTTTACCAGCCGCGCTTCCCACTCGTTCATCTCCTCCGGGCTAAAGGCGTCAAACATACTCATCATCGGCGAGCTATGGCGCACTTTGACGAATTTGTCCAAGGCCTTGCCGCCGACGCGCTGGGTCGGCGAATCGGGCGTGATTAAATCAGGAAACTGGTCTTCCAATTTAACCAGCTCGTTTTTCAGGCTGTCCAAAGCGGCATCGGAAATATCCGGCTTGTCCAAAACATGATAAAGATAGTTGTGGTGCTCAATTTCCTGCCTTAATTTGGCTATTCTTATTTTGGCTTGATTCTTATCCATATATAACAAAAAGTAGCACAAAAGGCGCTACTTTTCAATTTCCAGTTCCCAGTTTCCAGTTTCCAAACAAATCTCAGTTTCCATTTTTCAAACCCCTTTTTGACGACGAAATAGCATTAAACATCAAAGTGTATTCATGAGCCTCTTGCCATAATTGTCTTAATTTTTCTTTTTGGTCACTCTCAACCTTAGCTAATAATTCAATCCAATACTTTGTCTCCTCTGATTCTTTGCGGCAGATGTATATTTTATTAAAAAAATCTTTTTTAGAAGAAGCGTTATTTGCCTCTCGGTAGTTGGCGCCGATACTTGTAGCCGAACGCAACAATTGATTAATTATATTACTGTTAATTTGCCTGACCTGAATGCTATTAACCAAATCTATGATATTTTTGCTGAACTTCATCGTTCTACCTTCCAATTCATAATTCATAGTAGTTTGGAAACTTAGCCATTGGAAACTGTTTGGAAATTGAGAACTGAAAACTGGAAACTTATTTACAGATACCGCCGCAACCGTCATCCAGGCCGGTTGAGCCGCTGGGGCAATTCGGCAAGCAGAATTTAACATACAACTCGCGGCTGGTATTGCCGTAACTGCCGCGCGAGTTGAGTTCAATAATGCGGCCGGTAATCTGGGCGTGGACCCAATAAGTCGGATTGGCCGCTTCCAAGTTTAAGTGATAAGTGTGTTTATTGCCGTCGCAACTGACAATACTGGGGTCAACTTTTACCGGCGTATTAACCGTATTAATTATATCGCAATTGTCATTAGCGGTGTTGCAAAACTGTAAATAACCAGCATTGGCCACACAGCTGCCAAATAAAGCGCCATCTTTATCCAGCTTAAAAGCCATCAGCGCCCGTTCAATGCCCGATTCCGCCGCGTAATAGGCCCGAGCGGAGGCGCCTTGAGCGCGCCGCGCCGCCATACCGCCCATAATAATATCCAAACCGATTAAGGAAATGGACAAAATGCCAAACATCAAAAAAATGGTGGTTAAAATGGCAGAACCGGTTGGCTGGCGTGATAACATCATAATTTAAAATTGTTCAATATTGCGACCGGCGATTTCTTCAAACAGCTGAACTTGGGAAGGATTCCAAATACTGCTGACCATGCTGATATAAAACCGGACTAAGGGCGGCATCAGCGCCGCGGCCGGATTGGCCGGCGGCCCAAGGCGCAAATCAAATTTATTGCGGACCGTAAAATCAAGACCATTGACGCTGATATCCATGGGCAGCACCCAGGCCGTCTTGGTGTCGCCGGGCGCAATGCCGTCAATCGGTTTGGACGCGGGATTATTTGGATCGCGGGGGTTATGGCGCGCCACTTTCAAGCTATCCGGCCGAGTGGTGTCGCCGGGCGCAAAAAAATAACGAACGCACAAACCCTGAAAATTCTGAAAACGCAGTTCTTCATTTTTACCGTCAGCCGGAGTGTTTAAATCTAAGGCTAAATAAGTGCTGTTAGGCGCCACGGCGCCGGCAGGCGTCAAGGCATTAAAATAAGGCGCGCAATCTTCGTTGGCTTGGTGATAATTAATTTTAGCCAACCTGATTTCTTTGGTCATTAAAGAAAATAAAAATTCGGCGTGGTCTTGAATGGATTGCTTTTGCACGGTTTCGCGGTTGAATTTAAGCACGCCCAAAAAAGCGTCAAAGGCAATCACGATGACCACGCTGAAGATGGCGATGGCGATAGTCAGCTCAATCAGAGTGACGCCGCGCCGGTCGCGCCTGATGGTTTTAAAGCTTCCAGTTGAAATCATATAAATATGAACCTAAAGTCAGATATCTTTCCGAACCGCGGTCGCGCCAATAAACCGTGCTGCGGACATAAAGATAGTCGTCCGCCGGGTCGCCGGTGCCATTAGTATGATAAGTTACCTCAATCAACCGGCCGAAAATCGTTTTATGGTAACGAGCGCCGTCGCTGATATTGTCAATAATTTGCGTGGTGTAAAAATTATGATTATCGGCATCGGTATAAATTACGGCGCAATCGCTTTTGACATACTGGCTTAAGTTGCCCGAACCGTCCAAATTGCAAGCGGCGATTTTGTCACCCGTCTGGTCGTTAAACAACTGCTTAATTTTAAACCGGCCTTCAATCACCGGCAGCGGCGTGGCCGGATCATCAGCGGTCGCCTGATAATCTATGGCCATAATCGTATTAAAACCATCACTATTAGCTTCTGCTAAATTTTGATAAAAAGGCTGGTTAGTCAGCCAATTTTGATCGCGGACAAAACGAGTTAATTCCAAACCATCTTGCGCCACCATGGAAGCCACTAAATAATTTTGATTGGAATAATAAATCATAATTGCTCGCCGCACCAAATACAGCACGCTCATAAAAGCCAGGGAAATAATCCCCGTGACCACGATAATCTCAATTAAAGTAAAACCTGAGCGGCGTTGCATAAATTAACGGACATCAATCAAGCCAAAAAAATTGACATTGATGTCCTTAACGGAATTATTAAGTTCGTCGGTTAACACCAGCCGAATGCTGTCCCAAGGCTCGTTCCAGGCAATATTATCTTCAGCAGCGCTGCCGCAGTTGCCGGAACCGCCCTGACAAAATCTGACTTTGGGATTGGGCGGGACAAAAGTGACGGCGACCGTCTCGTTGCCCGCCAGTAACCGATAAGCCTCGCAAGAATCGCCGCTTAAGCAGTCATTGGAACTTTGGCACTGATTGCCGCCGGTCAGGCAATATTTATTGCCGTCGCTGTAATAAATATTGGCGATTTTAACTTGTTGCGGCAACAGAATGTCTTTATACCTTTCTGTCGCCGGGTCATAAGCGCCGTCCTTATTTTTATCAACAAACATCACTAATTTATGGCCATCGGTTTTATCAAGCTGCAAACCCCAAATATTATAATTTTGGTTATTCTCAAACTCTTTGGCGGAAGCGGCGTAGCTCTCGGCCAGACGCATGGTGCTGGCGACCTGCTGGGCTGCCATAATTAATTCGGTTCGCTTATTAGCCCGCCGGTAGGAAATGGAAGTAAGAGTCAGCAGCAAAACCACCACGGAAATGGTGACGGCCAATTCCAGCATGGTAAAACCCGGTTGTCGCCTCCTTAAAAACATGTGATTAGTTATTGCGGTCGGCGCTCCTCGTAAGAAGAAGCCACCGGACAAACGCGGAAAGTATTAGAATAAGACCAACTGCTCTTATAGATATCACAGGTGCCGCCGCCCGGCACGCAATCATTAGCCGGACAGTCTTTGCCGTCATTATTACCGCCCAAACAGGTGCCTTTATTGCCGATGGCCCGCAGGCGATAAATAGAAAAATCCTGACTCTTATAGCGGCCGGTAGCCTGAGTTAATTTTTCGCGGCAGGACTGGGTGGCTTGGCCGTTATAAGCCGGGTCGTTGCAATCCGGCGCGGCGGTTTGCCAATTACAGTTGGTGATGTCTTGGCGCACATCCAAAAGACAATACTGAATCTGATAAGACACCAAACTGACGCCCTGATTAACGGCGGCGCTGACAATGGCGGCGCGGCTCCAGTTCAAATCAACGAACGAGGCCGGCGGATTATTATCAGTGTCGCAAATCGGCACAGCTTTAAAATTGCGCACATCTTCAATCGGACTGGTTCTCAAACTAGTGGCCGCCCCTGACCGCGAACAGGCAAAAATATTGCAAGCCCGCACCACATATTCGTAATTAACAAACAGTTGTAAATTCTTATCATTATAATCACTGGCGGTAACCGGCAAATGAGCCGGGTTATTATTAACCTGCTGATAATCTTGAAGTTGGCAGGCGGCCTGGGCGCAATCGGCATTAGTATTACAAGATTCGCCGGTCTGGCTGCCCTTGAACACGCACTTATGCGCCAGCACATCACAGAGCGGCTGCGGACAAAAAGCGTCGCGCTCGGCCTGGGTGGCGCCGCTGCAGTGGTCGCCGGTCGGCTGATTTAAATGGCGGCACTCGCCGTTTTTACGCCAGACCTCAAACCAGCTGGTGCCGTAAATATTATTAAGCCAGCTGACTTTTATTTCATAGCTGTCATTGCCGTCCTGGCGCTGCAAACTAACGCCGCCCATATTATCAGGCCGGGCGCTGACTTTGTAATTACTGGCAGCACAAGCACTGTTATTAATACAGTTAAAGCTAAACCAGCCCAAACCGTTGCTGTTACTGGCGCCATTAAAGGCCCAGCCGCTCAAATCACCCCAGGTCGTGCCCGGCTTGCCGGAAGGCAAGAGCGAACCTTGGCCGTCGGCTTCTCTGGCCTCTTCGCCAATAGCTAACAAGTCGTTGCCGTCCAATTTAATCCAGCCGGCATCGGTACCGGTGTCAGCGGAAGCCAGCGACAAGACGCGAGCCCAGCCGTAAAACTTGCGGTCATTTTTATAGCAAGCCTGAACGCCATTGGGACAGCTGCTGGCGGCCGGCGGAGTGTTATAATCCAAATAACAACTAAAACCCGCATCGCAATTACTGCTATTTTCACAAGGCTTTTTGTAATCAGCCGTCGCGGCCGTCTGCCCGCAAAAACCGGCTGGTTTAAACGCCACCCAGCCAACATGCTCGCTCCAGGCATAACCATCTAAAGTGCCGGTACTTTCATCCACCGCCACCCAATATTTTTGGCAAGTGTAACCGGCAAGGCAAACACCGCCGGCGGCGCATTTACCGCCGTCATTACCGCCGGAGTCCACACAGCGGCCGCCGTCATTTTTATTGTTGACGCTCAACCAGCCAATGGTATCGGTCCAAATCCAGCCTTTAAGCGGCACCCAGGTTTCGTCCGGCAAAGCTAAGGCCCACTTAGTCGTTTGTTTGGTAAAAATAAGCCATAAGACTAAAAAGCCTATAGTCAGGACTGATAGGCTTAGAGAAACTAGTAAAAGCTTTCTTTTAGGCTTAGGCATCTGAATTTTTAATTTCTAATTTTGAATTTCGAATAAATTTTTAAGTCTGAAGTTTTTAATTAAAAATTCTTAAATTCAAAATTGACTCAAAATTCAAAATTCTAACTTCAAAATTATTTTTTAGTGCCCGATAAGTCTTCCTGCAGTTTCTGCTGGCTTTGGGTTTTAAGCTGCTGGCTTAAAGTATTTAAAAAATTCTCAATGGCCACGATACGCTGATTGTTTTGAATGGTTAGATTTTGCACCTGCGTAAGTTTGTCGGTAAAGTAAAAATTCAACAGCACTAGTAAAGCCACTAAGGCGCCAATTAAAATTAGAACTATGCCAATTAAAATCGGCTGTTTCATTTCCCCTTTTAAAAAACTTCTGCCTTCTCTATTAAACATATGGTTTATTGATTAGTATTAGTTGCCGGTTGAGTAGTAAAAGAGTCATTTAGATATTTCTCAATCGTCTCCAGTCGTCCTCTGTCGGCGGCGATGGCCGTGTCGGTCTTTTTTATTTCTTGAGCCAATTGCCAATTTACCACCACGAAGAAACCGAGCAAAACACCGATAACAATTAAAATTAAACTAACAATAATTTGCTTGCGCATATAGTTTAAAGAGGCGGATTGGTACAGGTACAGGTATTGCCGCCGCAGTCAACATTATTAAGAAAACAATTGCAAATATACAAACCATCTTCAAAACGCAATCTGGTAGACGCCGGCGAGCCGCCCTGGCCCAGCCGATCAAAACAAACATAGCCATTGCCGCCTTTTTGCGTACCGTCGTTATCGGACCAGTTTTCTGTGGACATAGTGGAGCCGTAAACGCGCAGATTTTTATTTCTATCAATACCGCCGCCGATACCCACCAAACCGTTTTGCGCTACAATAGTATCGGTTAAAGTACCGGAATTATTAAGGGTCTGGATGGCAATTTTGGCATTCTTAAAATCGCTCGGGCTGTATTGGCCGTCGGTAGAACCAAAACCGGACCAAATCGCCGCGCTCGGCTTGAATTCATACATACTGTCGCTCTCCACCCGGTAACGCCCGCCGGTAAAAGTAATAATGTTAGAACCAAGGCTGTAGCCGGCTCCAAATTGGTTAAGATTAGCCTGGTCAAAAGAAGATAAATTCAAAGTGTGATTGGCGGTGGCGGCCTGGCTTCTAATTTCCACGTGACCAACCGGCGTATTTAAACCAGTACCGATACCAATAGTGGGTTTATCGGTAAAAGGTCCGTTTAAAGCCAAGGTTAGCATATTCTTGTCTTCACCACTGATGGTATTATTCCAAAAAGTCAAAAAATTGGTATTGCGATCATTGTAAATTGCCCAATGTTTATCGGCGCCGCTGACGCTTTGAATATCAATTTCCGCGTTATCGCCGGACGGTGCGTAAATATGTAATAGTTTGTTGGGTGCAAAACCGGCAGTGCCGCGCGGCGTGATGCCCACCTTGCCGTTAAAACGCACCAAAGGACTGGTAGTGGTGCTGGCGGTATAGAACTGGCCGTAAATCAAAGCGTTTTTGTCGTCAGCGCTGGAAGGTTCAATATATAATTTATTACTGCCGGTTTCATAATAACCGGCCTTAAGGCCCAAGAAGACATTACTGGAGCCGGTGTTATTGGTGCCGGCGCCGGAGCCGAGCATGACATTACCGTTGCCGGCGCTATTATTAAAACCGACGCTATCGCCGATATAGACATTTTCCGAGCCGCCGTTATTACTGTAACCGGCCCGGCTGCCCAAATAAATATTTTTATTACCCAGCACATTGGCGATGCCGGATTCCGAACCGACAAAAACATTGCCGTTAGCTTTATTATTAAAACCGGCTTTGAAACCAACCGCCGTTATGTTATTGCCTTGAGTATTATAATAGAGCGCTGAGTCGCCGACAGCTGCGTTATAAGAACCGACCGTGTTAGTATAAAGCGACCGAGCGCCGACGGCTGTATTGGAACTGCCGCCGCCAAAACCATCGCCGAAATTGCTAAACAAAGCATTGGAGCCGATAGCCGTATTTAAGCCGCCGGAATCGTTATTGCTGAAAGCGTAATAACCGACCGCCGTATTTTCATAAGCCAAACTCCAACCGCTATTATCGGTGTAAATGGAGCCGGCGTGCTTGCCTAAGGACACATTGGACAAAGCCGGCGTGCCGTCAGCATTCCAAGGATCGGCGTAATAAGAGATGCCGGAATTATGAAACATCCGGTCGCTGCCCAAAAATAACGCGCCTTCCGCCAAATCTAAGGTGGAATCAGGCAAATGAATACTGCCTTTAACATCCAAAGTTTGGGCCGGCGTATTCATACCCAAGCCCAACCGCTTGTTGACGGCATCCCAGAAAAAATTAGCATTATCTTGAGTCAGACCGGTATTGGCATCGCCCTGAAAGATGACTGAACCTTGAGTAAAATTGGTGGTGATAAGCTTGTCGGCAAAAATATTGCGCCAGCGATTAGTCGCCGAACCAAGGTCATAAGTTACATCAACAGTCGGAATAATATGGCCGCTCGCTTGAACGCCGTTTAAGTAAGACAAGCCGTCAACCTCCAATTTGTTCTGCACATACAAATCCCCTGCGCCGTTAGCCTGGTCCACTGTGCCGGCGGCGCCGACGCGAGTATTTTTGGTTGACCAAATTCTATCCGGCGCCGTGCCGGTAAACCAGGTCGGATCAATCCATCTTAAATTAGTACCGTTGGAAGTTAGAATTTGCCCGTCCGCACCGGTATTGCCGTTATTATCATAAATTAAGCCGCTTAATTGCAAACCGCCGTTAATGTTTACTCGGCCGGCAGTGGTCAGGACTAAAAGATTGTTGGCTGAGGTATTCCAAAACCGCAAATCAGCAGTGCCATTATCCTGATAAACCCCCCAATAATTATTAGTACCGGTTTTAATTTGCAGCTCGGCATTATTGGCGGTATTCAATTCGTTGGTAATTTTAGTTAAGAAGCGGGAGGTGATGGAACTATAATTCGGGCTAGTGCCCTGATAAGTCCAGTCTTCGTCTTGAGTAATTAGATCATTGGGGTTGGTCCAGCCTAATTGCTCGCCGCCCAGGTTGGTTAAAACCTCGCCGCTTTGGCCGCTGGTAATCGGCAGCGTCCACATAATAGTAGAAGTTGGCGCAGTCGTGCTAGCTTTAAGGCCGTAATAAGGACCGGCGGACGGACCGAAAAGTAAAGGAGTGCCATTTAAAACCAAGCCATATAAACCTGTTTGATTATTGGTGGGATTGCTCAACATTAAATAAGACTCTTTTTGTTGACCCAGGGGGCCGACATTCAATGGCCGCGGCTGGTTATTGGTGGGCGGTGCACCGGTCGGGTCCTGCCAATCGGCCCGGACAGTTAGTCCAACCGCCAACCAGCCGGTCAACAGACAAAGCGTTAAAATAAAAATTCTCTGGTCTTTAAAAAACATAGGTTATTTCTTGAGCTCTTTAATGGCCGCTTCGCGCGGGAAGCTTAAAAAATATAATTCCTGGTCGGTCAGCGCCCGGTTGCGGGACTGCTCGTTAATAGTCTGCCTAGTGGCCTCAATTTTTTGGTTAATTTGCTCTTCGGTAAAAGTCGGTTCCGTCTTGGACGGCGCCTGGGTTGAGGCCGGCTGGTTGTTGAGTTTATCCTGGGCCGCCGGCGCTGCGGTCAACACATCGGTTTTCAAATTATTGCGGCGGCTTTGCGACTGGCCGAAAAAAATAATAAAACCGATTGACAATAAAATCAGGCCGATTAAAAAAACAACTAAAGCTATTTTCCTTTCGTTCATAACGGTAATATTATAACATATTTTCCACCCGGTAGGCAACGCCTAATTTAATCTTTAATACAATGACTGGAGACGCAAGTTTCACCGGCGGCGCAAGCGGCAACATTGGAGCAAGTGCCGCCGCAACCATCCGAGCCCGGGCTGCATGATTTCACGCAATCCGGCAGACAAGTGGCAATGTGGTCGGGCGAAGCATAACTGGTACCGGGCCCGACTTCACCGGTGGCGGCGGACAGACAAAACTGAATAAAATAAGAGGGTGTGCCGGCGCTTAAAACTTTGGTATAAATATAATCCGCGTTCGGACAGCTGCCGTCGTTGCGCGGCGTAGGGTTCTGCGGCCACTGCGCGATATAAGTACTGGAACCGTAAACCAAAGCCGCCCCCGGCGTTACTATCAGCGGATAATCGCCCTGGTCGCGGTAATACATTTTTAACGCCGCCTGCATTTCGGTAATATCGGCCACCCGCCGGGTATTGCGATTGTTTTCTCTGACAGAGCTTAAAGAAGCCATAGTCAGGGACGACAAGATGACTAAAATAATAATAACGATTGATAGTTCTAAAATGGTAAAACCTTGATGCTGATTCATATTATATTAATGACACAAACCAATACCCAAAACACCGTCCGCAATACCGGTCGGTTTGGCCTCTTTGGCGCCGGCGGCCAAATCACTGGTAGCGCCGCCTAAGCAAAAAAACAAGCAATAGCTCTTAGCATTAGAACTAGGCAGATAATAATAAGAAGTGTACAAAGGATAGTTGCCGCAATCACCGTCCGAAGGCGTGGGCGGGGTCGGCACTTTGGCCATATACAAAGTGGTGGTAGAGCTGCCGGTGCCGCGAATTTCTTGACCGGCGGTAATGACCGACGGGTAAACATTTAAATCGCGCTTGTAAGCGGCCAAAGCCACTTGCAACTGACTGATATCAGATACTCTGGTGCTGTCGCGGTTTTGCCGGTTGACTTTATTGTAAGTGAC
>JAKAFD010000006.1 GCA_021818075.1 bacterium
CCGAAATGTTCGGTTATGCCACCACCTTGCGCTCCATGAGCCAAGGCCGCGCCAACTATTCTATGGAGTTTTTGCACTACGCTGAGGCTCCGCGCCACATCGTGGAAGAAATTATCAACAAGACCAAGAAATAAAATTTCAGATAAAAAACCGCCCCGATGGCCATCGGGGCGGTTTTTGTTTTGTTTGCGGGCGTGGTATAATTAACCCAGTTAGATAATTTTAAATTTAATTTAAAATTAAGATTAAAGCCATAAGGCTTAAATCTTATCTAACGGGGTAAAACTAAGACAATTAACTTGTCCTAAATTAAGGCTTGCCCTGAGCGTAGCCGAAGGGCAAATGTAAAACTATGCCAAAATTTTTGAAAAAAAAGAAGCGGTACAACACTAAAGAAAAAATCGCTATCGTCTCACTCTGTTTAATTATTGCCGGCGCCTGGGCCGCCATCGGCGTCAAGGCGGCGACAACTTGGAGCGCGCCGGATAACGTCAGTACAGTTACGGTAGCTGACAGCAGTGGCGAATTGTATGGCCGGCCGTCCGATGGTAAATGCGGACCAAATAATGCTAAAACGGTTTTTGTTGACAAGTTAGTGCCAGGCGACGACCGTTCTTATAGAGACACGATAGATCTTATTAAGCCATTATGCATCCTGGGTAATTTATCTGATTTAAGTGGCGGCGCAGATACTGAACCAAAAAATAATACCGATGGATGTATGGCGTGGATTTATAAGTGTGGTTCTATTACTTGCCATGTTAGTATTTGCAGCTCTAATCAAAAGGGTAAGGCCACTATAAACGGCGGCAGCTTTCGTTATTGTGGCGACGGTATATTGGATGCAGACTTAGGGGAAGAATGCGATAATAGCGATGGCAGATCCGCAGATCCACGAGATTTTGGTCTCCCTGGCCTTTACGAAAACAACAATCCATATTATAGTCATATGTTTGGGCATTCTTGCGCCGATAAAGGTTTTTGCGGCACGGCTATCTGCACCGATAAGTGTAAAGTAGATTATTCTGGTTGCACACCGTGCATCCATATCCCTCCTAATGATGGTCAGGGTCCGGATTCACAGCTATAAAGCGATTTAATTTTAATAAAAAAAGAAGTCCTGTTGTCGGGACTTCTTTTTTTATCCCATATTGCGTTTTTTTAATGAATTGGCTATAATTATAATAAGGTTAATTAAAGTGCCTTGCTAAGCAACTTAGTCGGCCTAATTAACGGGAAAATATTATTCCATATTGTTGCGGAGGGTTACATGCTAAGTATTAAAAACCGCGGCTCTACTACTAATAAGATCAGTAGTTTGAGCAAAGAAGTATCAACAATGTCGTTCGTGTCTGAAAATCATCTAAGAGCAGATAGAAGATTTTGGACCAGTCAATTAACTATTGTTTAACCAGGTGTATTTCAGCTAGCCACCCTGAAACAGGTGGCTATTTTATTTTAACCAATTTAGTGAGATTAAACAGAAATTTTATTACAAGCCATTTAGGATATAAAAAAAGAAGTCCTGATGTCGGGGCTTCTTCTTGTTTATTAATATTGTGTTTTTTAGTTATTTTGCTATAATTATAATAAGGTTAATTAAAGCGCGCGGCTAATTAATTTAGCCCGCCTGATTAACGGGGAAATATTGTTCCACTCTTGATAGGAGTTTACATGTTAAGCATTAAAAACCGCGGCTCAACTTCAACAGCAACAATGAAGAAACAGCCAGCAAAAAGTATCAACATTTCGGAATCTCCACCTTGCTCATTTACAAGAGCAAACGAGAAGACGTAACAGGTCAAAGAAAGCAGAATTGAAAAACGCCACTCTGAAAGGGAGTGGCATTTTTTTACTAAAATTAAACAAAAAATATTGTTGCGGGTTATATGTTATGTGTTGCGTGATTCGGCTTGACTATTCTGGGAAAAAGCCTTAAACTGGATATATAAAAATTTGTTTATAAAACAGATTTATTTTTTAGTCTTTTTTGACTATGGAATCCGCCTTGGAAAAAATCTTAAATTTGGCTAAGAAAACAGGGGATAATGTTATTGTTTTTAACCCTGCCAAGCCAAGAGATTCTTATGTAATCTTAGCCTTAAATTCCTATGAAAGGCTGGTCAACGAAGGCTTTTCCGGCGGTTTCTTGACAGAAAACGACCTTGATGATAAAATAAACCCCGAAATTACAAGCTGGGCAGGAGACGATTCCTGGGACGATGAAGACCAGGATTTTTTACCGGAAGATATTTTAGGGCCAAGCGCCGAACCATTGCCCTTTACTGAAGCTGCTGAAGAAGGCGATGAAGCGGAAAAGACTTGGGAAGAAGAAGTTAATTATCTGTATCCGACCGAAGAAGAATTTTCCAGCCTGGCCCAAGAAGAGTCCCAGCAGTCCGGCGCCGGTGATTTTAATTCCATCTCCGATATTCTGGAAAGCAAGCGCGATAAGAAGAATAATTGGAGCATACCGGCCGAGAGGCAAATTTTAGAAGATTAATTTAAAAAATAATAATTTAATTCAATAACGGTTGGCCAAAAACTTTAGATCAGCTAAAGGCCGTTAAACCAAATTAATATGGCAGATAAATTTGAACGCACAAAACCCCATGTCAACGTCGGTACTATCGGCCACGTTGACCATGGCAAAACGACTTTGACTGCCGCTATTTTAACCGTTTTGGGTAAAAAGGGTTTTAAAGCGAGCCAGAAAAGCGTTGACCAGATTGACTCCGCTCCGGAGGAAAAAGCGCGCGGTATTACTATTGCCACCGCTCATGTGGAGTACGAGTCGGAAACTCGGCACTATGCTCACGTGGACTGCCCGGGTCACGCCGATTATGTTAAAAACATGATTACCGGCGCGGCGCAGATGGATGGCGCGATTTTAGTCGTGTCCGCCACTGACGGCCCGATGCCGCAGACTCGCGAGCACATTTTGCTGGCCCGTCAGGTCGGCGTGCCTTACATTGTCGTCTTTTTGAACAAATGCGACATGGTTGAGGACAAAGAACTGATTGACTTGGTGGAAGAAGAGATTCGCGACTTATTGAAGAAATATGAATTCCCGGGCGATACCACCCCGATTATTCGCGGCAGCGCTTTGAAAGCCTTGGAAGCGCCGGAAGGCGAATGGGGCAAAAAGATTGAAGATTTGGTGGCCGCTTTGGATTCCTTTATTCCGGAACCGGTGCGCGAAACCGATAAGCCTTTCTTAATGCCGGTGGAAGATATCTTTTCCATTGAAGGCCGCGGCACTGTCGTGACCGGCAGAATTGAAAAAGGTATCATCAAGGTTAACGACGAAGTGGAAATTGTCGGTTTGCACGATACCAAGAAAACCGTGGTTACCGGCGTGGAAATGTTTAATAAGAGCTTGGACCAAGGTCAGGCTGGCGATAATGCCGGTTTACTTTTGCGCGGTACCAAGAAAGACGAAGTGGAACGCGGCCAGGTTTTAGCCAAACCGGGTTCCATCACCCCGCATACTGAATTTGAAGGCGAAGTTTATATTTTGACCAAAGATGAAGGCGGTCGCCATAAACCCTTCTTTAAGGGTTATAAACCGCAGTTCTATATCCGCACCACCGACGTGACCGGCGAAGTTGATTTGCCGGAGGGTACGGAAATGGTTATGCCGGGCGACACCGTCAACTTGAAAATCAAATTGATCGCTCCGATTGCCTTGCAGGAGAAACAGCGTTTTGCTATCCGCGAAGGCGGCCGCACAGTCGGCGCCGGCGTGGTGACTAAGATTATCAAATAAGCATTTTGTCCCGCTCTCCACGAGGGCGGGATTATAATGTTTGTTTGTCTGACAAACATTTAAGCAAAATTAAGTCGAGCTGCTCAAGCGGCAACTTATTTAAAAAATTAGATGGCTGAAACTAAAGACAAAAAGACTGGCAAAGAAGAGGTGGGCCAGAGAATTAGAATCAAGATTCGGTCTTTTGATCATAAGATCATTGACCAGTCGACTAAAACCATCGTTGACACCGTCAAACGAACCGGCGCCAAATTTCACGGCCCGATTCCGTTGCCGACGGAAAAGAAGAAGTATACCGTCAACGCGTCGACTTTTGTCCACAAAAATTCTCGCGACCAGTACGAAATGCGCACTCATAAGCGCTTGCTGGATATTATTGACCCGACGTCTCAAACTGTGGAGGCGTTGAGTAATTTAAATTTGCCGGCCGGCGTGGATGTGGAAATTAAAATGTAACCCCAGTTAAATTTCTGGCCTTAAGGCCAGAACCCATTGGGATTTAACAGGGTAAATTAACGTTAACTTAAGCGTCTTCCGTCAATTGGCGGATAAGCGCTTAAGCAGCCGTTGATTTAAGAGGAGACAATAAATTTAGCAAAACAATCAAACAACTGTTATTAAGCCCCAAACCGGGATAAGTTGTTGATACGCTGGTTTATTGTTAAACCAGTTTTTTGTTTTTTTAACCCCTCTCTAACCCCCCTTCGTAAGGAGAGAGAAAATAAGGAATTATGAAATTCATTTTAGGTAAAAAAATTGCCATGACTCAAATGTGGGTCGGTGAAGATAAGTTGGCCGTGACCAAAGTACAGGCTGGGCCGGCTTTTGTGCTGCAATTAAAAAATCAGGACAATGACGGTTACAGCGCCGTGCAACTGGGCTTTGGCGATAAAAAAGCCAAAAATTTATCCAAGTCGGTCTTAGGTCACTTGAAAAATTTGGGCAATTTCCGTTGGCTGAAAGAATTTCGCGTGCCGGCCGCTGATTTAGACGGCTTAAAAGTTGGCGATACCATTAAAGCGGATACCTTTGCGGTTGGTGACAAAGTTACGGTTACCGGCTGGAGCAAGGGTCGCGGTTTTAGCGGTGTGGTTAAGCGCCATGGCTTTCACGGCCAGGACGCCACGCACGGCAATAAAGACCAGCTCAGGATGCCCGGTTCCATCGGTTCCGGCGGCGTGCAACGCGTGTTCAAGGGCATTCGCATGGCCGGACATATGGGCGATGCGCAAGTGTCAGCGCACAACATCGCAGTGGCGCAGGTGGATGAAGCCGATAATATTATTTATTTAGTCGGCAGCGTACCCGGTGCTCGCGGCAGTTTGGTGTTATTGAAAGCCGAGGGCGAATTAAAAGTAGCCAAACAAGAGCCGGCAGCCGACAGCGAAATAGTAGCAGGAGTTAAGGAAAACGAGACCGAAGAAGCTGTTGCTCAAGAGAAACCGGAAGAAGTCATGGCTGACAGCTCCGAATTAACAGCTAATAGCTAATATGATTAAATATCAGGTTTACAATCAGCAAGGTGAAGCCGTTGGTTCCAAGGAACTGAACGCCAAAGTTTTTGGCGTCCAGCCCAAAGCCGATTTATTGCATCAGGCGATGGTGGCTCAAATGGCCAATGCCCGTCAGGTGCTGGCTCACACCAAGGACCGCAGCGAAGTTTCCGGCGGTGGTAAAAAGCCCTGGCGCCAGAAAGGCACGGGCCGCGCCCGCGCCGGTTCCAGTCGTTCGCCGATTTGGCGTGGCGGCGGCGTGACTTTTGGCCCGACCAATGCCCGTAATTTCAGCAAAGATTTGAATAAAAAAATGAAACAGCAGGCCTTATTGATGGCTTTGTCCGACAAGGTAGCTTCTCAGCAATTAGTGATTGTGGATAAGTGGGACTTAACTGACGCCAAAACCAAAGTCTTTAATCAACTTTTAGCCAATCTGGAAAAGAAAGTGTTGGGAGGCAAAGTGAAGCGCAGCTGGTTGATTGTTAACCGTGGCGACAGCAAATTGAATCAGTCCGCCCGCAATCTGGCTTATACCAAGGTGATTAATTTAGATAATATTAATTTAATTGATTTGTTAAGTTTCAAGAACCTGCTGGTAAGCGCGGAAGTTATTGAAGCTTTGGAAAAACAATACGCTAAATTCACCCCGTTAAATAACGACGATAGCGGTAAAACGGGAGTTAAGGCGGTAAAAAATTTAAAAAAATAAATTGATTATTCACGAAATTTAACGGGGTAAATATGGCAATATTCAGTAAGAAAAAAGAAACTACCAAAGAAACGACTGTTGATCAGCCGGCGGCTAAGAGCATGAAAGAATTATACTCCGAACCGAAGGCCGGCAAAGGCGCGGCTAAGGCTAAAACCAAAGTCAAACCCGGCAGCGTGTCTTATCGGTTGTTGTTAAAACCGTTGATTACCGAAAAGGCGGCTGATTTAAACAGTTTGCATAAATACGCTTTTGTGGTAGCTGGCGAGGCCAATAAAATTTCCATCGCTCAGGCAGTGGCGGAATTGTATGGCGTTAAACCAATTAAAGTTAATTTAATGAATATTTCAGGCAAAACGAAAACGCGCGGCCGCGTTAAGGGCAAGAGAAAAGACTGGCGTAAAGCGATTGTGACTTTACCGGCCGGCGCTACGCTTGACGTTTACGAAGGTGTCTAAAAAATATGCCGATTAAGAAAGTAAAACCAACTACCAATGCCAGACGCGGATTAAGTTTCCAGGATTTTTCTGATATCACCAACCGTCGTCCGTCCCGCCGTTTAATTACCATCAAAAAACAGCATGCCGGCCGCAATGCCCAGGGTAAAATTACCATGCGTCATCAAGGCGGGGGCGTTAAGCGTTATGTACGGTTAATTGATTGGCGTAGAGACAAGTTTGATATTCCGGCCAAGGTGGCAACGATTGAATACGACCCGAATCGCGGTCCGCGCATCGCTTTGCTGCATTACGCCGACGGCGCCAAGCGCTATATTGTGGCGCCGCTGGATTTGCAAGTGGGCGATACGGTTATGAGTTCCAAAAAACTGATTGCCATTAAACCGGGCAACGCTATGCCGCTGGCTTTTATTCCGGCCGGTGTGGCGGTGCATGCGGTGGAAATTATGCCGGGAGCCGGAGCGATTTTGGCTCGCGGCGCCGGTAACGCCGTTTTTGTCATGGGCGTGGAAAAAAGATTCGCCCAGGTTAAACTGCCGTCCGGCGAAATTCGCTTGATTGATAAAGACAGTTTATGCACTATCGGCCAGGTGGGCAATTTAGATTATCGGCATGTGTCTATCGGCAAAGCCGGCCGCCAGCGCAAGTTGGGCATCCGTCCGACGGTGCGCGGCACGGCTATGAACCCGAATGACCATCCGCACGGCGGCGGCGAAGGCAAACAACCGATCGGTTTGCGCCATCCGAAGACCAAGTGGGGCAAGAACGCTTACGGCGTTAAAACTCGTAAGCAGAAAAAAGCCTCCGGCAAGATGATTATCAGCCGTCGTAAAGGTAAAAATAAATAATTATATGTCCAGAAGTTTAAAGAAAGGTCCATACGTCAACGAACGCATTGTCAAAAAAGTCTTAGCCTTGAAACAGGGCGACAAGACAATGATTAAAATCTGGGATCGCGCTTGCGTGATTACTCCGGATATGGTCGGTTTTGTTTTCGGCGTTCATGACGGCAAAAAACATGTCAGCGTGTCAGTTTCGGAAAATATGGTCGGCCACCGTTTTGGTGAGTTCGCGCCAACCCGCAAATTCATCAGTCATGGCGGCAAGATGGCTAAAGCCCAGGCCACTGATGTCAAAAAATAATTAAACCAAGCTTATGGAAGTCAAGGCCAAATTAAAATCCCTGCGTATGTCTCCCCGCAAAGTCCGGCTGGCGGTTGGTTTGATTCGCGGCAAGAAAGTTAAGACGGCTCTGGACCAGTTGAATTTTTCCGGTAAGTGGTCGGCCAAGCCCGTGGCCAAATTATTGCAGTCAGCGGTTGCCAACGCCAAAAACAATTTCGGTTTGGCTGAGGATAATTTATATATCAAGAGTATTTCCGTGGACGGCGGCGCGACGCTGAAACGCTGGCTGCCCCGCGCCCAAGGACGGGCCACCCCGCTTAAAAAGCGCACCAGCCATATCAATTTGATTTTGGCGGAAGTTGTTCCCAGCCAGGCTAAGGAGCCGGCTAAGTCTAAGATAGCGGCGCCCCTTAAAGCCGACAAGCGTCCGGCCGAAGCCGAGCCTCTGAAAGTGGTGGCGGCTGAAGCGATTAAACCGGAAACCAGTGTTGAGGGCCAGGAAATTTCCGACCCGCACCGCAAAGGCCGCAACAAGCCCAATCGGGCCGAAGCCGACAAGCGCGGTTTTACCACTAAAGTCTTTAGACGTAAAAGCGGATAATTCACCCCGTTAAATAAAGTAATTGACTATATTTAACGGAAGTTTCAAGGATAGATTATTAAATAACATAGCCCAATAATTAACAGTATTTAACAGGGTAAATATGGCAAAAAAAGTTAATCCCAAAGTTTTTCGTTTAGGCACCACTCGCACCTGGACCTCCAAATGGTTCGCGGCGGGTAAGCCTTATATTGCCAAACTCCAGCAGGATTTGGCCGTCAAGCGCTACTTAATCAACAGTTTGCGCGAGGCTGGCGTGGACCGCGTGGAGATTGAACGCCATTCCGACAACAAGATTTTAGTGACTTTGCACACCGCCAAACCGGGTATGTTAATCGGCCGCGGCGGCACCGGCATTGATGATTTAAAAAAGAAACTGCACACCAAGTTTTTGAAGAATTTCCGTTTAAACGAAATCAACCTGACCGTCACCGAAGTCAGCCGTCCGAATTTGAGCGCCATGATTTTAGTCCAGTCCATCATTTTAGATATTGAAAAAAGAATGCCATTTAAGCGCGTGATGAAGCAGGCCATCGGTCGGGCTGATCGCGCCGGCGCCTTGGGCATCAAAGTTACGGTCAGCGGCCGTTTGAACGGCGCGGAAATTGCCCGCACCGAAACCCTGTCTAGCGGCAAACTGCCGTTAGCCACTTTGCGCGCCGATATTGATTATGCCCGCGGTTTTGCTAAAACTACTTACGGCACCATCGGCATCAAGGTCTGGATTTATAAAGGCGAAGTGTTTGATAAAAGCGAGGCTAAAGGCCAAGTTATCAAGTCGTAAATTATATGTTATCACCGAAAAAGAGCAAATTCAGAAAATCACACAAGCTGCGCCGCGGCGGTAAAGCCAGCCGCAAGAACAGCTTGAGTTTTGGCAGTTTCGGCTTGAAGGGCCTGGAGTCTCATTGGATTTCCGCCCGGCAGATTGAAGCGGCCCGCCGCGTCATCAGCCGTTATTTAACCAAGAGCGGCAAAATGTGGATTAGAATTTTTCCGGATGCGCCGGTCACCGTCAAGGGCGGTGAAATCCCTATGGGTAAAGGCAAAGGCAGCGTGGATCATTATGTGGCCAAGATTAAAGCCGGCACGATAATGTTTGAAGTTGACGGCGTGAGCGAGGCCGAAGCTAAAACCGCCATTGAAGCGGCCGCCCATAAGCTGCCGATTAAGTGCGTGTTTGTAAAAAAGAATTAATATGAAAATGAAAGAATTAGCCAATAAACCGTTAAAGGAACTGGAGGCCATGCTGGCCGACAGCCGGTTGAAGCTGCGCGATTTGCGGTTTAAGGACGCCAGCCGCCAGCTTAAAGATGTGCGCTCCATCAGAGAAACCAGACAATTGATTGCCCGGTTGCTGACTTTAATTAGCGCCCAGAAAAATAAATAATTATGACTAAGCAAAATAAAACAATTAAATCAGCCAAGCCGTCCCGCAAATTTACGGGCGTGGTGGTGAGTGACAAAATGGCTAAAACCATCGTGGTTAAAGTGGAGAGCGTCAAAGTTCACCCCAAGTATCAGAAGCGTTATGTGGTCAGCCAAAAATACAAAGTCCATGATGAAACCAACCGGTTTAAAGAAGGCGATAAGGTGGAATTTGTGGAGTGCCGGCCGTTAAGCAAAGATAAGCGCTGGCGGGTAATAGCTAAATAAAAGATATGATTCAATTAAGATCAATATTACAAGTAGCGGATAACAGCGGCGCCAAAAAGGTGCAGTGTTTGCGCGTCTTAAACGGCTACAAACGGCGTTATGCCGGCGTCGGCGACCGGATTACCGTGGTGGTTAAAGTGGCTGCCCCGCATGCCGGCGTCAAGAAAAGCGATGTTTTGCCGGCCGTGGTGGTCAGAACCAAGAAAGAAATTTCCCGTCCGGACGGCACCTATGTGCATTTTTCCGACAACGCTTGCGTAATTATTGATAAGAAAACTTTAGAGCCCAAGGGTTCCCGTATTTTCGGTCCGATTCCCCGCGAAGTCAGAAAAGCCGGTTATACCAAAATCGCTTCTTTGGCCCCTGAAGTTTTGTAAGCATAATAATTTTATGAAAATAAAGACCAATGACCAAGTTAAAATAATTGCCGGCAAAGACAAAGGTAAAACCGGCAAGGTGCAACAGGTTTTCCCCAAGGAGAACCGCGCCAGCGTGGAAGGTCTTAACTTACTGGTAAAACATTTGCGCCCCAGTCGGCGCGGTGAAAAAGGCCAGCGGGTTGAGTTTCCGGCTCCGCTTAACTTGTCCAATTTACAGTTGCTGTGTCCCAAATGCGGCAAGCCGACGCGCGTCGGTTTCCAGACTATGGCCATTGGCGAAGGCGAGGCGAAGACTAATAAAAAAGTCAGAGTCTGCACCAAGTGCCGTAAATTAATTGATTAATATGACCTTGATTGAGAATTACAAAACCACTATCCTGCCCAAGCTGAAAGAGCAATTCGGCTACAGCAATAATTTATCCGTGCCGCGCATTACCAAGGTGACGGTTAATGTTGGCGTGGGCCGCATGACCAAAGACAAGGCCTATATTGACGCGGTGGTTGACGGCATCCGGGCGATTACCGGCCAAAAGCCGATGTTGGCGCTGGCCAAAAAATCCATCTCCGCTTTCAAAGTGCGCCAGGGCGATATTGTCGGCGTGACTACGGTGCTGCGGGGACAGCGCATGTGGGATTTTGTGGAAAAGTTAATCCGCATCACTTTGCCGCGCGTCCGCGACTTTCGCGGCTTGGCCCAATCCATTGTTGATAATAACGGTAATATGACCATCGGTTTTAGAGAGCACACGGCATTCGCGGAAATCATCACCGACCAAATTGAAAAAGTCCACGGCCTGGAAGTGGTCTTAACCACTAACGCCCATAATCGTCAGGCCGGTTTAGCATTATTTAAATTAATGGGTTTTCCTTTTAAGCAAGATAATTAATTATATGGCCAGAAAAGCATTGATTATTAAAGCCAAAAGAACACCGAAGTTTTCCACTCGCAAGATTAATCGTTGCTGGCGTTGCGGCCGCAATCACGGTTATATGCGCGATTTCGGTTTGTGCCGCATCTGTTTCCGGGAATTAGCCAATAATACCGATTTGCCGGGTATTACTAAATCAAGCTGGTAAATAAATATTATGATTGACCCAATCGCAGACATGCTCACTAGAATAAGAAACGCTTCCCTTATCGGCAAGCGCGAGGTTTTGGTACCAATGAGTAAACTGAAACATAATATGGCCAAGATTTTGGTGGAAACGCATTGGCTGGCCAAGGTTGAAGTGGTGGCCAAGCCGAGCGCCAAAAACCGCCAACAGGCCTTCAGTGAACTGAAGCTGACTTTGCAATATAAAGACAACGGCCAGCCGGCGATTACCGCCATTAAACGCATCAGCAAGCCGAGCAAGCGGGTTTATGTCGGCAAAAACAATCTGCCGCGCGTGCTTAACAATATGGGCATCGCCATTATTTCCACGCCTCAGGGTTTGATGACTAACAAAGAAGCCGGCAAGAAACAGCTGGGCGGCGAAGTGCTTTGCGAAATTTATTAAAATATATGTCAAGATTAGGAAAACTGCCAATTGAATTGCCTAAAGGCGTCAGCGCCGAAGTCGCTGGCGGGGTGGTTAGCGTTAAAGGACCGAAGGGCGAGCTGCAACTGCGTTTAATGCCGATCGTTAAAGTGGAGATTGAGGCCGAGACCGTTAAAGTCAGCGTGACCAACCCGGCCGACAAAGCCGGTCGCGCCGCCTGGGGTTTATTCCGCAGTTTAATAAAAAATATGGTGGTGGGCGTCAGCACCGGTTTTACCAAACAGCTGGAAGTTAACGGCGTCGGTTACAAAGTGTCCGGCGGCGGTCAGAAATTAAATTTCAGTTTAGGTTATTCTCATCCGATTGATTTTCCTTTGCCGGCCGGCGTCAGCGCGACGGTGGAAGGCAAACTGATTACTTTAGCCGGCGCGGATAAACAGCTGGTCGGCGAAACCGCCGCTCGCATCAGACGCTTAAGAAAACCCGAGCCGTACAAGGGCAAGGGTATTAAATATGTTGAAGAAGTCATCCGCCGCAAGGCCGGTAAGACTGCCGCTTCCAAATAATATGAATAAAGATAAAGCCAAACAATTAGGAAGAGAGCGGCGCGCCGCCAGAATCGGCGCCAAATTGCACGGTACGCCCGAGCGGCCCAGACTCAGTGTTTTTAAATCCAACGCTTATCTGTTTGCGCAAATTATTGATGATACCGCCGGTAAAACTTTGGTCAGCGCGCATAGCAAAGGGTTAAAAGCCGATAATAAAACCGCGATTGGTTTTGCTTTAGGTCAGGCTCTAGCCGCCAAGGCTAAAGCAGCCGGTATCAGCCAGGTGGTGTTTGACCGGGGCAGTAATTTGTATCATGGCCGGGTGAAAGCCGTCGCTGACGGCGCCCGAGCAGGCGGTTTACAATTTTAAACATTAATATGTCAGACAATAAACAGGAACAAGCCATCGTTAAAGACACTGCCGCTGAACCGAAGTTAGCCGCTGCGGCTGGCGAGCCGGCCATGGCCAAAGAGCCGGCCAAGAAAAGTTTTCGCAGCCGGCGTGGACCTATGGGCGGCGGTCGGCGTGAGTCTCGCCCGGAAAGCGAGTACGAACAGCAAATCTTGGATTTAGCTCGTGTCACTCGCGTTATGGCCGGCGGTAAAAGAATGCGTTTTCGCGCTTGCGTGGTTTTGGGTAACAAAGCCGGCAAAGTGGGCATTGGTTTGGCCAAAGGCGCCGATGTGACTTTAGCCGTGACCAAAGCGGTTAATCAGGCCAAGAAACATATGATTGATGTGCCATTAACCGACATCGCTTCCATCCCTCATGAAATCAAACAAAAATACGGCGCCGCTTCCATTTTATTGCGCCCGGCCAAGCACGGCCAGGGTATTATTTGCGGCGGCGTGGTTAGAGTTATCGCCGAATTGGCCGGCATCAAAAACATTACCGGCAAGATTTTGGGCACCAATAACAATGTGTCCAACGCTAAGTGTATGATTGAGGCCCTGTCCCATTTAAAACCGTTGAAAGTTAAAAAGACCGCGGCCAAAAACAGCCAGGATAATAAACAAGAAAAATAAATTTTTATATGGCGCTAACTTTGCATAACTTACAGCCTGACAAGGCAATTAACCGAAAGTCCAAGAGGATCGGCCGCGGCAACGCTTCCGGCCACGGTTCTTATAGTACGCGCGGCGTCAAAGGCCAAAAGGCCCGTTCCGGCGTCAGCGGTCTCGAGCGCCTGGGCATGAAGCAGATGTTATTGTCCGTGCCAAAGGTGCGCGGTTTCAAATCTTATCAGGGCAAGTTCCAGGCCGTTAACTTACAGGCTCTAAATAAACACTTTAAAGACGGCCAGACGGTGACGCCGGCGTCTTTGACCAAAGCCGGTTTGGCTAATCAAGCCAAAGCCGGTATCAAGATTTTAGCCAGCGGCCAGTTGACGGTGAAGAATTTAACCTTTAAGGATGTTAAAGTGAGCGCCGCGGCGCGCCAGGCGATTGAGGCGGCCGGCGGCAAGCTGGTTTAAAACCGGCGCGTTTGTTATTATTATTTATATGATGGAGCAGATAAAAAAGATTTGGAAAGCTCGTGATTTGCGCAACAGTTTGCTGTTTGTTGTTCTATGTTTGGCGGTTTTCCGGCTGGCGGCTCATATCCCGATTCCCGGCGTCAATGTGGCGGCTTTGCGGGATTTTTTTAGCGCTAATCAGGCACTGGGCCTCTTGAATCTATTTTCTGGCGGCGGCATGGAGAACTTTTCCATTGTGATGATGGGCGTCGGCCCTTTCATTACCGCTTCCATTATTTTCCAGCTCTTGGGCATGATGATTCCCAAGCTGGATGAAATGAACAAAGAAGAGGCGGGGCGTGCCAAAATCAATATGTGGAGCCGCTGGATTACCGTGCCGCTGGCGATGCTGCAGTCTTACTCCATGATTTTATTGTTAAAACGGTCCACGGTCGGCATTATTGCCGATATGGATATTTTGGCGACTATCTCCATGATTATCACCATCACCGCCGGCACCATTATGCTGATGTGGCTGGGCGAACTGATTAACGAAAAGAAAGTCGGCAACGGTATTTCCATAATGATTTTTGCCGGCATTATCGCCGGTTTGCCGTCTACGGTCCAGCGCACTTTCGCCACCTACGACCCAACCATGTTATTGACCATCATCGGTTTTGTGGTGGTGGCGATTATTACCGTTATCGGCGTGGTCATTATTAACGAAGGCCAGCGCAACATTCCGGTGCAGTATGCCCGGCAGGTGCGCGGCAACCGCGTCTTCGGCGGTTCGTCCACTCATTTGCCTTTGCGCGTCAATATGGCCGGTGTCATGCCGATTATCTTTGCCGTGGCTATCGTCACCGCGCCGCAGACTTTGGCGCAATTTTTCATTCACGCCAAGAGCGCTTGGCTGGTCAAGGCGGCGGAATTTACCGGCCTGGTGTTTAACAACCAGCTGGTTTATGCCATCCTTTATTTCCTGCTGGTGTTCGGCTTTACTTATTTTTATACCGAAGTTATTTTTCACCCGACGCAGATTGCGGAAAATTTACAAAAACAGGGCGGTTTTATTCCGGGCATTCGTCCGGGCAAGCATACCAGCGATTATTTAAATCAGACCGCCAACAAAGTCATTTTCTCCGGCGCTTTATTCTTGGCTTTAATCGCCATTTTGCCCTTGATTATGCGGTCGGTGACCGGCACTCAATGGCTGGCCATCGGCGGTACCAGCTTGTTAATCGTGGTTAGCGTGGTCATTGATGTGGTCAAACAAGTCCAGGCCCAGCTGTCTATGAGAGATTACGAAATAATGTAAATCACGCAACCCGCAACACACAACCCGCAACAAGGATAAATTAAATAGTCAGAATGATAAAACACCTTAATTTGTAAAAAGGTGTTTTTATTTATAAAATTTATGCGTGTAGCGCATACCAAAATTGGAAATTGGAAATTGGGATTTAGAAATTTTTCCGTTGTTTAAGAATAAAATTGAAAGTTGCGCTTCACAATGTTATACTAAAAAAGTAAATTTTTATGCAAATTTATGGGTCTGTGGGAATCATGGAAGCCATTTTTTGGCGTTAGTACTAATAATAATCCGGAAAGCAAGGGGCGTTATAATCTTAATGATAAATACAACACCACCAAGCTGAAGCTGGCGGCCAAAAATGTCAGCCGTTTAGACCGGCAGAAATTTTTAGGCATGTTAAAAGAGGAGGGCCTGACCAACAAAAATGTCAGTACCCGCCAATTGGTTAAGGCGATGCAGCGCCGCGGCGAGTCTTTGCGCTACCAGCAAAGGATTAAAAAAAATATGCTGACGACCAAACCCGGTCCGCTGCGGGATGAGGAAAAAATTGCCAAAAATGTACGGCTGACCACTTTTGACCGCGTTCGGGCCGAAGCCAAGACGCCCCGCCAAACAATTGATAATACCGGTTTGGCCGGCAATTATAATACCGGCAGCCAGGCCACGCCGACCGCCCAGCGGCCCGGTGCTACCAGAAGCGACAATCAAGATAAAGCCGTTACTAATTCCGATATTCATTTACCCGTTTAACTTTATGAAACAACCATATTTGGTGTTTATATTTTTCGGACCGCCCGGTTCGGGCAAAGGTACGCAATCCGTGGTCTTAGGGCAAAAACTTGGCTTGCCGGTTATTTCCACCGGCGATTTACTACGCCGCCAAGAGGCCGCTAAAAGCCCCTTGGGGCTCAAGGCGAGGCGCTATACTAAGCGAGGCCAATTAGTACCTAATAAGCTAATTCATCAAATAATTGCCGCCCGGCTGGCCAAGCGCGATACGGCCAAAGGCTTTATTTTGGACGGTTATCCGCGCGATGCGGCCCAGCTTGACGACTTACTGGCTCTAGTTCAAGATAAGTACATTATTTGGCTCATTGAGGTTAAGGTCGGGGATAAAGAGGTGATTAACCGCATCAGCGGCCGGCGAATTTGTAATGCCTGCGGCGCCAGTTTCCATGTGCTATACAAGCCGCCGAAACAAGCCGGCATGTGTGATGTTTGCGGCAAGAAATTATCCATTCGTGAAGATGACAAGCCGGCCGTAGTGCGCCAGCGCTTGGCCGACTACAAAGCTACAGCCGCGCCGCTGCTGGCTTATGGCAAGAAACATAAAACTTTAATCAGTATTAACGGCCAACAGACTATTCCTAAAGTTAGGCAAGATATTTTTGCCAAAATCGTTAAGTTAATCAAATAACATATTCTTTGTCGTCATTCCTGCGAAAGCAGGAATCTAATGATTGTTGGAATATAGATCCCTGCTTTCGCAGGGATGACGCATGCTTATGACTAAATTAATCAAAAATCAAAAAGATATAGAGGGTATCAGAATTAGCTGTCGCGAACTGGCTAAAATTTTTGCCGTGCTGGAAACAATGGTTAAACCGGGCGTGACCACGGCCGAGTTGGAACAAACAGCTTGCGATTTAATGGCCAAAGCCGGCGGCCGGCCGGCCTTTAAAAATTATAAAACGCATGGCGGCGCCAAGCCCTTTCCCACGGCGCTGTGTACTTCCCTTAATGAGGAAATTGTTCACGCGCCGGCCTTGCCCAGCCGGACTTTGAAAGCAGGCGACATCATCGGTTTGGATGTCGGCTTGGAATTAAACGGTTATTTTTCCGATATGGCGCGCACTTTGGCGGTGGGCAAAATCAGCCCGTCGGCTAAAAAATTATTGAGCGTGACCAACGAAGCTTTGGCTTTGGGCATCGCCCAAATTAAGCCGGGCAACACCTTAAATCATATCGGCCAGGCGATTCAAAATTATGTGGAAAAAAATAATATGGCGGTGGTGCGCGATTTGGTCGGCCACGGCGTCGGTTTGGATGTGCACGAAGACCCGCAGATTCCGCATTACGCCATTAAAGAAAGCGGTCTACCCAATGTTAAACTGCAAGCCGGCATGGTGCTGGCCTTGGAACCGATGGTCACTTTGGGCGACTGGCAAATTGCCGACGCCGCTGATGGTTTTACTTTCAGCACCGCTGATAAAAGTTTGGCGGCGCAGTTTGAGGACACGGTGCTAGTGACGGACACCGGCCACGAAATTTTAACAAAAATTTAGTTTAATAATTAAATTCACCCCGTTAAATAGGGTTTCCGCCTCTTGGCGGGAAATTTAACTGGGTAAAAAACTATGAAAAAAACTTTGCTCATTATCGGCATCATCGTGGTGCTACTCGGCGGTTTTGTCTGGCTGACTTACAACAAGCTGGTCAAAGCCAATGAAACCATTGATAATCAATGGGCGCAGGTGGAAACTCAATATCAGCGCCGCTTTGATTTGATTCCCAATTTGGTGGCTTCGGTTAAAGGTATTATGGCGCAAGAGCAAAAAGTTTTCGGCGATTTGGCCGAAGCGCGCACCCGTTATGCCGGCGCCGGCAACACTAACGACAAAGCGGCCGCCGCCACGCAGGTGGAAGGCGCTTTGGGCCGTTTGCTCGTGGTGATGGAAAATTATCCCCAGTTGAAATCGGCGGAAAACGTGACGACCTTGATGACTCAATTAGAGGGTACGGAAAACCGCATCAGCGTAGAACGCAAGCGCTTTAACGACGCGGTTAAAGAATTTAATGTGGCTATTAAAACCTTTCCGTCCAATCTGATTGCCGGGTGGCTGGGTTACGGCGAACGCAATTATTTTGAAGCCGCGGCTGGTTCAGCCACGGCGCCGGCGGTTGATTTAACTAAGTAGCATGTTAAAAACCACGCTGAAAATTTGTTTAGCCGTCTGGTTTCTGGCGGCGGCTTTGACTGGCGCGCAAGCTTATGTCAGTCCGGGTAAGCCGAGCGGCTTAGTTAACGACTATGCTAATGTTTTGAGCGCCGAGCAGAAACAGCAACTGGAAAATAAATTGCGGCAATTTGAAACCGCGAGCGGCAACCAAGTCGCCATAGCCGTTATCAACAGTTTAGAAGGCGACACCATAGAAAATTTTGCCGTGGATTTATTCAAAGAATGGGGCATCGGCCAGAAAGGCAAAGATAATGGCGTCTTGATTTTAGTGGCTAAAGAGGACCGGCAGATGAGAATTGAGGTCGGTTATGGTTTGGAAGGCGATTTAACGGACGCTCAATCCGGCTGGATTATCAATCAAATAATGAAACCGGCTTTTGCCGATAATAATTTTTATCAGGGCTTGGATGGGGCGGTGGATAAAATTATCGCCGCCACCCAAGGCGAAGTGATCCCGAGCGACAGCCAGCCGAGCGGCAAAACCAAAATAAATTTTCAGTTTATTTTTGGCGGCATTGTTTTTCTTTTTATTTGGCTAGCCAGTATTTTGGGCCGCAGTAAATCCTGGTGGCTGGGCGGCGTCTTGGGCGGCGTGGCCGGCGTGATTATCGGTTTATTTATGGGGTTTTTGTATCTGGGGATTATCGCCATCGCCGTGTTGACGCCCTTGGGATTACTTTTTGATTATATTGTTTCTAAACAATATCAGACCGGCAAAGCGCGCGGCCATCTGCCGTGGTGGATCGGCGGCCCTGGATTAGGCGGCGGTTCCTCCGGCGGCGGCTGGGGCGGCTTCGGCGGCGGTTCCTCCGGCGGCGGCGGTTCCTCCGGCAGTTGGTAAAAAAATAACAAACAACAAATAACAAATAGCAAACAACAAAAGAATACAAAATAGTTGTCATTGCGAGGGAGCGTAGCGACCGAAGCAATCTCTATTCTCATGGCTATGGAAAAACATTATTATGTCTATATAGCCACCAATAAAGGCAGAACGGTTTTGTATGCCGGAGTGACTAATAATCTGTTAGCTAGAGTTAATCAGCACAAAGAAAAAATAAAAATAAATAGTTTCACGGCTAAATACAAGGCCAATATCATAGTTTATTACGAAGTTTATAGCAGTATCGGCAGAGCGCTGTTTAGAGAAAAACAAATTAAGGCCGGCTCAAGGCAGAAAAAGATTAATTTAATAATTAGCGTCAATCCCGATTGGCGCAATCTGATTAAAGACGCATAGAGATTGCTTCACCCCGATGTTCATCGGGGCTCGCAATGACATAAAAATTCATGAAAAATAAAACACCGAAAATGTATTTGGGCGTTGACTGGGGGGCTAAAAAAATCGGCCTAGCAGTCGGTGACGATTTCACGCGCGTGGCCGTGCCGTTTAAGGTAGTAAAAAATCTGGACGAAGTGGTAGCTGTTGTAAAAAAAGAGGCGATTGATAAATTGGTTATCGGCAATCCTTTGAGCTTGTCCGGTAAGCGGGGCGGCGAAGCTAAATATTTTACCGATTTTTTGACCGCTTTAAAAAAGAAAATCAAACAGCCCGTGGAATTAGTTGACGAGCGGCTGACCAGCAAGTTGGCCGATCGTTTGCGGCAGACCGCCGGTTCAGCGCGCGCTCGCAAGGGAGCGGCCGACCAAGATGCCGTGGCGGCTATGCTAATTTTGGAGGCTTATTTTAATACGACTAAAAGTAAATAACTATGGAGGCGACTTATCGCACTAAAGCCATTATTTTAGACCGTCAGCCCTGTGCCGAAAATGACTCGCGCGTTATCGCTTACAGCTGGGACCGCGGCAAACTGGAATTAACCGCCCGCGGCGCGGCCAAGTTGTCGTCCAAATTGGCTGGCCATTTGGAGCCGTTCAATTTGGTGGAACTGATGGTGGTGGTCGGCCGGGGCGCGGATTATGCCGGCGCGGCCGATAATTTGTCGGCGGCCGGCGATTTGAAAAACAATTTGGACAAAATCAGCGCCGGCGGTTATTTGTTAGCTTTATATAAAAAATTAATCAAGCCGGGCGAGAGCGACAAAAAAATATTTTTACTCTTAGCGCAATTTATTTATTGGCTCAATGCCATTGAGGCCAGCCGCCTTTATTACCAAACCATTGCTCATCTGGCGGCCTGGAAACTATTACACCTCTTAGGCTTGGCCGACAATTCACTGCTTGAGGCTGATTGCCCGGTGGCCGTCAGTAATCGTTTGCGGCAATTCGCCCGCGGCGATTTTGTGATTAATTTAAAAAATTTAAAAATCAATGCCAGCGAAGCCGCCAGTTTAGTTAAGTATCTGAATCGTCTGGTGACGGCTTTGGCTGGATAATTTTTGTAAAAAAACAGTCCTGATATTTTGCGGACTGTTTTAAAAACCCTTTGACCGTTCGCCATTTTTGTTTGGCGTTTTTTTTAATTCAAAAAGATGAAAGACATTGCCATAAACCTCAAAAGTCGCCAGATGATTATTTTTGGTAACATCCTCAACGAAGGTCGCGTCATCTTGGACAAGGAAAAAAGTACATTTTTCAGTCGGTTGGTGTGCGCTTGCGCCGTCTCCCAAATAATGTATTTTCACTTGGTCATGAGAAATATAGACGCCTAGAATTTTACTTTTATCCACCGGCAAATTGGCATGGTCTTCTTGCCTTTGCTTTTTAAAGTCAAAATTCAATTTATACTTACAGACTTTCACTTAACACCTCTTTTTGATTAATGATTAAAAAGAACCTTTTAATTTAATTATGCCTTAGTGGCGCCTTAACCGTCAACCGGATTAGTTGAAAAAACTGTTTTAACTTGCTATGATTTAAGTAAATCTTACTAATGATTTCCTTTTTAATTTACACAATTTTATGGCTAAAATTTCAATAAAAACCGCTAAGGAGCGGCAGGGGGAAGTAAGTGTGGCCGGCTGGGCGCGCAATATCCGCTTGCATAAGGGCGTGATGTTTATTGATTTGTATGATTTGTCGGGCATGATGCAGTTGGTGGCGGAGGCCGGCAGCGAGGCTTATCAGGTGTTGGAGAATTTAAGTTTGGAAAGCGTAATTGAGGTGTCGGGCACGGTCAAACCCAAACCGGCGCGAACTGGCGCCACCGAACAGGAGTTTGAAGTGGCTGTCAGCGCCGCCCGCGTTTTGTCGGCGGCCGACGCCGAACTGCCGATTCCGGTTTTAACCAAAGCCGATAATGAGGCCGATGTGGAAAATCGTTTTAACTGGCGCTGGCTGGATTTACGCCAGCCCGAGCATCAGAAAATTTTTAAAGTCTGGACGCAGCTGGAAAAAGGCTGGCGCCAATATTGGGACGACGCCGGTTATATCCAAATTTACACCCCCAGCTTTATGAGCACGGCCAGCGAGTCGGGCGCCGAAGTCTTTGCCGTCAAGTATTTTGACCGCGAGGCTTACTTGGCGCAATCGCCGCAATTTTACAAACAAATGGCCATGGCCGCCGGTTTGGAAAAAGTTTTTGCCGTCGGTCCGGTTTATCGCGCCGAAAAATCCTTTACCAACCGCCACGCCACTGAATTTACCGGCTGGGATTTTGAAATTTCTTACATTGAATCGGAAGATGATGTGATGCGGGAATTGGAGCAGATGATTATTAAAGGTTTGGCGGCAGTCAGTATTAATTTAGGCATGAATGTAGCGGCGCCGGCCTTACCCTTTCCGCGCCTGACCATGGCCGAAGCCAAGGCTAAATTAGCGGCGGCCGGCGTTAAAGCCGAAGCAGCCGACGATTTCAGCGCCGAGGAAGAAAAAGAATTGGGGCAGATGATTAAAAAAGAAACCGGCCACGACTTTGTTTTTGTCACGCACTATCCGGTGTCGGCGCGGCCCTTTTATCATATGAGACGCGAGGATGACCCGACTTTGACCAAAAGTTTTGACTTGTTTTACAAAGGTCTGGAAATTACCACCGGCGCCCAGCGCGAACATCGTTATGATGTGCTCAAAAAACAAGCCGAGGACAAAGGCATGGATATTGCTTCGCTGGAAGATTACCTGAACTTCTTTAAATTCGGCTGTCCGCCGCACGGCGGCGCCGGCATCGGCCCGGCGCGCATTATTATGAAACTTTTGGACTTGCCCAATATCCGCGAAGCCGTCTTTTTACCGCGCGATGTCAAGAGATTACGACCTTAATCTGTCATTGCGAGCCCCGATGAATATCGGGGCGTGGCAATCTCTATGCGCGTAGAATAGAACAGAGATCGCCACGCTCCCTATGGTCGCTCGCGATGACAAAAAAATTATTTCAGCAAAAACCTTTTACCCTTTCTTAAGAAAGCGAGAAAGGTTGGGAGGGTAATATAAAGAGCATGAGTAAAAATAACAACGGCATCAGGACTTGGATTGAGGTTGATAGGGGGCGGCTTAAGCTCAACTACGAGACCTTCCGGCAGATTGTGTCACAAGCGGCAATAATGGCGGTGTGTAAATCCAACGCTTACGGCCATTCATTTATTGACTACGCGCAGGAAATGGAAAAATTAGGCATTGATTGGCTGGGCCTGGATTCAATTTTGGAAGCATTGCCACTGCGGCAAAACGGTTTGACTAAACCGATGCTGGTCTTGGGCTATACTTTGCCGGAAATGATTGGCGAAGCGGCGGCCAATAATATCAGCCTAACCGTTTCCAATTGGGAGGCCGTCAAGAATTTGCCGCGAGACGCTAAATTAAAAATACATTTAAAATTTGATACGGGCATGTGCCGCCAAGGATTTTTCCCGGAGGAAGTTGAAAAAGTTTTGGATTATTGCGAAAAGGAGTTGCCGCAAGTAGAGATTGAGGGTGTTTTCACGCATTTTGCCGGCGCTAAAAATCCGGCATTTCCGCAAGGCACTAAAGAGCAGTTAACCAAGTTTCAAGTTGTGTTGGACGCAGTGGCTAAAAGGGGATTAAAACCGATTCGCCACGCCGCCGCCACTTCCGGCGCCATTGTTTTTCCCCAAGCGCAATTTGATATGGTGCGCCTCGGCATCGGCCTTTACGGCTTGTGGCCGTCGCAGGAAGTTAAATACGCTTATTCCGATAAGTTTGCCTTAAAACCGATTTTAACTTGGAAAACCGTGGTGGCGGAAATTAAATCGGTGCCGGCCGGCAGCCGCGTCGGTTATGATTTTACCGAACTCTTGGAACGGCCGACCACCATCGGCATTTTGCCTATCGGCTATTGGCACGGCTATGACCGCAGTTTATCCAGTATCGGCAAAGTGCTCGTGAACGGCCACCGCGCCCGCGTTTTGGGCCGGGTGTCCATGGATATTATTACCGTTGATTTAACCGATATCCCAGATGTTCAAGTCGGTAGCGAAGTCGTTTTGCTGGGCGAGCAAGGCAGCGCCGAAATGAGCGCCGATGAAATGGCCTCACTGGCCGATACTTCCAGCTACGAAATTATCACCCGCCTTAATCCGTTGATAAAGAGGATTTACGTATAAGTATTATTATTAAATTAAAAATATGGATAAAGACTTTATTTTGAACTGTATACATTTTTGCGATCAAGTTATTGTGAACAGAAATAATAACAATAGTACGATTGTTAATATTTTTGACACCATAAATGCACGTAATTTTCCTGCTTTGCGTCCAATGTTGACTATTTTTTGCAATGTGGCCGGGAAAGAGAGGGGAAGCTATAGAATAGAGGTCCGCATAAAAGATTGTGACGGGAGCGAAGCTATTGGCGTAGCCACCGGTCCTTTAGAGATTAAATTAGATGGGGGTGAAGCTAATTTTATCGCCAATTTTTTGAATGTTATTTTTAAGAAGGGAGGGAAATACCCAGTAGAAATTAAGATTGATAGTAAGACTTTGGACAACAAAGAATATTTTTTAATAGTTAAAGAGGGAATGTAAATTTAATTTTTGTCAGTAAACAAGGTTAAACATTATGAATTTATTTAGAATGCATAATTACTCTACCCCAGAAACGTCTGTTGGCGTGTCACCGAAGGAAACTAGCATCGGCTCTGGTTATTCCGTAGATACGTCAACTTCAGAAAAAAGCACCAGCGAACTTGCAGACGTGGTTAAGAAATTAAACAAAACAGCCGACGCCGTGGAGGATACGAGAGACAAACTTAAAGATACGAATCAAATAGTATTTTTTGGGCTTTTAGTGGTAGCGCTGTTTTTTGTCTCTTTGGTTTTTAGCTATATCTATTTTTTGTATGAGCAAGCTATTAAAAACGATGACACAAGAAGTTTACAGTCTGAGATGAGTGCCTTGAGGAGGCGATTAGATGAAGTTAGTGTCAGCAGCTCTTATAATGGAAAAAATTTAGAAAAAATAAATACACAGCTTATTGAGCAAGATGAGATTTTTAAATGTCTAAAGTATAAACAATATTTTTCAAAATCATGTTTAAATCAAAAAAATAATTAAAATTTATGAACAACGCAAAATTCGCTTTTTGGTACCTACTCTCTTTGGTGGCGCTGACTTTTATGTCCATTGCCACCGGCGTCATTGTGTTTCAGATTATCAACCAGCAATTGGTGGATACGCTGAAAAACACTTTGCCCAGCCAAGAGGCCTTGAAAGTCGCCATCAGCGCCGTGATTATCAGCGCGCCGATTTTTTACTGGCTGACGAGCTTAATCAGGCGGGCGATGAAGAAAGGACAGCTCTCCGCCGACGCGGCCATTCGCCGCTGGCTGACTTATTTTATCTTGTTTGTCAGCGCCGTGGTGGCGATTG